>JAAWHL010000029.1 GCA_022795855.1 Lawsonibacter sp.
CCTGGCCGGCCGGCCAGGGCGGTTTACGATGTGTTGTAAAAGGAGAGGGAGAAATGGGAGATGTTTCTTCTTTCGGGGTACGCTGTTATCATACCGCGCAATTAAGAAAAAATCATGACATGGTTATGAACATTTTGTAAATTGCCAAAAAGGCGGCGGTTTTCGTCAAAAAAATTGCGTTTCCCGCTGTGCCCGGTGCGCGGGCCCGCTCCGGCCCGGGGCGGGGGATTCCCCTTCCGGCGCTCTGCCGGCCCCCGGCTTCGCGCCGCGCGTTGCGCGGCCCGCCGCATTTCCGGCGCCGGTTCCGCGCACACCGTCAGGGCCGGGCGGAGCGCGGGCCGGAAAATCAAGGGAAACAGGAAGGAAAACGGGGATTTCCTATGGATTTTTGTCGGAATACCGTGTATAATGGACTCCGCCAGGCCGGCCGCGCACCGGCTGAGCGCCGCAGAACGCCGAAAAAAGGGGGGAGCACCGGGATGGAGGGAAAATGCGCGCCGGGAAAGACCCGCGCCATGGACATGACCCAGGGCCCCATCAGCAGGCTGCTGCTGGCCTTCGCCCTGCCCCTGCTGCTGGGGAATCTGTTTCAGCAGCTGTACAACACAGTGGACAGCATGATTCTGGGCAACTTTGTCAGCAAGCAGGCCCTGGCGGCGGTGGGCTCCACCACCCCCTTGTGCAACACGCTGGTGAACTTCTTCAACGGGGTGTCCGTGGGCGCGGGGGTGGTCATCAGCAACTGCTTCGGGGCCAAAAAGGACCGGGAGCTCCACACTGCGGTGGAGACCACCATGACCGCCGCCCTGCTGATTGGCTGCGCGGCCGCGCTGCTGTCCGTCCCCTTCGTCCCCGGGATGCTGGCCTTGATCTCCACCCCGGCAGACGTGCTGGAGCCCGCCTCCGTCTACCTGCGCATCTACTTCATGGGGGTCATCTTCCTGTTCACCTACAATATGGGCAGCTGCATCCTCCGGGCGGTGGGAGACACCCGAAGGCCGCTGCTGTTTTTGATTGTCAGCAGCCTGCTGAACATCGCCCTGGACCTGCTGTTCGTTTTGGGCTTCCGGATGGGAATCGCCGGCGCGGCCCTGGCCACCGTCCTGTCCGAGGCGGTCTCCGCAGTGCTGGTGTGCCTGTGCCTGGCCCGGGCGGAGGGGGCCTGGCGGCTGACCCTGCGGGAAATGCGCATCGACCTGCCCATCTTCCGGCGCATCCTGACCGTGGGAATGCCGGTGGGCATTCAGCAGGCGCTGACCGCCTTCTCCAACACCTTTGTCCAGTCCTACATCAACGCCTTTGACAACACCGACCTGATTGCCGGGTGGAGCAGCTATGTGAAAATTGACCAGTTCATCCTCCTGCCGGTGCAGAGCATCGGCCAGGCGGTCACCACCTTTGTCAGCCAGAACCTGGGGGCGGGCCGGCTGGAGCGGGCCAAGGCGGGGACCAGAACCGCCGCCCGGCTGGGGACCGGCCTGCTCCTCTGCGTCAGCCTTTTGATTTTGTGCTTTGCCCGGCCCCTGGTCCGGCTGTTCAATTCCGACCCCCAGGTGCTGCACTACGGCGTGCTGATTATCACCCTGATGACCCCCTTCCACTTCTTCAGCGCCTGGAACCAGACCTACGCCGGCGCCCTGCGGGGGGCGGGGGACTCCCGGGGGCCCATGCTGCTGATGCTGTTCAGCTTTGTGCTGGTGCGGCAGGTCTACCTGTTCACCGTGACCCGCTTTGTCAACAGCATCTATACGGTGGCCCTGGGATACCCGGTGGGCTGGATTGCGTGCGCCCTGCTGACCTGGCAGTACTACCGGCGCAGCGGCTGGGAGAAGCACTACCGGGGGCAGGATCCGGCGGTCTGAATGCCCTGCGGCGCGCCGGGCCGAATCAAAAAAATTCACAATAATCCTGTTGAAAAAAACGGGGCGATATGGTAAAGTGGTAACAGGAAAGGAAGCACAGCCTTCCGGCCAAAACATGAAGGAGTGATGAACATGATACGTGTCATTATGGGCAAGAAGGGCTCCGGCAAAACCAAGCAGATGATTGAGATGATTAACAGCGCCGTCCAGACCGAGCACGGCAATGTGGTTTGCATCGAGCGGGGCAATAAGTTAACCTTTGATATTCATTACCAGATCCGACTGGTGGAATCCAGCCATTATGATATCGACAGCTACACCGCACTGAAGGGCTTTATCAGCGGCCTGTACGCGGGGAACTACGACATTACCCACATCTTCATCGACAGCCTGACCAAAATCGTCGGCGGAGAGAGCGACCACGAGACCGAGAAGTTCCTGGACTGGCTGAACAAATTCGGCGAGCGCCACAACATCAAGTTTACCATCACCATCAGCGACGACGCCTCCCTGGCCTCCGACGGCATCCGGAAGTATTTCTGAGCCCCGCCGGCAGAGGCCCGGGAAAACCGGACGGCATAGAAGCACCCCCGGCGCAGAAAAACGGACTGCGCCGGGGGTTTGTATGTCCGGGGGAGCGCCGCCGGGAGGGGTCTCAGAGCCTGTCGCAGTTCAGCATCCGCCCGGCGTTCAGGATGGCCAGCACGGATACCCCCACGTCGGCAAAGACCGCCATCCACATGTTGGCCCGGCCCATGGCGGACAGGGCCAGCACCAGGAACTTGACCCCCAGGGCAAAGACAATGTTCTGCCGCACAATGGAGAGGGTTTTCCGGGCGATGCGGATGGCCAGGGCCAGCTTTTCCAGCTTGTCGTCCATCAGGACGATGTCCGCCGCCTCAATGGCAGCGTCGCTTCCCAGCGCCCCCATGGCCACGCCGATGTCCGCCCGGGAGAGCACCGGCGCGTCGTTGATGCCGTCCCCCACAAAGACCAGCTGCTCCTGGGGGGCCTTTTCGGCCAGCAGGCGCTCCACCTGCTCCACCTTCTGATGGGGCAGCAGCTGGGCGCGGTACTGGTCCAAGCCCAGCTCGCCGGCCACCCGCCGGGCGGCGGACTCGGAGTCGCCGGTGAGCATCACGGTTTGGCGCACGCCGGAGCGCTTCAGCTCCCGGAGCGCCTGGGCCGCGCCGGGCTTGGGCTGGTCGGAGATGATCAGGCAGCCGGCGTAGCGGCCGTCCGCCGCCACATGGACCGCGGTGCCTGCCTCCTCCCCGTCCGGGGCCGTCCAGCCGGGCAGGCGGGACATCAGCTTCCGGTTGCCCGCCAGCACCTCCCGGCCGTCCACCAGAGCCCGGACCCCCTGCCCGGCAATCTCCTCCGCGCCGGACACCCGGTCCGGATCCGCCTGCCCACCCCAGGCCCGCAGGATGGAGCGGGAGATGGGGTGGGTGCTGAACTGCTCGGCCAGAGCGGCCAGCTCCAGCAGCTCCGCCTCCTCCACGCCCTCCGGCCGCACCTGGGTGACGGAGAAGCTGCCCTGGGTCAGGGTGCCCGTCTTGTCAAAGACCACCACGCCGGCCTGGGCCAGGGCCTCCAGATAGTTGCTGCCCTTGACCAGGACCCCCTGCTTGGAGGCCCCGCCGATTCCGCCGAAGAAGCTGAGGGGAATGGAGATGACCAGGGCGCAGGGACAAGAGACCACCAGGAAAATCAGGGCCCGCTGCACCCACATGCCCACGCCGCCCATGCCCAGCAGCGGGGGCACAAAGGCCAGCGCCAGGGCGGCAAAGACCACCGCCGGGGTGTAGTACCGGGCGAATTTGGTAATGAAGTGCTCCGCCTTGGCCTTTTTCTGGCTGGAGTTTTCCACCAAGTCCAGGATTTTGGCCACGGTGGACTGGCCAAAGGGACGGGTCACGCGGATATGGAGCAGGCCGGAGAGGTTGACGCAGCCGGAGATGACCTCGCTGCCCGGGGATACGTCCCGGGGCAGGGACTCCCCGGTGAGGGCGGCGGTGTCCAGGGCGGAGGCCCCCTCCAGTACCGTGCCGTCCAGGGGGATCCGCTCACCGGCCTTGACCACAATCACATCCCCCACGGACACCTCCTCCGGGTCCACCTGGACCAGCTGCCCCTCCCGCTCTATGTTGGCATAGTCGGGGCGGATGTCCATCAGGGCGGCGATGGACCGGCGGGAACGGCCCACCGCCACGTTCTGGAACAGCTCGCCCACCTGGTAGAAGAGCATCACCGCCACTGCCTCCGGGTACTCGCCGCAGCCGAAGGCGCCCACGGTGGCCACCGCCATCAGGAAATTCTCGTCAAAGACCTGGCCGTTCAGGATGTTGCGCACCGCCCGGTACAGCACATCCCAGCCGATGACGGCATAGGGAATCAGGTACAGGGGCCACAGGGCCAGAGCGTACCCGCCGCAGCCGTCCCGGTCCTGCACGGTGCTGAGCAGGGGGACGGGCCCGGACAGCCAGATGGGGGGCAGCAGCTGGAGCACAATAAACAGCGCCGCGGCGCACAGGATACGCCAGAGCATCTTTTTCTGCTTTTTCGTCACAAAAATCACTCCTCTTAATACGAAAGGAAGCGGAATTACTTCAAGACGATTTCGCAGTCGGGCTCCACCTTTTTACAGGTCTTCACCACCTGCTTCATAATGTCGTCAAAGCGGCCGTCCTCCGCCTCCACGGTCATTTTCTGGGCCATGAAGCTGACGGAAGCGCCGGTTACGCCGTCCAACTTCTTGATGGCGTTCTCCATTTTCGCGGCGCAGTTGGCGCAGTCCAGGTCGATGAGCTGAAAGGTCTTTTTCATGATTCAAACACTCCTTAAAATATAGATGTATGGGCTCTCTGCCCGCTAGGGAATCCGCTGCAAAATGCCCAGGCCCACGGGAATCCAGCCCGGGATGACCTCAAAGCAGGTCAGCCGCGCGTCCGCGCGCTCCAGAAGGGCCCGGTAGGTCCCGGCGGTAAAGCGGGAGGCCGGGCGGAACCCCAGCAGCCGGTATGCGGCCAGGGCCGCGCCGGCTCCGTTCCGCTCCCCCAGCAGAAAGGTGGGCAGAATCACCGGCCCGCCCGGCTTGGTAACCCGGAGCAGCTGAGAGACCGCCAGGGCCGGATCCTCCAGCAGGTGGAGGACGTTGCCCGCCGCCGCGGCGTCATAGGTGTGGTCCGGGTCGGGCAGGGCGGTCAAATCCCGCACCGCGAACTCCAGGTTGAGAACCCCCCGCTTTTCCGCCTTCCGCGCGGCCCGCTCCAGCATGGGCAGGGAGAGGTCGGTGCAAAGCACCCGCTCCGCCCGGCCCGCCATGGCAATGGCCAGCTCCCCGGTCCCGGCGGCGCAGTCCAGCGCCAGGCTGCCCCGGGGGGTCAGCCGCCCCACCCGCTCCGTCATGGCCCGGTAGGCCCGGCCGTTGAGCGCCTCGGCCAGGTCGTAGAACCAGGCCGCGCGGTCCCAAAAGCTCCGCTTCATCCTATTCCCCCACGTGCTCCAGCCCCAGCCGGAGGATCTCCCGCACATGGTCGTCGTCCAGGGAGTAGTACACCGTTTTGCCTTCCCGGCGGTATTTCACCAGCTTGCCGTTTTTCAGCACCCGCAGCTGGTGGGACACCGCCGACTGGGACACGGACAGCAGCCGGGCAATGTCGCACACGCACAGCTCCGACCGGGTCAGGGCGCAGAGAATCTTGACCCGGGTGCTGTCTCCGAACATTTTGAACAGCTCCGCCAGGTCGTACAGGTCCTCGTCGGGGGGGAGGTCCTTCCGCACCAGGTCCACCGCGTCCTGATGGACCTGGTCCTCCTGGCAGCAGGGGGTGAGGTCGTTCATATTTTTATCACTCCTTCATATGAGCAAGTGTTCATATATTATATAAACCTTTTCCGGGATTTTGTCAAGAGGAAATTGAGGATGAGACGGAAATTTTCTGCCGCAGGAAATTTTGCACAAGGATAGAAAATATTGCAATTTATCCCGCGATAGAGTAAAATGAGTCCGGAAACACAAACCCTTGGCCTTGCCGGAATCAAAAGCAGGAAGGATGACGGCAGCCAGGAGGAGACCGCCGTGCAGGCCCTGCCGGACCAGGGGATAGAATGGAGATGCCGGAAAGGCGCGGCATACGCTTTTTCAGGTAAGGCCGGACCAGCTGATTTAGGAGGTATGACTTATGCCCGGTATTTTTGACGAGGCCAACATGCGGCAGGTGCTGGAGGGCTGCATTCCGGAGGGGGAAACCCTTTTGGCGGGCGTCCATGGGGTGACGCTCCAGGTCAACCGGAAGAAAACGTCGGTATTCGACGTGTACGTGGGGATCACGGAGCACAGCCTGGCGGTCGCTGAGTGCGAGGAGCGGAAATACCTGAACACAGTTTACCGCATTCCGGACAAGCGAAAGACCGTAGACCAGGAGGTGGGGACCTGCTTCCCTCTGGAGGAAATTCAGAGCTGCGAGATGAAAAAGGGCATCATGGGGGCCGTCAACTGCTCCATCACGCTGAAAAACGGCAGCTTTCTGAAGATTCAGCTGCCCAAGCGGGGCGGGCTGGGGGGCGGAATGCCCCGCCACGCGGAGTATCGGGAAAGAATTATGGAGCGCCTGGGCAGCCTTTGAAGCAGCCGGGCGGGCCGCGGTTCCGGGCGGGACGGCGGCCCGCCCGGTTCTATACGCCCTCCGGCCCGCCGGGCCGCTTCCTTTTAATAGAAATTTAAGAATCCCTAAAGGGGGTTTCAACCCGGATGTGGTAAGCTGTCAGGGTAAGAGGAATTTGGCCCGAAAGGAGCGGAAACATATGGAAATCACATTGGAGCTGGTGGAGCAGCTGCGGACGAAGGCGGACGTGACTTACGCTCAGGCCAAGCAGGCGCTGGAATACAGCCAGGGCAACCTGCTGGACGCGCTGATTTATCTGGAGGAGCAGGGGGCCATCCCCCGGGCCCGGCAGACCTACTACTCCACCCAGAGCGCCCCGGGCCCTGAGCTGCCGGCGGAACCCGCCGCGCCTCCGCCCGGGGGAACCGGACGGGAGCTCAAGCCCAAACGGCGGTGGAATCTGCGCGCGCTGCTTCTGGCGATCCGCCGGGGTCTGCTGGAGAACGAGCTGGAGGTGTGGCGCCGGCAGGAGCCGGTGACCGCCATGCCCATTCTGATTCTGATGATTCTGGCGGTATTCGCCCCCTGGGTGACCTTCCCGCTGCTGGCCGTCGGTCTGTTTTTCGGGTTCCGATACCGCTTTTCCGGGCCGGATCTGGAGCGGGACGCCATCAACAGCGTGATGGAGCGGGTAGCCACCACCGCCGACGACGTGGGCCGGCAGGTGATGGATGAGCTGTACGCCCAGCACGAAAAGCATTCCAGGGACCGGGAGAAGAAGTGACCGGTCCCCGGCGAGAGGTGAGAGGAAATGGCAGAAAAAATCCTCCTGGTGGAGGATGAGGAGAAGCTCTCCCGCATGGTGGAGCTGGAGCTGCGCTATGAGGGCTACGAGGTAACCAAGGCCTTCAACGGCCGGGACGGGCTGGAGCAGGCGCTGACGGGGAGCTTTGATTTGGTGCTGCTGGACATTATGCTGCCCCAGATGTCCGGCATGGAGGTGCTGCGCCGCATCCGCCGGGAGGAGCTGCCCCTGCCCGTGATTATGCTGACCGCCCGGGACAACGTGGTGGATAAGGTATCCGGCCTGGACTCGGGGGCGGACGACTATATCACCAAGCCCTTTGCCATCGAGGAGCTGCTGGCCCGCATCCGGGCGGCCCTGCGCAAGCGGGTTTCCTCCGGCCCCGCACCCGGGGACACCCTGAGCGCCGGGGCGCTGGTCATGGACGTGGAGCGCCACGAGGTGACGGTGAAGGGCGCGCCGGTGGAGCTGACCAAGCGGGAGTTCGATCTGCTGCGCTACCTGCTGGAGCACAAGGGCAAGGTGCTCTCACGGGAGGCCCTGCTGGACCAGGTGTGGGGGTTCGACTTTGTGGGGGAGACCAACTCGGTGGACGTCTATATCCGCTTTCTGCGCAGCAAGATTGACGAGGCCTTCGGCATCAAGCTGATCCACACCGTGCGGGGCGTGGGCTACGTGGTGAAGGAAGGGTAAAAAATTCCAAAAGGGTGTTTCTATGACAATTGTTTACAAGTCCAATACCGGCTTTACCCAGGAGTACGCCCAGCTGCTCGGCCGGGCCGCCGGGCTGGAGGCGGTCCCGCTGGAGCAGGCGGACCGCCTGCCCGAGGGGAGCGAGGTGCTGTACATGGGCCCGCTGATGGCCGGGCACATCACCGGCGTGGAGCGGGCAGTGAGGCGCTTTGCCGTGCAGGCGGCCTGCGCGGTGGGCATGAGCCCGCCGGAGGAGACCATGCTGTCCGGCCTCAGCCGGAGCAACTATATCCCGGACGGGCCTATTTTCTACCTCCAGGGGGGCTGGGCCCCGAAGAAGGCGGGCTGGCTGCGGCGGCGGATGGTGGCGATGGCCACAAAATCCCTGCGGGAGAAGCTGCAAAACAAGCCCGCCCGGACGCCCGAGGAGCAGGCCAACCTGGACATGCTGGTGAAGGGGGGCAGCTTTGTGTCCCCCCAGAACCTGGGGCCTGTCCGGGCCTGGCTGGAGGATCGGAAGAACGAGGCTGAGGCGGGCGGCTGTCCCGCCTGAACAGAGAAAGGGCGGTTATGCGCATGAGCAAAAAAAACCGGTTTCAATCCCCGCCGCCGGATGACCTGATTGAGGCCGCCCAGAATTCCTCCCTGGCCTTCCGGCTGAACAGCAGCTTTTTCTTCCGCCAGCTGTCGATTTTTGCCGTCATGGACCTGATTCTGCTGGTGCTGGCCTTGCTGGGGCCGCTGCTGTACGCCGAGAGCCGCTGCGCCGGCGTGGCCAGGCTGGTGGCCGCGCGGGGGGTGCCCTCCGCCGAGACTATGGTCTGGATGGAGGCCAGCGACTACACCATCACCCCCCTGGACCGGGAACCGGAGGGGTATCCGGGCTCGCCCCTGAGCTGGCTTTCCGGCCTCTCCTCCCTGGAGGGGGGGCTGCGGCGCTGGAACC
The DNA here is from genome assembly GCA_022795855.1 of Lawsonibacter sp. GTDB lineage: Bacteria > Bacillota > Clostridia > Oscillospirales > Oscillospiraceae > Lawsonibacter. Next base: position 8,917 of record JAAWHL010000029.1, read on the forward strand.
TGTCCCAGTTCTACACCGTGGAGCTGCCCAACAACGGGGCGCCCTACGCCGTCACGGTGGACCTGACGGGCATCTCCCTGGTCCTGCGGTATGTCGCCTATGCCCTGCTGGCCTGTCAGGCGGTTATGCTGGTCTCCTCCCTGCTCAGCAGCAGCCGCACGGTGCGCCGGGTGCTGCGGCCCATCCAGGACCTGGCCGCCACCGCCGCCCGGCTGAACTCCATGACCCATATGTCCCGGCGGGAGATCGAGAGCCTGGCCGGAGAGCTGGAGAAAATCAACGCCACCCACCTGGACAGCCGCATCGACCTGCCCAGCACCCAGAAGGAGCTGCGGGAGCTGGCCTGCTCCATCAACGAGATGCTGGACCGGGTAAACTGCGCCTACAGCGCCCAGATGCGGTTTGTCTCCGACGCCAGCCACGAGCTGCGCACCCCCATCGCCGTGATTCAGGGCTACGCCTCCCTGCTGGACCGCTGGGGCAAGAGCGACCCGGAGGCCATGCAGGAGTCCATTGACGCCATCCGCCAGGAGGCCGCCGCCATGGAGCAGCTGGTGGAGCAGCTTTTATTCCTGGCCCGGGGAGACAACGACTCCCAGCCCATCTGCCCGCAGCGCATGGACCTGTGCCAGGTGGCCGGAGAGGTCCTGCGGGAGGAGGAGATGATTCACCCCCAGCGGGCCTTCCTCCCCCGGTGGGAGGGGGAGGCGTTCATCCAGGCCGACCCGGGCCTCATCAAGCAGGTTATGCGCATCCTGGTGGACAACAGCGTGAAATACAGCCCCCCCGAGGGGAGAATTTACCTGCGGGTGTCCTGCCGGGACGGTATGGCCCGGTGTACCGTCCAGGATGAGGGGATGGGCATGTCCCCCGACAGCCTGCCCCATATTTTCGAGCGGTTCTACCGCACCGACCAGTCCCGGGACCGGAAGACCGGTGGTACCGGCCTGGGGCTGTCCATCGCCAAATGGATTGTGGACCGCCACGGTGGCTGGTTCGAGGTGGTCTCCCGCCAGCACGTGGGTTCCCGCATCACCTTCCTGATCCCCCTGGCCCCGGAGACGCCCCAGGAGGCCGGCGGCCCCGCCGAAGGAACGCCGCGCTGATGCGGCCCGGCCCCCGTACTCCGGCCGGCCGGGCCCCGCTGCCCGCTCGGTTCAAAAGAACCCCCGGATATGCCGGGGCCAACAAGGAAAAATAAAAATTTTCAGGAGGCGGCGCGGTCGAAAGACTGCGCCGCCTCCTCCCCTGCCGGGGGCGCAGGGAGCGCACAGCTCCCGCCCGGCATCCGGGGCTCGCCGCTCCGGGGGATTCACGGCACGCCGGGCGGCGGCATTGAATAAAAGCCCGGCCTTGAGGGCCTCCCGCGGTATGCGGATTGGGCCGGTTCCGTACTGGCCCGGATGCTTGGCCTGCGTTGGGGGACCTGCGGGTCTGTGGTTTGCTGTCCCGAGCCCAATGCTGCTCCACGCTTTTCCCATTGCCCTCCCGGCCCTGAAAAGGGGTTTACAAGGCCGGTTTTAGTATGATATACTGACCCGGGTTTTCCCGAAACAATATTTGCCTGAATAGAGGAGCTGCTGTTTTATGAGAAAGAATCAAAAGCTGATTGCCGCACTGGCGGGTTTCGCGGCGCTGATTGCGCTGCTGGCGGGGATTTATCTCTGGTCCCGGCCCGACACCCAGGCGGGGGATAAGACCATTGGCGTCAGTGTGGTCCACCGGGACGGGACGGAGAAGGAGTTCACCTGCCGGACGGACGCGGAATATCTGGCCCAGGCGCTGCTGGAGGAGGGCCTGATTCAGGGCGACGAGGGCGAGTTCGGCCTGTACGTCACGGTGGTGGACGGCGAGAAAGCCGACTACAGCGCCGACCAGAGCTGGTGGTGTCTGACCAAGGGCGGGGAAGCCTGGTCAACCGGTGCCAGCCAGACGGCCATTGCCGACGGCGAGCACTACGAATGGACCTTCACCGTTGGATAACCGCCCGGAGCGGGGGGAGCGCGGGCGGCTGCGGGTAAAGGACGTGGTTCTGCTGGGCCTTCTGGGCGGGCTGATGTTCGCCGCCAAAATAGCCATGGCAGGCCTTCCCAACATCGAGCCGGTGTCCCTGCTGGTAATGCTTTACGCGGCAGTGCTGGGGCGGCGGGCGCTGTACCCGATTTACATCTATGTGGGGCTGGAGGTATGCGTCTGGGGGCTCTCCCTGTGGTGTCTCAACTATCTGTATGTCTGGCTGATTCTCTGTCTGGCGGCATGGGCTTTGCGGAAGATGCGCACCCCGCTGGGCTGGGCCCTGCTCTCCGGCACGTTCGGCCTGCTGTTCGGCCTGCTGTGTACGCCGGTGTATCTGGCCGCGGGCGGATGGGCCTTTGCCCTGAGCTGGTGGGTCAGCGGGATTCCCTTTGACATCGCCCACGGCGCAGGCAACTTTGTGCTGGCTCTGGTGCTGTTCGCGCCTCTGCGCCGGCTGCTGGAGCAGCTGACGCAGACATTTTGACCGTGCGCCCCCATATGGGGAATTTCCCGGAAAGGCCTTAATTCCCCGCGAAATCCCGTCGAAGAAGAATCTGTATTCATAACCGAACATGACGCCTGGGCGAGGAGTTTTTCCGCCGGACAAGGCGCACTTCCACAGGAATCCTTTGTGCATTCCAAGAAAATAGGACACAGTATAGCGGGAAAAGAACCGCCCAGGCGTGCGTTTGAGGTTTTGAATAAAGGTTCTAATTGAAAAAGGAGCAAAACCGCTCTCAAGCAGGGCAGGGAGGAACGGCGATGAACGCGGCGAATTTATCACAGTGCCTGGGTCTCCGGCAGACCCCGGCGGCGAACCGGCTGATTTCCGCGATGAACGAAAGGGCGGAGGGCGGCTCTCCTCTGGAGGCCGCGCGTCAGGCCCTTCTTGAGGCAAAATCCAGACTGGAGGCGCATCGGGACGAGCGGATAGAGCAGGCGCTGGACGGATACCGCGCCCTGCGCTCCCGCCAGACCTCCTACGAGGAGGGGCTCAGGCTGCAGGAGCAGCAGCGGAACGATTTCCAGGCGCTGACCAGCCGACGGGACGCGCTCTCTGAGCAGCTGTCCGCCGCCAGGGCGGATTGTGAGGCTTACGCCGCGTCCGGGACGGCCTTGGATATCAACCAGTATAACCGGCTGTCTCAGCGGGCCGGCGCTCTGGAGAGCGAGCTCTCCTCAGCCTGCCGCGGTATCTCCGCGCTGGTGGAGCAGGCGAACCGCTGCACGGCCTCCCAGCGGCAGTACTCGGACTATCTGGAGCGGACGGGACAGGGCGGATACGCCGCCTTTGCCTACCGGGAGGCGGCGGAGTACAGCGAAGCGAATTTTGCCTCCGAGACGGCCGGTATGATGGAGCGCATGAGGACCGGAGCGGAGCAGTGGCGGGAGCGGGTGTCCTCCTACTGTGCGCAGTACGGCCGGACGCCCTATGGCTTTGAATGCTACCTGCTGGAGCGGCAAACGCTGGGGGACGCCTATGGCGCCGCCCGGCAGCGGCTGGCGGAGCTGCTGTATGCCGCCGAGCGCGCCGCCCCCAGGGAACAGTCCCAGCCGCCGGACGGGGAACAGCGGACAGCCCCCGCCCCGAGGGCCAATTTTGATACCGTGGAGCTGGGCGGAGACCGGCAGATGGATGCCTGAACGCCGCCAGAGGATTTTCCCTAAGAGCCTGTTTAACATCTCTCCGCACACCGGCTGGCGGGCCTTTTGCCGCCATACTGCGTGAAATTTTCTTGGAAGCCGCCAAGGATTCCTGCGAAAATTTGCCTTGCCTGGCGGCAAAATTCCCTGCCATTCGGCATACTTCGAGATATTAAACAGGCTCTAAATAAAAAACGGGCCCGCTTCTCTCCGAAGAGAGAAGCGGGCCCTCAGTTTGTCAACAGGCGGCCTGCCCCGGCTGGGGCAGGCCGCCTTGTGCTTTTGCACAAAATTCCATACATTACGTGGAAGGCATTGACATTTTCAATTACATATGATAATTTATAATTAATGTTAGCTAATACAGCTACATAGCACTTCAATCGATTGAAAAGACAACTCAAAATTTGTGAATGGGACCATCAAAAATGAAAAGTAAGAAGAAATGGTCTGCGAGCGCCCATGATTCAAGGTGATTACGCGAAAGGGGGCGGTTAAGGAGTAATTGCTAGTTAATGGAATAACAGGAGTAACATAACTATTATTAAGTGGTACACGAGCGATAACTCCGACGTCTCGATGGAAACTAGGTATTATAGCGTTCTCGCAACGGCTGCAATTAGACAACAACGTAACGAACGTCTTTTGACCCTTACAAGTGTGATTACTGCATGGATAAAACCGTCTACAATCATAAACGTGATAACAAAAACCATCTCTGTTATCACCGGCTTAATGGCGGTCAATGCCTTTATTGAGGATATGTACTGGTCGGATATTACAGTAGGTATTGACTCAGCTATGATAGTAGCGGCCTATGACAAATGGGATATGAAGACAACAACTGTAATTTGGAAATGGGTGAACAGCCCATACATGAAAGTTTCTGAAAAAGATTTGGTTGCTTATGGTACTTTTACTAAAACCGAGGATGAAGCTTTTATACGTGAAATTGGGTGATATTTTCAAATGTCTTTGCTGAAAATATTATCTCTTTTACAGTCTTTGCCCTATGTGCTCCTCAAGCTTCCCAATTCCCCTTTGACACCTGGAATTCTGGCGGATTCTTTGGAAAAAGACACGTTTCTGCGCCTCTATCTCCTGGTTTTGGCTGTGCAGACGGCGCACGAGATTTTTCTATCGGCCCGGCTGGTCCGGCGGAAGAAAATCCAGCCCACCATGTCCGTCCTCCTGCCTGCGGCACTCTACCCGCTGTACCAAAATCAGGTTCCGTTTCTCCTCCTGAGCCGACTGTTCTGCGCTTTCGTCTGCCTGTGTAAACTGTTTAACATCATCTTCTATTACAGAAAGGTGAAAGAGCATGACAGCCTGAACTATGGCCCGCAGATGACGATGGAGCTGGTTTTTCTGGCGGCGGTTTCCTATTACTCGTTTTATTCAATCCTTTAATCAGCTGAAATCAAGGCGGCCTGTCCTCCGGCGAGGGAATTCAGCTGAGTATCTAAAACTATTGTAAAGAAAGCTGTCCTGCGCGACAATCGCATGGGACAGCTTAATTTTCCAACTCCATCATTTTGTGCATTACGACTAAATTTTATGGTTATTCTCATTTTATATTGACAAATATTCCGTTTACAGTATAATGAAATTAGAAACAGTAAGCAATATAGGAAGTAATAGCTAGGGCGAACGAAAGGAGTGTCACTCATGAAACAATGCGCAAAGCAATCAACAGGTATTTTGAAACGTGTTCTGACTATAGCGCTAATTATCTCTCTGCTTGCCACCTCTTTAATAGTTTCTAATGCCGCCGATGTATCGGGCGGGACACAAGAACCACCCCCTGAGTTGATCATTTTGGAAGGTGAAGAGTGGATTCCGGATGCGGTTGATCCATTTTTGATTTCGCCTCATGGTGACGAAGACGAGTGCGGGCATTACGGTCATCCGCCTAAGTATCGTTATATTGGCGCAGTGAAAGGGCGTACTTATATGGATGACATCATCGTAGATACAGTTGCTGAAATAGTGACAGGATGGATTCCTGAACCTTTTAATACGATAATTTCTTTGGCGAGCAAAGCTTTTGTTATCTTTGATTTGCTTCCTAGTGATAAACTTGAAGGAGATTATGTTAGATATCAGTACATATATGAAATAGGTCCAGATCCTAATATGTATTGGGAACATACTTTTTTCCAAATGGCAACAGTCAATGGTCAAGAAGTAGGCAGCGCTTGTTATGCAACATTTTCACCTAAAAAAGAGCCGGGCCAATTCCAAGACTGATATTTTATGAGAAATCCATATAAATATGTTGTTTTACTTCTCATCATAATCTCTTTTATCGCTTATGGGAAGTGGGGACCTGCTGCCCGGCCGTGGCTGCCCCCGATTGATATGACAATTCTAAGCGCTTACGGTACGGCAAACGCCGTCCGGCAAAAACAAAAGAAATTATCCATCTTCTTTTCCGTCATACTTCTTTTCAGCCTTATTACGTTACTTTCCATGGTTCTTTCATCCAAATAAAATCGCGGCCTGCCCCGATGGGGCAGGCCGCTTGATTGTTTTCATCACCGGGCAGAGGCCTGAACCCATCTGCCCTTGCATGGTGAATGAAAGTTTTCTTTTGATTCTTTTCTTTTTCAAAAGAAAAGAATGCACAACCCGTCAGTTGGAAGCGGTATCCAGGTCCGCGTCACCGCCCCAGATCATGTTTTTGCGCAGCTCGGCGCCCACGGTCTCCATCTGGTGTTTAGCCAGGTTGGCCCGCTTGGAGTTGAAGAAGGTGCGGCCGTTCTTGTTCTCGGCAATCCACTTGCCGGCGAAGGTGCCGTCCTGGATGTCCTGGAGGACCGCCTTCATATTCTTCTTGGTCTCCTCATAGGGCAGGACGCGGGGGCCGGAGACGTACTCGCCGAACTCGGCGGTGTCGGAGATGGAGAAGTTCATGGCCGCGATGCCGCCCTTGTTAATCAGGTCCACGATGAGCTTCATCTCGTGGATGCACTCGAAATAGGCGTTCTCGGGCTCGTAGCCGGCCTCCACCAGGGTCTCAAAGCCGCACTTCATCAGGTCCACCACGCCGCCGCACAGCACGCACTGCTCGCCGAACAGGTCGGTCTCGGTCTCGTCGTGGAAGGTGGTCTCCATCACGCCGGCCCGGGCGCCGCCGATGCCGGCGATATAGGCCAGTGCGGTCTTATAGGCGTCGCCGGTGGCGTTCTGCTCCACGGCCACCAGGCAGGGCACGCCCTTGCCGCTGACGTAGGTGGAGCGCACGGTGTGGCCGGGGCCCTTGGGGGCGGCCATGAACACGTCTACCCCCTTGGGCGGCACAATCTGCTGGTAGCGGATATTGAAGCCGTGGGCAAAGGCCAGGGCGTTGCCCTCCTCCAGGTTGGGGGCGATGTCCCGCTTGTAGACCTCGGCCTGGACCTCGTCGTTAATCAGCATCATCACGATGTCACCCCACTTGGCGGCCTCGGGCACGGTCATGACCTTGAGCCCGGCCTTCTCCGCGGCCTCCCAGTTCTTGGAGCCCTGGCGCAGGCCGACGCACACGTCGCAGCCGGAGTCCTTCAGGTTCAGGGCGTGGGCGTGGCCCTGGGAGCCGTAGCCGATGACGGCAATTTTCTTCCCGTTCAGATAGCTTAAATCACAGTCCTTCTCATAATACATTTTTGCCATAGTTGTATTCCTCCTTTAATTTGTTGTCGTCGTATATTGTGCTGCGCCCTCTTTCGATGGCGATAGTACCTGTTTTGGCGATTTCCAGGATGCCGAAGTCGGTGAGCATCCCAATCAGGGCGGAGGTCTTCTCCTTTTCCCCGAAAATAGCGACGGTCAGGGTCTCCCGGCTGACGTCGATAATCTTGGCCCGGAAGATATTGGCCATCTGAATTACCTCGTCCCGGCTGGTGCGGTCCACCGCCCGCACCTTAATCAGGGCGAACTCCCGCTGGAGGGAGGCGGACTCGTCCAGAATTTTCACCGCCAGCACCGGCAGCAGCTTGCGGCATTGGGCGGCAATCTGGTCAATCATCCCCTCGTCGGCCAGCAGGACGATGGTAATCCGGGTGACGCCGGGGCGGTCGGTCTCGCCGGAGACGATGGATTCAATGTTGTACCCCTTCCGGGAGAACAGGCGGGCCACCTGGCTGAGCACGCCGGGGGTGTCCTCCACAAGGATGGAGAGGGTGTGGGGCCTGAGCTCCCTGTTGTCGTTTTTCATGGCGTACCCTCCCTAAATCAGCAGAAAGTCGGTGATATGGGCCCCGCCGGCCACCATGGGCCGGACCATCTCGTCCATATCCAGAACGCAGTCGATTACCGCCCCTTTTCCGCTGTCCAGGGCGGTCTGGAAGGCCCGCTCCATCTCCTCCCGGGTGGAGGCCCGGAAGCCGGCCAGCCCGTAAGCCTGGGCCAGCTTGACAAAGTCGGGGCCCCGGTCCAGAGTGGTTTCGGAAAAGCGTTTGTGATAAATCAGGTTCTGCCACTGGCGGACCATGCCCAGACAGCCGTTGTTGAATACCACAGTGATGATGGGCAGGCCGTAGTGCTCCACGGTGGCCAGCTCGTGGCAGTTCATGCGGAAGCAGCCGTCCCCGGTGGTGTGGACCACCACCTTGTCCGGGTTGCCCACCTGGGCCCCGATGGCGGCCCCCAGGCCGAAGCCCATGGTGCCGAAGCCTCCGGAGGTGAGCAGCTGTCCGGGGTAGTCAAAGTGAAAATGCTGAATGGACCACATCTGATGCTGGCCCACGTCGGTGGCCACGATGGTGTCCTGGGGGGCCCGGCGGCGGATGGCCTCCAGAACCTGCTTGGGGGTCAGGGCCGCGCTGTCCCGGGGGACGGAGGGCTCGCGCAGGGGGAGGATGTGCTCCTTCCACGCCTCATGGCGGTACTGGGGCACCCGCTGGTTCAGCAGGGCCAGCACCCGCCGGGCGGAGCCCACAATGTGGTGGGCGGTTGGGACGTTCTTGTCGATTTCCGAGCGGTCAATGTCAATCTGGACGATTTTGGCCTGGCTGGCAAAGGTGGACGGGTCCAGGGCCACCCGGTCGGAGAACCGGCAGCCCACGGCAATCAGCAGGTCGCACTCGTTGCAGGCCACGTTGCTGGCCTGGGAGCCGTGCATTCCAATCATGCCGGTGGTCAGGGGGTGCCCGCCGGGGAAGCCGCCCCCGCCCATGACGGTGATGGCCACGGGGCAGTCCAGCTTTTCGGCCAGCTCCTTAAACTCCCGGTCGGCCCTGCCCCGGACCACGCCGCCGCCGCAAATCAGCAGGGGGCGCTCCGCCTGCGCAATCATGGCGGCCAGCCTGTCCACGTCCCCCAGGTTGGGCTCGGGGGCCTTCAGGCCGTGGGTTCTGGCCAGGGCCTGTACGCTGCCGCAGGTGCGGTTCTGGGTCCAGGGGACAAACTCGTAGTCAATCATCACGTTGGGGAAGGTGACGTTCTTTACAAAGTCGATGAGCACCGGCCCCGGGCGGCCGGTGGCCGCCACGGCGAAGGCCTGGCGCATCACGTCGGGGATGGTCTGTGCGTCCCGCACCAGATAGGTGGCCTTGGTGATGGGCATGGCGATGCCGGTAATATCCACCTCCTGGAAGGCGTCCCGGCCCAGGGTCTGTTCGGTCACGTTGCAGGTGATGAAGACGATGGGGGAGGAGTCCATATAGGCGGTGGCGATGCCGGTGGTCAGGTTGGTGGCACCGGGGCCGCTGGTGGCGAAGCACACCCCCACCTTTCCGGTGGAGCGGGCGTAGCCGTCCGCCGCGTGGGAGGCCCCCTGCTCGTGGGCGGTCAATACGTGACGTATTTTGTCTTTATAGTTATACAGCTCGTCGTAGAGATTCAGGATGGTCCCGCCGGGATACCCGAAGACGGTGTCCACCTCCTGCTCCAGCAGACACTCCATAACGGCCGCGGTCGCGCGTATCTTCATACTCAGCCTCCTGTTGTGTTGCTCATTCTTTTTCTTTGAAAAGGAAAAAGAATCAAAAAGAAATTTTGGGGAAAAACTCCGTTTTTCCCGGTTCGCTTTTGGGGCCGGGGAGCGCCCTGTCCGCAGATTCCAAGGCGCCGGGGCCGCCGCCCCTGGCGGCCCTTCACATCATCCGCAGCTCCTCGGCCATCACGCGGCCGGTCAGATAGGCGTAAAACGCGTCATATTCCGCCCGGGACAGGGCAGCCGGGCAGGACATGACCGCAAGCCTGTTGCCCGGAGTACCCCGGGCGGTAGGGCGGGTGGACATGCGGGTACGGGTTCTCCGCAAAGCCGCACCGCCGGTAAAAGCCCTGTCTGCGGACGGAGATTTCATCCTCCGGCGGGTCAATCTCCAGAATCACGGGCTTTCCGCGCTGCCGCAGCAGATGCAGCGCCTGTGCTCCCAGGCCCTGATTCCGCATTTCGGGGGCGATGCAGAAGTGCTCCACATAGAGGAACGTCTCCGCCTCCCAGAACAGAATGATGCCGGCAAAGCCGTCCCCCCGGTCAATCAGGCTGAAGTGATAGTCCGGATCCGCCAGAATGCGCGCCTGCGGCCCGGGCAGCCTCTGCTCGTGCAGAGGAAAGCCGGCGCCGTACAGCTCCAGTGCCCGGCGGTACATGGGGTGACATGTGCTTGTGACCTGTTCCAGTTTCATATGCCCCTCCCTCGGGCCTGTTTGAAAATTGTCAATACGCCCAGCCGGCAGGGCCGCTGCTGCCATACTCCGCCCATTTTTCTTGAAATACATCCGGTATCCCTGCGAAAAATCGGCCTCGTCCGGCCGCAAATCCCCCGCGTCTGGTCATATTCCCATTCTTCAAGCCAGGCCTAGATTTTCCCTCCGCCCTTCTGGAGGGCGATGACGCCGGTGCGGACCACCTCCAGGATGGAGAAGGGCCGGAGCATGGCCTCGAAGGTGTCGATGCGCTCGGGGGTGTCGGACAGCTCCAGGGTCATGGAGGTGGGGGAGATGTCGGACACCTTGGCCCCCATAATCTCGCAGATGGTCATAATGTCCTGGCGGGTTTTGTTGGCGGCGTTCACCTTCACCAGCACCAGCTCCCGGCCGATCAGCTTGTCCTCCGGGATGGTGCGCACCTTGATGACCTCAATCAGCTTGTTCAGCTGCTTCTCCACCTGCTCCACCACGCTGTTGCCGCTGTCCACGATGATGGTGATTCGGGAGAAGGCGGGGTCGTCGGTGACCCCCACGGCCAGGGACTCAATGTTGAAGGCCCGGCGGGAGAACAGGCCGGTAATCCGGTTGAGCACGCCGGCCTGGTTTTCCACCAGGACGGAAATGGTCTGCTTCATCCTTCCGCCTCCTTTAATCGTTGGTGCTCACGTCGGGGTGGACCCGGCAGATGAGCACGCAGCTGCCGGGGCAGTTCAGAAATTCGTCCAGCGCCCGGTCCATATCGTCCTCGTCGGACAGCAAAACGCTGGGGATGCCGTAGGCGGACGCAATCTTTTCAAAGTCGGGGGAGCCGTCCAGGGCCACGCCGAAGGGGCCGTGGTAGGGGGAGGCGCTCTGGATCTGGTGGACCAGCCCCAGCACGCCGTTCTGGAAGAGGACGATTTTGATGTCCAGCCCCGCCGCGGCCACGGCGGCCAGCTCGTTCATGGACATCTGGAAGGAGCCGTCCCCGCAGACCACCACGGTCTGGCGCTCCGGCTGGGCCGCCTTCACCCCCACGGCAGCGGGCAGGGCGTAGCCCATGGTGCCCAGGCCGCCGCTGGTCAGCAGGCGGCCGTTTTTCTGGGGCAGGTACTTGCAGGTGAAAATCTGGTTCTGCCCCACGTCCACACACACCGCCGCGTCGTCCTCCAGCTTCTCCCCCAGCCGCCGCAGCAGGGTGCCGGGGAACACGGAGCCCTCCCGCCGGGGGAATTTCCGGGACAGCTCGGCCCGGCGGTAGTTCCCCAGGCTGTCCAGCCAGCACCGGGAGTCGGGACGGGCGATGTCCCGGTCCAGCAGCTGGCGCAGAATCACCTTCACGTCCCCCACCAGGGGGATGGCCGCCTGCATGTTCTTGCCGATCTCAGCGGGGTCCACGTCGATGTGGATGGTGGCCATCCGCCGCTGAATCTCGTCCGGCTCAATAATGGCCCGGTCGGCCGCCCGGGTGCCCACCATAATCAGCAGGTCTGACTTGGCCAGGGCCTTGTTGGCGCAGTAGTTGCCGTGGGCCCCCACCATGCCCAGGTTCAGGGGGTGGCCGGTGGGCATCAGGGAGATGCCCATCATGGTTTTCACCACCGGGATGGAGCACCGCTGTGCCAGCTCCAGCAGCTCCTCCCGGGCGCCGGCCAGCCAGACCCCGCCGCCGGCGCAGATCAGGGGCTGCCTGGACTGGCCGATGGCCTCGGCCACCCGCTTGATTTGAAGCTCGTTGCCCCGGACGCTGGGCTTATAGCCCCGGATGTTCACCTCCTGGGGATAGGAGAACTCCTTCAGCTCCCGGTTCTGCACGTCGATGGGGATGTCGATGAGGACGGGCCCCGGCCGGCCGGTGGAGGCGATGTGGAAGGCCTCCTTCACCACCCTGGGGATGTCGTCCGGGTCCTTGACCAGGTAGCTGTGCTTGGAGAAGGGGGCCACCGCGCCGGTGATGTCCACCTCCTGGAAGATGTCCCGGCCCAGCAGGTGGCTGGGCACCTGCCCTGTAATGGCCACCATGGGGATGGAATCCATATAGGCGGTGGCAATGCCGGTAATCAGGTTGGTGGCCCCCGGGCCGGAGGTCACCATGCACACCCCCGCCTTCCCCGACACCCGGGCGTACCCGGAGGCCATGTGCCCGGCGTTCTGCTCGGTGCGCACCAGGGTATAGCCGATGCCCTCCGCCTGCGCCAGCGCGTCCGCCGCGGGGCAGATGGTCGCCCCCGCGTAGCCGAAAATGTGCGTCACCTGCTCCCGCTTCAGACTTTCAATCAGAGCCTGCGCCCCTGTCATTGCGCTCCACCTCCATATTTTTCCCGGTCCGGTGCAAAAAAACGGCCTCGTCCTAAATTCTTAGGACGAAGCCGGACGCTCCGTGGTACCACCTAAATTCGCCGGCGGCCGCCCGCCCGCGCGCTCTGCCCCGGTAACGGAGGGGAACCCGTTCCCGCCTACTGAAGGGAGCGACCCTTGTTCAACAGGACAGCTCGTGGGTGATGTTCGGCAGGGCCGTTCGGTGGAGCTTGCACCAGCCGCTCCCTCTCTTGACGTTCCGGTCCGCCTACTTGTCCAGTCATCGCCGGTTTTTGAATTGTTAATTATACTACCGCAGAAAGACGGCTTTGTCAATTCTTTTTTTCGGCGGACCTCAAAATCGGAGGGTCCGCCCTGCGGACCCTCCCAGGAAAAGACTCAGCCCTTCAGGCCCTCCGCCCAGGCGGAGTACCTGGCCACCTTGGCGTCGCAGGCCTCCCTGTTTTCGCCGTTGGCCAGGATGTAGACCTTCACCTTGGGCTCGGTGCCCGAGGGACGGACAATCAGGCTGGTGCCGTCGGCCATCTCATAGCGCAGCACGTTGGACCCGGACAGCTCCATGGCGCTTCTGGCGCCGGTGGCCGCGTCCACCACGCTGCCGTCCTGGTAGTCCTTCTGCTCCTTCACCGCCTCTCCGGCAATCTCCGCCGGGGGATTCTCCCGCAGGCCGGCCATCAGCGCGGCCATCTTCTTCAGGCCGTCCAAGCCGGGCATCACCAGGTTCATGGTCCGCTCGCTGTAGAAGCCGTACTTCTCGTACAGGGCCAGCAGGGCGTCGTACAGGGTCATCCCCTGCCCGGCGTACCAGGCGGCCATCTCGGTCAGGGCCACGGCGGCGGTCACCGCGTCCTTGTCCCGGACGAAGGAGCCCAGCATGTAGCCGTAGGACTCCTCATAGGCCATGATGACGTTCCCCTCGCCGCTGCTCTCCAGCCGGTCCTTCTTCTGGGCCAGGAACTTGAAGCCGGTGAAGGTGTCAAAGCACTTCAGGCCGTTGACCTCGGCCACCCTGCGGGCCATCTCGGTGGTGACGATGGTCTTCAGCGCCACGGGATTGGCGGGCATCTTCCCGGTGCGCTTCATGGCCCCAATCAGGTAGTCCAGCAGCAGCACGCCGGTCTGGTTGCCGGTGAGAACCTTGAACTCCCCGTGCCCGGTGTTGACCATCAGGCCCACCCGGTCCGCGTCCGGGTCGGATCCCAGAATGAAGTCGGCCCCCTCCTTTTTGGCGATGTCCACCGCCAGATAGAAGCCCTCCGGGTTCTCCGGGTTGGGGGAGGCCACGGTGGGGAAGCTGCCGTCAATCACCATCTGTTCGGGCACGCAGATGACGTGCTTCATCCCCAGGCGCTTCAGGGCCTCGGGAATCAGCCGGTAGCCGGTGCCGTGGAAGGGGGTGTACACCATCTTGAAGGTGTCCGCCGCCTGCTCCACCGCCGCTTTGTCGTTCACCTGGGCCATGACGTTGGCCAGGAACTTCTCGTCGGTCTCTTCGCCCATCAGGGTAATCAGGCCCTGCTCCTGAGCGGCCTCGTAGGGCATGGTCTTCACGCAGGCGAACACGTCCGACTCCCGCATGATTTTGGCCACCTGCTCGGCGTGCTGGGGGGGCAGCTGGGCCCCGTCCTCCCAGTAGACCTTATAGCCGTTGTACTCCTTGGGGTTGTGGCTGGCGGTAATGTTGATGCCGGCAATGCAGCCGTACTCCCGGATGGCGAAGGACAGCTCAGGGGTGGGGCGCAGGGACTCGAACAGCCGCACGGGGATGCCGTTGGCGGCCATGACGCAGGCGGTGGCCCTGGCGAACAGGTCGGAGTCGATGCGGCAGTCATAGCACACCGCGACCCCCCGGGCCGCAGCCTCGGGCCCCTCGGCCAGAATCACCTGGGCAAACGCCTGGGTGGCGTGGCGGACCGTGTGGACGTTCATGCGGTACAGCCCCACGTCCATGGTGCCCCGCAGGCCGGCGGTGCCGAACTCCAGCTGGGAGAAAAACCGGGACTCAATCTCCTTGTCGTCGTTCTTTATGGCCTCCAGCGCTTCCTTCTCTCCGGCGGACAGGGCCGGGCTGGCCAGCCAGGCCTCGTAAGTATCCCGATAGGACATAAGCATAACCTCCATTGTTTGTTTTTCCCAATTGAGGGACTCCTTCACCTGTTAGCATACCACAATTCCCGCCGGCTTTCCAGGCCTTTTTTGGAGAATACACCAGTTTTTTGCGGAAGCCTCACCCGCGCAGGAAGCCGACGCCCAAAATCACCGCGCCCAGGGTCACCAGCACCGCGCCGGTGGCCCGGTTCAGGGTGATGGCGTCCGCCCGGTTGGCGATGACGGCGGCAATCCGGGCCCAGATCAGGGTAAAGAGCATACACAGCGCCAGGACGGTCAGGTCGGGCAGTCCCCCGATGCTGAAGTGGCTGACCGCCCCGGTCAGGGCGGTGAACGCCATGATAAACACGCTGGTGCCCACGGCGCATTTCAGCTCATACCCCAGCAGGGAGGTAAGCACCAGCAGCATCATCATGCCGCCTCCCGCCCCCACAAAACCGCAGATGAACCCGATGCCGGCCCCGCCCAGCACGGCCCGGCGCAGCCGCTTCCCGGCCGGGACGGCCTCCATGGCCTCCCGCCGGGTCATGACGGGCCTGACCAGGAACCTGATGCCCAGCAGCAGGGTCATGAACACCGAGAAGCTGCCCATCGTGGAGTTGGGCAGACGGCTGGCCGCGAAGCTGCCCACCGTGGTGAACAGCAGCACAAAGGCCATCATCACCAGGCCGTTTTTCAGGTCCAGGTTGCCGTTTTTCCGATAGGTCCAGGCGCTGACGGCGCTGGCCAGCACGTCGCTGGCCAGCCCCACCCCCACCGCCAGATAGGCGGGCATATCCAGGAAGGTGATGAGCATGGGCCCCACCACGGCGGCGGCGCTCATCCCCGCAAAGCCGGTGCCCAGCCCCGCCCCCGCGCCCGCCGCGAAGCAGACCAGAATTTTAACCAGAAGCTCCATCCTTTTTCCCCTCCCCTTCCGTTTCTGCCGGCCGGTACTCCGCCGCGTTTTGGCGGATGCGCCGGAAAAATTCCTGCATCGCCTGCTGCTCCTCGCGGGTGAAGCCCCGCAGCAGCGCCGCGCCGAACTCCGCCTGGGCCGCCTGCCCGTCGGCCACGGCCCGCCCGGCGGCGGGGCACAGCTTCAGGTGCACGGTGCGCCGGTTGCCCTCCCGGTACTCCCCCGCGAGAAACCCCCGCTCCTGAAGGGCCCGCACCGAGACGGACACGTGGGATTTGGACAGGTGCCGCTTTTCCACAATGTCGGCGGCGGTGCTGAACCGGGGGTTGTTCGCCAGAAACATCAGCACGTGAAACTCCGTGCGGGTCAGGCCGTGCCGGGCGCACACCGGGCCGGTCAGCCGCAGGTAAAGATCCTGCCCGTCGGAGAAGCTATCCCAGAAATCCATGGCGTTCCTCCTTGTTCTTTTTTGAACTGTTCGTTTCAGAACATTATAGCAGGTTTCCTCCCCCTGTCAAGGGGCAAAAAACGCGGCCGCCCAGGCCGGGCGGCCGCAGAGGGATTATTTGTGGTAGCTGGACCCCGCGTTGATCTGAAACGCCCGGTACAGCTGCTCCAGCAGCATCACCCGGGCCAGGTGGTGGGGAAAGGTCATGGGGGACATGGACAGCTGGACCTGGGCCTCCGCCTTGATGGAGGGGTGCAGGCCGTGGCTGCCGCCGATGAGGAAGACCAGGTGCTTATAGGGGCTGTACCCCTCCACAGGGAGCATCCGGGCCAGCTCCTCGCTGGAGCGCAGGCGCCCCTCCACGCACAGGGCCACCACCCGGGCGCTGGGGGGCAGCTTGGCCCGGACAGCGTCCCCCTCCTTGTCCAGGGCGGCCTGGATCTCCCCCAGGGAGGGGTTCTGGGGCAGCTTGACCTCCGGAATCTCAATGGCCGTCAGCTTGCAGAAGGGGGACAGCCGCTTGATGTACTCGGCGCAGGCGTCCTTGTAGAATTTCTCCTTCAGCTTGCCTACGCAGATAAGGTACACGCTCAGCACAGTCCGGCCCCCCTCCGGCGGAAGGCCCGGACCGTCCGGTCCCCCTCCAGCCGGTACAGAGGCCCCGGCTCGGACCGGGGGGCCACGGCCAGGGTCAGGTCCCGCTCCGGGTCCACGCCCGCCCCACGCAGATGACGCGCCACCGTCTCATAGGCCCGGGCGGGGGTGTTGTTCTGCTGGGACAGGTGGGCCAGCACCACGGCCCGGGCCCCGCCCTCCGCCGCCTTCTGGGCCAGCACCGCCCCCGTCTCGTTGGACAGATGGCCGAAATCCCCCAGAATGCGCTGCTTCAGGTAATAGGGATAAGGCCCCGAACGGACCCACTCCTCGTCGTGGTTGGCCTCGGCCAGCAGCAGCTCCGCCCCGGCGGCGCCC
The DNA here is from genome assembly GCA_022795855.1 of Lawsonibacter sp. GTDB lineage: Bacteria > Bacillota > Clostridia > Oscillospirales > Oscillospiraceae > Lawsonibacter. The sequence goes on from JAAWHL010000029.1 coordinate 25,941, forward strand.
TCCAGCACCTCCGGAGCCAGGAACCCCAGGTCGGTACACAGGGCCATTTTCCGCCCCTCCCCCGTCAGGCTGTACCCCTGGCTGCCTGCCGCGTCGTGGGGGGTGGAAAAGGCCTGGCACCACAGCGCCCCCACCTGCGTGCCCTGCCCCCCCTCCAGGGGGCGGACCAGCTCCTCCAGAAAGGGGATGCGGTAGCACAGCTGCCGCAGAGTGGCCCCGGAGGCGTAAATGGGAACGCGCAGCTTTTTGGTCAGGGTGGCCAGGCCGGAGATATGGTCGGTGTGCTCGTGGGTGATGAGGATGGCGGACAGCTCCGGCGGCTCGGTCCCCAGCTCCCGCAGGCCGGCGGTGATGCGCCGGGCGGAGATGCCCGCGTCCAGGAGTACGCAGGTATCCCCGCACCGCACCAAGGTGCAGTTCCCGCTGGAGCCGCTGGCAAGGGTGCAGACTTCCATAATTCCCCCAAAATATGTAATAAAATCATCCGAAAAACGCCGGGGCTGGGCGTTCCCATGCACCGTGCGCCCCGGGGATGCCCCCAGGCGCACCGCCCCCATGGGGTATCCCGGGCGGGCCCATGGGCGGCGCTTCACGGGGCGCGGGCCGCCGGCGGATACGGAAAGCGGGCCGGGACAGAGCCCGGCCCCTACCTTATGAAATCCGGAAACGGGACGCGCCGCCGGGGCGGCCGCCCCTTGGGAGGGCGCCGCTACCCCGCCTGGGACTGGGTCTCGTCGTCGGGCTGATAGAGAATCTGGATGTCCGCGCCCACGCTGGACAGCTTTTCCACAATGTTCTCATAGCCCCGCTCGATATGGTAGATGCCGCCGATTTCCGTATCTCCCCGGGCGGCCAGGCCGGCCACAATCATGGCGGCCCCCGCCCGCAGGTCGCAGGCATGGACGGGCGCACCGGTCAGCTGCTCCACGCCCTCAATGACGGCCACCTTGCCGTCCACCTGGATTTTGGCGCCCATGCGCCGGAACTCGTCCACATAGCGGTAGCGGCTCTCCCAAACCCCCTCGGTCAGCACGCTGGTCCCCCGGGCCAGGCACAGGCAGGCGGCAATCTGGGGCTGCATGTCGGTGGGAAAGCCGGGGTAGGGCATGGTCTTCACGTTGGCCCGGGAGATGGGCCCGGTGCGGCGCACCAGCACCGCGTCGTCCAGCTCCTCCACATCCACCCCCATCTCCAGCAGCTTGGCGGTGATGGAGTCCAGATGCTTGGGGATGACGTTCTGAATCAGCACCTCGCCCCCGGCGGCGGCCACGGCGGCCATGTAGGTGCCCGCCTCAATCTGGTCGGGGATGATGGAGTAGCTCCCGCCCCGCAGGCTCTTCACCCCGCGGACCTTGATGACGTCGGTGCCCGCCCCCATGATGTTGGCCCCCATGGAGTTGAGGAAGTTGGCCAGGTCCACGATATGGGGCTCCTTGGCGGCGTTTTCGATAATGGTCAGGCCGTCGGCCAGGGCGGCGGCCAGCATGATGTTCATGGTGGCGCCCACGGACACCATGTCCAGATAGACCTGCCCCCCGCTCAGCCGGCCCCCGGGCATCCGGGCGTCAATCAGGCCGCTGTGCACCTCCACCTCGGCCCCCATGGCGATAAAGCCCTTGATGTGCTGGTCGATGGGCCGGCCGCCCAGGTTGCATCCCCCGGGCGGGGGCACCTGAGCCCGGCCGAAGCGGCCCAGCAGCGCGCCCACCAGATAGTAGCTGGCGCGAATCTTCCGGGCCAGCTCGTAGGGGACGGGCTTGTTGCGGATGTGCGAGCAGTCAATCTCCACCGTGGTCCGGTTGACGGCACGCACATCCGCCCCCAGGTCCTGGAGGATCTGGAGGATCAGGGTCACGTCGCTGATTTGGGGGACGTTCTCAATGCGGCACTTGCCGTCCACCAGCAGGGCGGCGGGGATAATGGCTACGGCGGCGTTTTTCGCACCGCTGATTTCAATGGTTCCGTGAAGCGGCTTTCCGCCGTGAATTAAATACTTTGTCAAGCACTGCACCCTCTTCAGACGTTGTATATCGGGGTTTTCAGAATATGTGGCACGGCGCCGGGGGCGCCGTATAAATCAAAAAAGACGCGCATCTCACCAGATGGGCTATGTTATTGTATCACTATTATGTCCAAAAGGCAAATAAATTTACGCGCCCTGAAAAAAAGTGTGGACCACGTTTTTCAGATATCCGTCCGGACAGGCGAATTTTGGCAATTTTGACAAAGATTTTACCGGTTTTCCTCCCGTTCTCCCCGGGTCAGCCGGCCGGGCAGCGGGGCCTCCCGCTGCCGCTCCAGCAGGTCGCCGATGAGCCGGTTGGACACTAAAAAGCCGGCGGGGGTCAGACTCCAGCGGCCCTCCCGCTCCCCGGCCCAGCCCTGGGCGGCAAACTGCCGCAGGCGGGCCTCAATGGGGGCGAAGTCCATATAAAACCCGTTCCGGTACTCCCCGGCCTCCACGCCCCGGGCGGTGCGCAGGCCCAGCATCAGATACTCGCTGCCCCGCTCCCGGCGGGAAATCATGCCGTCCTCGTCGATGATTTTCCCGCCCCGGAGCACTCCCTGCACATAGCCGTCCAGGTCCCGGACAAAAGAGTACCGCCGGCTGCCCAGGTCGGAATGGGCCCCCGGCCCGAAGCCCAGATAGGGCCGCAGCTGCCAGTACTTCAGGTTGTGCCGGGAAGCAAAGCCCGGCCGGGCGAAGTTGGAGATTTCATACTGCGCGTACCCCGCCCGCTCCAGCCGCTCCGCGGTCCACAGGTACAGCTCCGCCTGGAAATCGTCGTCGGGCAGGACCTCCCCCGCCGCCGCCCGCCGGGCCAGCGGGGTGCCCTCCTCCACCTTCAGCCCGTAGCAGGACAGGTGCTCCGGTTCCAGAAGCAGGGCGTGCTCCACCGTCTGCCGCCAGCTGTCCATGGTCTGTCCAGGCAGGCCGTACATCAGGTCCAGGGAGAGGTTCCCAAACCCCGCCTCCCGGGCCGCCCGCACGGCCAAATCGGTCTGCTCCGGGGTGTGGGGCCGTCCCACGGAGGCCAGCTCCTCCGGGACCGCCGACTGCATCCCCAGGGACAGGCGGTTGAACCCCGCCCGGCGCAGGCGCCGCAGGGCGGGACGGGCCACGCTGTCCGGGTTCGCCTCCAGGGTAATCTCCGCGTCCCGGGCCACCCGGAACAGCTTCCTCAGGCTGGCCAGCAGCTGCGCCAGGTTCTTCTCCCCGTAAAGGCTGGGGGTGCCGCCCCCGAAATACACTGTGTCCGCCGCATAGCCTCCCGCCAGGGGGGCGGTCTCCCGCATGTGGGCCAGCAGGGCCTTCTGGTACTCTCCCATCCGCGCCTCCGCCCCCGCCAGGGAGTAGAAGTCGCAGTAGGCGCACTTGCTGCGGCAGAACGGGATATGGATATAGATTCCCAGGGCCTCCGGGGCCTTCTCCTGTTTTCGGCGCATGGCATTTCCTCCTGTATCAACCGCCCCATTATACCCCTCCCCGCCGCCCTTGGCAAGGGCCGCCCCGGCGGAGAAACGCAAATTTCCTCCCGGCGGCTCTTGAGAAATGGCAGGGGCTGTGATAAAATAGCCGTAATTGCGCGGTACCCCGGGAAAGGAGTTCTTAAAAATATGAAATTAGGCATCGTAAGATATACTCCTGGTTTTGTAATTCTATAAATCTCCATAAACCTTGATATATCAAGGTTTTTCAAAATCAGCACGAGTATATAGGCCCAT
>JAAWHL010000030.1 GCA_022795855.1 Lawsonibacter sp.
CACCCAGCAGCCCCTGGGCGGCAAGGCCCAGTTCGGCGGCCAGCGCTTCGGCGAGATGGAGGTGTGGGCCCTGGAGGCCTACGGCGCGGCCTACACCCTTCAGGAAATTCTGACCGTCAAATCGGACGATGTAACGGGCCGCGTAAAAACCTACGAGGCCATTGTCAAGGGCCACAACGTCCCCCGGCCCGGCGTGCCCGAATCCTTCAAGGTGCTCATCAAGGAGCTCCAGGCCCTGTGCCTGGACATGCGGGTGCTGGACGTTCAGGGCAACGAGATTGAAATCAAGGACGACGACGAGGACACCTACACCCCCGCCCCCCGGGACGACGAGGACGACTTCTACTTCTCCGCAGAGGAGTCCGACTTCACCGCCGCCGGGTACACCCTGAAGGCCGAGGACGACGACGACGATTTGGCCGTGTCCGAGCTGGACGGGGACGAGGGCGGCGAGCAGTTCTTCGCCGGCGAGGAAGATTTTTGAGAGAGGGAGGAGACTGACACATGAGTTACGCTGAGTTTGACGCCATCCGGATTGGCATCGCCTCCCCGGAGCAGATTCTGGACTGGTCCTACGGCGAGGTGAAAAAGCCGGAGACCATCAACTACCGCACCCTGAAGCCGGAGCGGGACGGCCTGTTCTGTGAAAAAATCTTCGGCCCCACCAAGGACTGGGAGTGCCACTGCGGCAAGTACAAGAAGATTCGCTACAAGGGCAAGGTGTGCGACCGCTGCGGCGTGGAGGTCACCCGGGCCAAGGTGCGCCGGGAGCGCATGGGCCACATCCAGCTGGCCGCCCCCGTGTCCCACATCTGGTATTTCAAGGGTATCCCCTCCCGGATGGGCCTGCTGCTGGACATCAGCCCCCGGATCCTGGAAAAGGTGCTCTATTTCGCCGCCTATATTGTCATTGACCCCGGGTTCTCCCCCCTGGCCAAGAACCAGATTCTCTCCGAGAAGGAGTACCGGGATATGCGGGAGAAGTACGAGGACGACTTCGACGCCGGCATGGGCGCCGAGGCGGTGAAAAAGCTGCTCCAGCAGATTGACCTGGACCAGCTCTCCGCCCAGCTCCACGCCGAGCTGAAGGACGCCTCCGGCCAGAAAAAGGCCCGCATCGTCAAACGCCTGGAGGTGGTGGACGCCTTCCGCCTGTCGGGCAACAAGCCCGAGTGGATGATTATCGACGTGCTGCCCGTCATCCCCCCGGAAATCCGCCCCATGGTGCAGCTGGACGGCGGCCGCTTTGCCACCTCCGACTTAAACGACCTGTACCGCCGGGTCATCAACCGCAACAACCGCCTCAAGCGCCTGATGCAGCTCAACGCCCCCGACATCATCGTGCGCAACGAGAAGCGGATGCTCCAGGAGGCGGTGGACGCCCTGATTGACAACGGCCGCCGGGGCCGCGCCGTCACCGGCGCCAACAACCGGGCCCTGAAGTCCCTGTCCGACTTCCTTAAAGGCAAGCAGGGCCGTTTCCGCCAGAACCTGCTGGGCAAGCGGGTGGACTACTCCGGCCGCTCGGTCATCGTGGTGGGCCCCAGCCTGAAAATCTATCAGTGCGGCCTGCCCAAGGAAATGGCCATCGAGCTGTTCCGCCCCTTCGTCATGAAAAAGCTGGTGGAGGACGGCCTGGCCAACAACATCAAGTCCGCCAAAAAGATGGTGGACAAGGGCGCGCCCGCCGTGTGGGACGCCTTGGAATTCGTCATCAAGGAGCACCCGGTGATGCTCAACCGCGCCCCCACCCTCCACCGCCTGGGCATCCAGGCCTTCGAGCCGGTGCTGGTGGAGGGCCGGGCCATCCGCCTGCACCCCCTGGTATGCACCGCCTTCAACGCCGACTTCGACGGCGACCAGATGGCCGTCCACGTCCCCCTGTCCGCCGAGGCCCAGACCGAGGCCCGCATCCTGATGCTCTCGGCCAACAACCTGCTCCGTCCCCAGGACGGCGGCCCCGTCACCATCCCCTCCCAGGATATGGTGCTGGGCGCCTACTACCTGACCTACGAGCGGGAGGAGGAGGGCGCCGGCCACGTCTTCTCCGATATGGACGAGGCCATGATGGCCTATGACTCCGGCGTGGTCACCCTCCACTCCCCCATCCAGGTGCGCATGTTCCGGGAGGTGGACGGTGTGCGCCGCCACCGGCTGGTCCGCACCACCGTGGGCCGCCTGATTTACAACGAGGCAATCCCCCAGGACCTGGGCTTTGTGGACCGCAGCAACCCGGAGACCATGTTCGAGCCCGAGGTCAACTTCGTCGTAGGCAAGAAGCAGCTGGGCCGGATTATCGACAAGTGCATCACCAAGCACGGCTTCACCATGTCCGCCAGGGTGCTGGACGACATCAAGGACCTGGGCTACCACTACTCCACCCGGGGCTCCCTGACCGTGGCCATCGCCGACATGACCGTGCCCCCCAAGAAATACGAGCTGATTGCCGAGACCGAGCAGGAAATCATCCGCATCGACCGGCAGTACCGCCGGGGCCTGATTACCAATGACGAGCGCTACCGCCTGTCCGTCCAGGCCTGGGAGAAGACCACTGCCGACGTGACCCAGGCACTTCAGGACTCCATGGACCGCTATAACCCCATTTTCATGATGGCCGACTCGGGCGCCCGCGGCTCCATGGCTCAGATTCGCCAGCTGGCCGGAATGCGCGGCCTGATGGCCGACACCGCCGGCCGCACCATTGAAATCCCCATCAAGGCCAACTTCCGCGAGGGCCTGTCCGTGCTGGAGTACTTCATCTCCTCCCGAGGCGCCCGAAAGGGCATGGCCGACACCGCCCTGCGCACCGCCGACTCGGGCTATCTGACCCGCCGCCTGGTGGACGTGTCCCAGGAGGTCATTATCCGCGAGGAGGACTGCGGCACCGACGACGGCATCGAGGTCAGCGAAATCTCCGAGCACGGCCAGGTGATTGAGACCTTTGCCGAGCGCCTCCACGGCCGCTATCCCACCGCCGACATCACCGACCCCGCCACGGGCGAGGTGCTGTTCACCCGGGACACCATGCTGCGCAAGGACGACGCCGATACGCTGGAGCGCCACGGCATCCGCGCAGTGAAAATCCGCTCCGTGCTGACCTGCCGGGCACGCAGCGGCGTGTGCGCCAAGTGCTACGGCATCAACCTGGCCATCGGCGAGCCTGTGGGCGCCGGCGAAGCGGTGGGCATCATCGCCGCCCAGTCCATCGGCGAGCCCGGCACGCAGCTGACCATGCGTACCTTCCACACCGGCGGCGTGGCCGGCGGCGACATCACCCAGGGCCTGCCCCGCGTGGAGGAGCTGTTCGAGGCCCGCAAGCCCAAGAAAATGGCCCAGCTGGCCGAAATCAGCGGCACTGTCTCCATCGAGGAGACCAAGCGCAACGTCATGTGCAGCGTGACCATCACCGCCGACGACGGCGAGGTGGTGACCTATGCCCTGCCCTACGCCTCCGGCATCAAGGTCAAGTCGGGCGAAAAGGTGGCCAAGGGCGTGGAGCTCACCGAGGGCGCACTGTCCCCCCACGAGGTGCTGCGCATCCGCGGGCTGTCCGAGTGCCATAACTACCTGATCCGCGAGGTTCAGAAGGTGTACCGCCAGCAGGGCGTGGACACCAACGACAAGCATATCGAGGTCATCGTCCGCCAGATGATGCGCAAGGTGCGGGTGGAGGACGCGGGAGATTCCAACCTGCTCTCCGGCTCCACCATCGACATCGTGGAGTTCCTGGATGCGGAGGCCTCCATCCGGGCCCGCATGGAGGCCGGGGAGAAAAACGAGATGGGCGAGGACCTGGCCCTGCCCACCTGCACCCGCCTGCTGATGGGCATCACCAAGGCCTCGCTGGCCACCGACTCCTTCATGTCCGCCGCCTCCTTCCAGGAGACCACCAAGGTGCTCACCGAGGCCGCCATCAAGGGCAAGGTGGACCACCTGCGCGGCCTGAAGGAAAACGTCATCATCGGCAAGCTGATCCCCGCCGGGTCGGGCCTGACCCAGTACCGCCGGGCCGACGTCATCGACGCCGACGGCAATCTGGTGCCCTCCGGCCCCCCCCAGCCCGAGCCCGCCGAGGCCCCCGGGGAGGAGCAGTTCTCCGTCCCCGTGGACGAGGTGGAGGCCGCCGCCGAGACCGGCAGCGGCGGAGACGTCCTGGTCTGAGCAAAACGGAAAAGTATATCATAAAGCCAGGGCCGCCCGATGACGGGCGGCCCTGGCTTTTCCTGATTCATTCCTGTGAAGCGGGCGGCATGACCGCGCCCAGCGCCGAAAGCTTCTGCCAGAGCTGTTCCCATGACCCGCCGCTCCCCTTTACCTCATAACAGGTTCCGTCCAGCCTTTGGCACGTGTTTGAGGCGGTTACAGACGTCCCGTCCTTATAGAATACGGTGAAGGACACCTGCTCCCCGCCCGGGGGCGGCTCCTCCATCCGGCCTCCCCGCCGAAATCCGCAGAGCGTCTCCCAGGCGGACGCGATTTGTTCCGGCCGGTCGATTACCACACGTTCTCCCGTTATACTGCAAAAGACCTCAATCCGCTCAACGGGCAGGTCCTGGGTGAATACATACTCCTTCGGCGCGGCAATCTTCCAAAAAATCAAGCCGGCGGATACAAGGAAGAGGAGACAGACGAACAGATATTGGATTTTTGACTTCATTTTATTGATAATATCTTTTTTTTCATAATTGGCTCCTTACTTACTTACTTACTTAAACACATATTTTTTTCTTTGGTAGATTATTCTAATTTGATAATACCATATGCTTCGTGGAATGTCAATAAATTTTGCTCATATTTTGGCAAGTTTTTTGTTTGAAATATATAATTCAGCTGCTGTTAGGAGAAAGGCGAGACAACGCCCAAGGTATTCCGGTCTAACCAAATGAAAACCGTGCGGGCGCTTTCCCCGGAAGCGTCCCCGCGGCCTGCGGCCGCATCAAAACAGAGCAGGACCCGGCCGCCATAGCCGGGTCCTGCCCCACATTTTAATGGGAGGTTTTATCCTGTTTGGAGGCGGCGTGTCCGCAGCAGCCGCAGGAGGAACAGTCCCCGGTGCAGTGTCCGCCGTCCCTGCGGGACTTCCACAGGGACCGGACAGCCAATGCCGAGACGGCGATCAGTACAGCGATTACGACGATGTTTCCTAAAACAGCGGGCATGGTCAGACGCTCCTTTCCAGGTTGATTACTGCGCAGCTGCGGCTATGGAGCTGAGATCCCGGGACCGCTCCCCGCCCTGGTAACCCTTGCGGGCCAGCAGGCAGATCATTGCGGCCAGAGCGGCCAAGGCCGCCGCCGTCCACAGGTTGAAGCTGACGGTACCGGCAATCAACCCGCCGATCTGGTAGACGATGAGGGAGATCACGTAGGCGAATGCGCACATATAACCGATGGCGAAAGCGGTCCACTTTCCGTTGTTCATCTCCCGTTTGATGGCGCCCATGGCGGCGAAGCAGGGAGCGCACAACAGATTGAAGATCATGAAGCTGTAGGCGGTAAGAGCCCCGAAGTCCGCCCCCACTAGGGCCCAGATCTCGTCTCCGTTTTCACTGAGTTCCCCGGCGTAGTGATAGAGTACGGCAAAAGTATTGACCACATTTTCCTTGGCGATGAGGCCGGTGAACGATGCCACGGTCGCTTTCCAGGCCATGTCCCCCGTCCAGCCCAGGGGATAGAAAATCCAGGCGACGGCGTTGCCGGCAGCGGCCAGCAGAGAGGAGTTGTTGTCCTCCACAGGGCCGAACGCCCCGCCGGTGAAGCCGTAGCCCTGGAGGAACCAGAGGACGATGGTGGACAGGAGAATCACCGTGCCGGCCCGTTTGATGAAGGACCAGCCCCGCTCCCAAGTGGCCCGCAGCACATTGCCGGCAGAGGGGGCGTGGTAGGCGGGCAGCTCCATGACAAAGGGGGCGGGCTCCCCGGCGAAGGCCTTGAACTTCTTCAGCATGATGCCGGAGAGGACCACAGCGGCGATGCCGATGAAGAAGGTGGAGGTGGCCACCCAGGGGGAGCCGCCGAACACCGCGCCCGCAAACAGGCCGATGATGGGCATTTTCGCCCCGCAGGGGATGAATCCGGTGGTCATGATGGTCATCTTCCGGTCGCGGTCCTGCTCAATGGTACAGGAGGCCATGATGCCGGGCACGCCGCAGCCGGTGGCCACCAGCCTGGGGATAAAGCTCTTTCCGCTCAGGCTGAAGCGAAGACCCCCTCCCGGTCCAGCCGGGAGCTTTTGTCGTTCCCGCCGTCCTTCTCTTTTACGGTCAGAATGTATCCCCCCGCTTCAACCTGCCGTCCGGGTTGTAAAAGATGCCGCGCTCGCCCCAGCTGCTGACCGTTACGGCACCGTCGAGGGCTTCCAGGCAGTAATTCAGAATTTCCTCCGGCGTCATCCGTCTCTCCCCCTTTATCTGCCCAGCAGGAACAGATTCTGGTCGGAAATGAAGTTGGGGATGGAGTAGAGCACCACCACTTGGTCAATCCCGTTCTCCTGTACATAGTCCTTTATGCTGTTCCGGTTGTACCGCAGGTCCATCAGGTGGATCTCGGAGAAGTGCCGGGTGAGGAAAGGGGTCAGGCTGTCGGAGTAGGAGTCCCGGACCAGCAGCACCCTGGGGCCCTCCGACTGGGTGCGCACCACGCACAGGGCCTGCACGCCCCCCAGGAAATAGGAGTATTTGTCCTTCACGTCCAGATAGCTTGGGACGTACAGGCTGCCCGCCTCCGGCTTCCCGAAGAACCAGGAGGTAACCTCATTCCCCTGGTCCGGGACGTAGGTCTGAATGGAGTCGGGGGGCAGCCAGCGCACCCCGGAGGCGGAGAAGCTGGTGCCGTTAAAGTCCTCCGTCACGGTGACGGGGGCCATGCTCTCCAGGGGCAGGGCCTCCTGCCCTATGGCCTCCATCAGGGCGGCGTAGCCGTAGTAGGCCCCCCGGCTGGTCCAGTGGTGGTCGGTGCGGTAGTAGATGTCCTCCCCGGCATGGGCGGAGAGATAGCCGTACAGGTCGATGGTCTCCGCCCGGGTGGAGCGGTAGAGCCGGTCGATGAGCGCCCGCTCGTCGGCGGTGGGGGCCCCCTGGGGCAGGCGGCCGCTCCAGATTTCCGCGGCGGAGGGAATCAGGCCGAAGTACACCGGCACATCCAGGTTGCTGACCAGGCGGTCCAGGTGCTCCATGGCCTGGGCCAGCTTGTCCTCCTCCGGCTCCTTCACCCGGTTGAGCAGGGTCTCCTCCGCGCCGAAATAGACGCCGTTGTTCTCCCGCTTGCCGGTCAGCCGCTCGCACCAGGCCTGGAGGGCCACCCACAGGTCCCGGCCCGCCAGCTGGTCCTCGGCGTACTTCTCCGCGCTTTTCATAAACTCCCCGTTCCACAGCTTCTCCAGGGAGAGGATGGGAACCTGCTGAAGGGAGCGGTTCTCCAGCTCGGACTTCTCCCGGTCGGGCAGCAGGGTGCTCACCGCCAGCATCCCCCCCAGGAAGAGGCAGAACAGGGCGGAAAGGAAGATGGAAAATCGTTTGTCCATGGGCGCCTCCTTCAGAACCGGAAGTAGAGGAAAGGGTTGTAGGTGCTGGCCACCAGATAGGCGGTGCATACAATCAGCCCCGCCGCCGTCAGCAGCACGCAGGCAGTCTGCCGGGCCCGGGCCCCCATGCGGCGGTATATGCCGGCCCCCAGGGGGGTGGCGGCCAGGCCGGCGGCGGCCAGGATGGGCAGATAGCTGAGGAGGTAGTAGCCAAACACCCCGTCCGCCAGGGGAACGCCCCCCAGACCGAACATGACCTTCAGATAGCCGCCCAGGTGGGACAGATCCTCCAGGGCGAACACGGCCCAGCTGACCATCACCAGGAACATGGTGTACAGGTGGGCCAAGGCGGCAGGGGCCCGCTTCAGGGGCTCCAGCAGGAAGAACTTCTCCAGCATCAGCAGGACAAAGAAGTAAAGCCCCCACAGCAGGTAGTTCCAGCTGGCCCCGTGCCAGATGCCGGTGGCGGCCCACACCGCCAGCAGGTTGAACATCCACCGGGGCTTGGAGCACCGGTTGCCCCCCAGAGGGATGTAGAGGTACTCCCGGAACCAGGTGGACAGGGAGATGTGCCACCGCCGCCAGAACTCGGTGACACTTTTGGAGATATAGGGGTAGTTGAAGTTGGGCAGGAACTCAAAGCCCAGCATCCGGCCCAGGCCGATGGCCATATCGGAGTAGCCGGCGAAGTCAAAATAAATCTGGAAGGTGAAGGCCAGCACCCCCAGCCAGGCCCCGGCCACCGTCAGCTGGGCGGGGGCCATGGCCTTATAGGCGTCCCACAGGGCGCCCACGTTGTTGGCCAGCAGCAGCTTCTTCCCCAGGCCCACCATGAAGATCTGCACGCCGGAGGCGAACTTCTCCGCGCCGCAGTCCCGCCGGTCAATCTGATCCCCCAGGTCCTTGTACTTGATGATGGGTCCCGCAATCAGCTGGGGGAACAGGGTGACAAAGGTGCCGAAATTGATGATATTGCGCTGGGCCCTGGTGTCCCCCCGGTAGACGTCGATGGTGTAGCTCATGGTCTGGAAGGTGTAGAAGGAGATGCCGATGGGCAGATGGATGCCCAGCTCCGGCAGGAAGGTCAGCCCCACGGCCTGGAGCGAGCGGGCCAGAAAGTCCCAGTACTTGAAAAAGCCCAGCAGCGCCAGATTGAACACAATGGAGGAGGCCACCGCCGCCCGCGCCCCCCGGTCGTTCCCCCGGGCCTTGCACCGCTCCACCAGCAGTCCGTGGGTGAAGTCGATGGCGGTGGACAGGAACATGATGGCCACATACTTCTGCTCCCCCCAGTAGTAGAAGCACAGAGAGGAGAGCAGAAGCACCGCGTTGCGCCACCTGCGGGGCGCCAGATAGTAGGCCAGCAGCGTCAGCGGCAGAAAGTAGAACATGAATACGGGGGTGGAAAATACCATGGGCGCGCGCCGCCTTTCGTGTTGTTGCTCATTCTTTTTCTTTTTGAAAAAAGAAAAAGAATCAAAAAGAAAAACTTTTCCGCAAAACTGCGTTTTGCGCCGGGGATTGACTAGGCCTTGTTTGAAAAATGGAAATAGGACCAAACGCGGAGGATTTCGCTGCCGGACGAGGCCGATTTTTCGCAGGAATCCTGGATGTCCCCGCAAGGGGGATGCCATGGTTCTAAGCGGTAAAACCGCTAAGAACCATGCTATCTTTCCAGAAAAATCGGGGAAGTATGGCGGCAAAAGACCCGCTGGCTGGGCGTATTGGCAATTTTCAAACAGGCCCTAGTACTCTGCCAAATTAGGAATTGTAAATTGAATTTTGAAAAGAAAAAAGAATCAGCAGCCCTTTTCTCACCGGAACAGGGCGTTAAATGCCTCCGCAATCTCGTCGCACTTCTCGCTGGCAATCAGCATCACGCAGGTCCCGTTGGATACAATGCGGGAGGAGCTCTGCCACATCTCGGTGGGGCCGGGATACCACGCGCCGCCGGGGCCGTTCCCATCCCCCACCATGTAGTCAATGCGGGCCTGGAAAATGGCCTTCACCGCGTCCACGTCCTTCTCGTCGGCCACCTGCACCAGGGCCATGTCCCCCGTGGGCGCGGGCATCATGCCGCACAGGTAGATGCAGCTCTGGGTCAGGCTGATGTCGGACAGGCCGGCAAAATAATTCTGGAGGGCCGCCTGGTCGGCCTCCGTCATGAAGGGGAACTCATAGGCGGCGCTGGTCTCCTGATAAAACGCGGCCAGGTCCGGGGCCGTGCCGGACTCCGGCGGAATCTCGGGCTGGGAAGGACCGGAGCTGCCGGGGTCGGGCGGATCCTGGGTAAATTTGCACCGCACGGTACAGCTGGCCGAAGCGCCGCAGCACTCCACCGTCACCAGCGCTGTGCCGGGGCCCGCGGCGGTCACGGTGCCGTCCTGGTCCACCGCCGCCACGGAATCGTCGCTGGAGGTCCAGACCGGGATTCCGTCACAGTCCGGCTGGCAGGTATACCGCAGGCGGTAGCTGTCCCCCGTTTTGAAGAGGGTGAAGTCGGTCTTGTTCAGGGTAATTTCCGCCGCCGGTTCCTCGGGACCGGCGGGATCCTGGGGAGCGGAAGCGTCCGGCGCGGAAGCGTCCGGCGCGGAGATGTCCGGCGCGGAAGCGTCCGGAGTGGAGACGTCCGGCGCGGAAGCGTCCGGAGTGGAGACGTCCGGAGTGGAAGCGTCCGGCGCGGAGGAGCCGCTCCCCTGCTGGGATGAGCTGCCCGGCGCGGCGCTCTGGGCGGGGGGATTGGGCCTCCCGCAGGCGGGCAGCAGGCTCAGGGACAGGGCCAGGGCCAGCCCCATTGCCGTCAGGCGCAGTCTGTTCATGGTAAATCCTCCTTGTCATTGTGGTCCTTACAGCTCCATTCGACGAAAAGAAATGCAAAAGGTTCCGTCTCCGGAGAAATTTCTTGGAATCTGTATTCATCACCGAAAATGACGCCTGAGTGGGGAATTCCCCCGCCGGGCCAGGCGCATTTTCCCAGGAATCCCTGGTGTCTTCCAAGAAAACGGAACGCGGCATGGCGGGCCAAGGCCCGCCCCGGCGCACGTTTGGGCTGTGAATACAGGCTCTTAATGAAACGTTTTTTGCTTTGCCCCAGCCCTTCTTTGAGCGGCCCCCGGGCAGATAAGGAAGGGGCCGCGCCTGCGGCCCCTTGTTTCCTTTGCAGCTTTGGCCGCGTGAAAACGCGCCCTCTCCTCTCCCGGTCCGGCAGCGCGCCGGGCCAGCCGTCCCCCTCCGGGGCGCGGTCCGCAGCACTTCAGTATAACACGGCTGTCAAGCTTTGGCCGGCTCAGACGTGGTAGCAGCCCCCGCCGATAAACTCCCGCATCAGGGAGGTTTTGGGGACGTTGTCCGCAGGGATGGGCAGGAAATAGTTCAAAAACTTCAGCAGCCGCTTTGCCTCGATATACTCCTCGCTGTCCCGGGGCACCCCGTGGAGCAGCGGCTGGACATAGGGCTTCAGCAGGGCCGTCTCATAGATCAGGGCCGAGTTGAAGATGGTGTCCGCGCTGTCCTGGAAGGGGAAAATATTGTTCTCCTCCCCCCGCCGGACGGAGGGCCACATCTGAATGGTGGCCTGGGCGCTGTAGCCCCGGGTCCGGGCGTCCCGCTCAATCCGGCGCAGGAGGCGGGCGTCGGTGGTGGGAATGCGGTTGTGGTCGTCGATGTTCAGGGTGGTGAGGCAGCTGATGTAGATTTTATACTTGCTCTCCCTGGGCAGCGCGGGGCTGAACCGGTCGTTGAGGCAGTGGATGCCCTCAATCACCAGCACATCCCCCTCCCCCAGCGTCAGGCAATTGCCGCCGTACTCCCGGGCGCCCTTCTTGAAGTTGAAGGAGGGAATCTCCACCGTCTCGCCGCCCAGCAGCCGGACCATGTCCGCGTTGAACTGCTCCACATCCATGGCCTCCAGGCACTCAAAGTCGTACTGGCCGTTTTCGTCCCTGGGGGTTTCCTCCCGGTTTTTGAAGTAATTATCCGTGGCGATGGCGTGGGGCCGCAGGCCGCAGGCCCGCAGCTGGGTGGACAGCCGGTGGGAGAAGGTGGTCTTGCCCGAGGAGGAGGGCCCGGCAATCATAATGAAGCGGACCTCTTTACGGGCGGCGATTTCCGCCGCGATATCGCCGATTTTTTTCTCCATCATGGCCTCGTGGGCCAGAATCAGCGGCGTAGCGGCACCCTGGGAGACGGCGGTGTTCAGCTCCGCCACGTTGGAGGTGTTCAGCGCCTGGGAGCGGAGCGTGGATTCGTAGAGCTCCCGGAAGACCTTTTTCGACGGCCGGAAAGCCCCCAGCCGGCCCGGGTCGCTCTGGGCGGGCAGGCGGAGGACAAAGCCGTTTTCAAACAGCTCCAGGCCGAAGCAGCGGATATAGCCGGTGTCCGGCGCCATATAGCCGTAGAAGTAGTCCACAAAGCCGTCCAGAGAGTAGACGTTGACGTGGGAGTTGATGCGGAAGCTGAGCAGCTGGGCCTTGTGGACCATGCCGGCCCGGCGGAACAGCTCCATGGCCTCGTCGGTGCTGATCGACTTCTTCTCAATGGGCAGCTTCCGGGCGCACAGCTCCCGCATACGGGCCTCCACCCGGTCCAGCAGCTCCCGGTCCAGGGTAAATGCGCCCCGGGCCAGGACGAAAAGGGCGCTGCTCAGGGAATACTCTACGCAGATGCGCTCCACGTTCTCCCGGCCGGCCACGTCGTAGAAGGCCTTCAGCATCAGGAAGACCGCGCTGCGCTCATAGGTCTGATAGCCGGGCTTGTCCCGGGCGGTGACCATTTTCAGCGTGCAGTCCCGGTCGGCAGCTTTATGCAGCTCGCACAGCTTCCCGTCCCGGCTGACCAGCAGAATGTCCCAGGGGAACCGGTCCTGAAAATCCGCCGCAATGGTGCGGTAGGCTGTTCCCCGGGGGTAGGCGCGCACCTCCCCGTCCACCGTGACATGAATCATTCCCTTCTCTTCCATCAGGATAACCTCCTCTTTCTGTATGACTGTCCGCCGGGCTCCCCCGCGTCTTTTTCCCATCATACGATATTTTGGGGGAAAATACAAGTCCCTTTTCCCCTTTGCCTGCTGGCTTATCACCCAGCCGATTTCACCAAACCTTGTAATCAGGAAGAAAGCGGGTTATGATATAAAAAGAAAGATTTTCCGGCTTCTCAGATAAATGCAACCAACGGTTGCGGAAATTTCAACAGTAGTTGATTGTGTGCCGCAGAGGATTGCAGTATCGTTTTGATCAGGAGGTAACGCAAATGTTGTCTGAAAAAATATATACACTCAGACGGAAGAACGGACTATCGCAGGAACAGCTTGCCGAGAAAATTGGAGTCTCAAGGCAGGCGGTTTCAAAATGGGAAGGAGGATTGTCCACACCGGAGCTGGATAAGCTCAGGGCTTTAAGTGAATGTTTCCAAATCACAATGGATGAGCTTACTGAAAGCCAAGCAACGGGCGTTTCGAGCGATACGGGGAACGGAAATGAGGGTTCAGATTCCCGCAGAGCAGGCGAAAGCAAAATCGGGCTTGCCCTTTGCTTCACAGGCGCCATTTGCCTTATCCTGTTTGGTATATTAACCATTATACACCCATCGTCTGTCAGCCAGATCAATGAATCGTCCATGATTACATTAAACGGGACAGGAATCCTCATTGTTTTGTTTGTGCTGCTTATGGTTTTGGGAATCATCCTAATTTTCAAAAGAAAATGAATTCAGGGAGGAATCTGCAATGAAGAAATATAAATATCTGAGCGCCCTTTTTGCCGCACTTGCGATTTTGCTTTCAAATGTCATGTGCGCCGCAGTCGCGTATCACTACTGCACGCTCCAGTGGTGCGGACAGTACGGCGGATGCAGCGCTCCGGCCGACACCGCTTTCCTGCTGTGCATCCCATATGGGGTTGGAGTTGTCATCTGTATTGCTTTAACCTGGATTTTCTATAAAAAGCATCAAAAGCTCCTATAAAGCAGAGGGATCCTGTTTCAACAGAAGCAGTATCCCTCTATGAATATTAACAAAGCAGTTGCGTCTGCTGCCCTTCAGCAGCACAAAAGGTGAACGGGAGGAATACAAGGGTATTCTGCCCGTTCCGCCGGAAAAGCCTCCGGTCAGCCTCCCCGCAGCTCGGCCATCAGCGCCCGCCTGTTTTCCTCCGGCGAGGAGGCGGGGCGGCCCAGGCCGGCCCTTGCGCCCAGGGCGCATTTCACCTCCAGGAAGCACAGCCGGCCGCAGCGGGCGGCCCGGGCCAGCGCCTCCTCCAGCTCCTCCGGGCCGGAGACCGGCTCCGCCAGAGGGTAGCCGCAGGACCGGGCGATCCCCGGCCAATCCGGCGATCCCGCTGCGGTGGGCATCCCGCCCACCGACTCATGTGCCCGGTTGTTCAGCACGATGTGGACCAGGTTCTCCGGGCGGGCGGCCCCAACGGCGGCCATGGCCCCCAGGTGCATCAGCGCCGCCCCGTCCCCGTCCAGGCACCACACCCGGCGCTCCGGCCGGTGCAGGGCAATTCCCAGGGCGATGGAGCTGCAGTGGCCCATGGAACCCACCGTAAGGAAGTCCTTTTCGTGCCCCTGGCCCCGGGCCTGCCTGACCTCGTACAGCTCCCGGCTGATTTTCCCGGTGCTGGAAACCACGATATCCTCCCCCGCGGCCCGGGCGATGCGGGCAATGGCGTCCTCCCGGAGCATGGAGTACCCGCTGCCGTAGGCGGCCTGTCCGCTCCAGGTCAGCCCGCCCCTGCGCACCAGCAGCGCCGCCTGCCGTCCCTGGCGGAACAGCGCCCGGTACTCCGCCAGCCTGTCCCGCACCTGCCCCTCCGTGACGGCCCGGTCCAGCACCAGGAAGGGAATCTCCAGCAGCTCCAGCTGCTTTGGGGTAATTTCCCCCTGAAAGATGTGCTGAGGCTCGTCCGGAACCCCCGGCTCCCCCCGCCAGCCCACCAGGAGCAGGCAGGGAATGCCGTAAACCCTCCGGTTCAGCAGCGAGGCCGCCGGGTTGACAAAATTCCCCAGCCCGCTGTTCTGAAGGTAAACCGCCGGGACTTTTCCGGTGCTCAGGTAATAGCCCGCCGCCAGGGCGGCGGCGGCGCCCTCGTTGGCCGCGACGGCGTGGCGCCGGGGGTCCGTGCCGTACCGGCAGTACAGGAAATCGCACAGGGGCTTCAGCTGGCTGTCAGGCACGCCGGTATAAAAGCCGCAGTCCAGCAGCTCGGTCAAACGTTCCGCATCCAAAAATCAATCCCTCCCTGCCGGCCGGTCACAGCTGGTCAATCAGTGTAATAATATCCTTCAGCGGCATCAGCCGGCTGTCCGCCTCCCTCGCCCGGTGAAAGCGGAGAATCTCCTCCGCCGTCCGCTGCATGGCGGGAAAGGCGCTGCGGGTGAGCTGGTTGGCATAAATGACCAGGTTCACCCCGTGGGCGGCCAGCTCCTCCTCGGTGACCGCGTCGTAGGAGCTGGGCACCGCCACCAGGGGCGTCGCCCCGTCCCGGGCCCGGAAACGGCCGCAGAACTCAAAAATCTCGGCGGGGTCCCGTTTCCGGCTGTGAATCATGATGCCGTCGGCCCCCGCCTGCGTAAACGCCTCCGCCCTGCGCAGGGCGTCCTCCATGCCCCGCTCCAGTATCAGGCTCTCAATCCGGGCGATAATCATAAAGTCGTCTGTGAGCTGCGCCCGCTTCCCCGCCCGGATTTTTTCGCTGAAGCGCTCAATCTCTTCCTGGGTCTGCTCCGCCTGGGCGCCCAGCAGGCTGTTTTTCTTCAGGCCCTTCTTGTCCTCGATGATGACGGCGGAGATTCCCATGCGCTCCAGGGTGCGCACATTGTACATGAAGTGCTCCGCCAGGCCGCCGGTGTCCCCGTCCAGAATAATGGGCTTGGTGGTGACCTCCATCACCTCGTCCACGGTCCGCAGGCGGGAGGTCATGTCCACCAGCTCGATGTCCGGCTTGCCCTTTGCCGTGCTGTCGCACAGGCTGCTGATCCACATGGCGTCAAACTGGTCAAACACCCCGCCGTTTTCGATGACCGTCTTTTCCGCAATCAGGCCCGTCAGGCCGCTGTGGACCTCAATGGCCTTGACGGCGGGGCGCAGCTTCAGCAGCTGCCGCAGGCGCTTTCTCCGGTACTCCGGCATGGCGGCCCGCTCCCGCATCCGGCGGTCGGTGCGCATGGTCTCCTCGCTGTATGTGTAGGGCACGTCCACCACCCGGCCGCCGTAGGCCGCCAGCAGCGCCTCCACGTTGTCCCGGACCGCCTTCATGGGGCCGCTGCACCAGTTGTCCCCGTGAATCACATAGTCCGGGCGCAGGTCCCGGATGATGTCGTCGTACAGGATGCGGTTCTGCACCACCACCCGGTCCACCCCCTCCAGGCTCTCCGCCAGGGCGACGCGCTCCGGAAAGGATATGGTGGGGAAGCGGTCAAAGCAGACCATCGCCTCGTCGCTCAGCACCCCCACTGTCACCTCGCCGTATTTCCGGGCCTGCCGGATGAGGCTGCGGTGCCCCTGGTGAATGACGTCTGTTGTAAAGCAGGTATATACGGTCTTCATCTCATGCGCTCCGTCCCGTGTTTTTCCTCAGAATTTCCTCAATCATAAACCGGGCCGCCCCGTCGATCTGCCCGAAGGCGACGCTGGGGAACAGGGCCGTGCCGAAGGCGCGCTCCACCTTCTCCAGAAGCTCGTCCGTGTAGTACAGCGTGCCGTCCCTCACGTCCCTGATCCCGTCCAGATAGATGGACTGCCGGTTCCTCTCCCGCATCTGCTCCAGGGTAAAGCAGCTCTCGTCAATCCGGGCCTCCGCCCGCTCCCCCGTGCCGTCCAGAAGCACCGGATAGCCCCCCAGCTCTCCAAACGCGCCGGGGCAGTGGAGCTTCACCCGGCCGCGGTCCCGGACGGCGGACAGAATCCCTTGAATGATTTCAAAATTGCTGGAGGCGTTCATCTGGTTCCTCCGGGCGTCGGAGGGCATGGGAAGGGCGCACCGGGCGTAGAGCCGGCCCCTGTCCACCTCCGCCGGCCTGCCCTGCCGGCGGATTTCCAGCAGCGGCTCCACCCCCTCCGTCTGCCCCTCCTTGCTGATTACCACATCGTGGAAGTGGGAGGCCGCCAGCGTGACGTCCAGATCCCAGGGATCCGGGACGCCCAGCTGCTCTGCGGCGGCCAGGCGGATTCGGGGAATCAGGTGGTTGAGGTTTCCGCTTCCAAAATCGGGGCAGTCCCTCCCCGCCGACTTCATCCAGGGGATTACCGCGTCGGAATAGGAGGTGTTGATGACCATGGCCTGGGGACAGACCTGCCCGCAGGCCTCCATAATGTTCCGGAGATAGCGGACGGCCAGGGGCGCCCACAGCCCGTAGGCCCGGACCGTCCCCCAGGAGACGCTCCCGTACTTCAGCCCGGAGTAAGCCCGGCTGCTGTTCACGATGATGTCCGGCCGGCACCGCTCCAGCGCCCCGGCAATCTGTTCGGTGCAGTTCAGATCCACGCCGTCCAGGACGGAGACCCGGCTGCGGCACTGCCCCCGGATGAGGGCGGATATCCGGGCTATGTTCACATCCTGCCTCAGCTTTTCCCCGTTCCGGCCCGCCGCAAAAATCTCCATCTCCTCGTCCCCGGCGGACAGCAGGTAATTCAGCAGATAGTTTCCCACGCTGCCCAGGCCCAGAATCAGCACCCGGACCTTCCGGCCCGGCAGGCTCTCCCGCAGCAGATTCAGTTTTTCAGTCAAAGTAAGCATAGCTTCTGTCCTCTCCGGAAGTCCTGGACGGTATTGCAGTTGACCCAGGCTTCAAAGGAAATATTTTCATACTCCTCCGGGGCAAGCCCCTGAAAGTAGCGCTCGGCAAAGACCAGATTGGTCCCCTGCCAGTCGGACGGGCTCATCCCGTCCCACACCTGCCGCAGGCGGCGGGGGCTGGCGAATTTCCAGACCTGGCCGGAGCTGAAAATCCCCAAAAAGGGCCCGCTGATTTCCAGGGCCCGGTGCTCCGGGTCGTAAAGGTAGTGGATTTTCCCCTGCATGTCATAGTAAAACGCCACGCTGCTGCGGGCCAGAACGGGCTCCCGGCTGCTGGTAATCACGTCCCGCCCGGAGCGGGCCGCCCGTTCAAAGCTCTCCCGGTCCACAAACAGGTCGCCCTCGGCCAGCACAACCTCCTGCGCCCCCAGCTCCAGGGCCTTCCGCAGGCCCAAAAACAGGCTCCAGCCCGTGCCGTACCGGGCATATTCGCGGTTTTCCACCATGACAATCCGGTCCAGCCGGTCCGGGAAGTGCCGCTCCACCGCCTCCCGCAGCTCCGGAAAGCGCCAGCCGCCCACCAGGATGCACCGGTCAAAGTCCCCGCCCAGGCGGAGCATCCGGGACAGCAGGGATTCGGAAAAGGAGCGCTCATAGTAAAGGCACTTCAGGCAGGGCCGGCCCAGGGAGCGCTCAAACCGGCTGGACATGCCGGCGGCGGCAATCAGCAGCACTCTCATAAAAGCCGCCCGGCGCACAGCCTGATGCCCTGCTCCAGGGAGACCTGCGGGGCCCAGCCCGTCCTGGTCCGGAGCTTGTCCGTGTTCAGCAGGCGGCGCTCCGGGTCGGAGGCGCGCCAGCCCCGGAAGACAATTTCCGGATTGGGAATGTTCAGCTGCCGCGCGCACAGCGCCGTCAGGTCCACAATGGAGATTTCCTCCTGGGTGGCCGCGTTGTAGACGGTCCCGTCCAGGGCGTCCTCCGCGTCAATCAGGGCCAGCACGGCGGAGCAGCTGTCGGTGTTGTAGAGAAAGGTCCGCCGGTTTCTGCGGGAATTCTCCAGCAGCTCCACCCTCCCGTCCCTTTTCAGGGAGTGGAGGATGTGGGGGATGATGTGCTTGGGGCAGAGCTCCCCCGCGCTGTACACGTTGGCAAAGCGCACCGAGCAGCCCTTGATTTTTCCCGCGTCCGCCGCGTCCTTCATGAAGAACTCGGTCATCAGCTTCCCCGCCGCGTAGCTGGTGCGCTGGCTGTGCTCCGCGCTGGCCAGCTGAAGGCAGTCGCTCTCCCGCACGCCGCCCTCCCGCCAGGAGGCTATGGAATACACTTCCGAGGTGGAGCAGTTGATGAAAATCTCCGCGCCCTCCGCAATCGCCTGCTCCAGAAACCGCCGCATTCCCAGGACGTTGGTGTCAAAGGTGCGCTCCACGTGGTAAAAGTGCTCGGTGTGGACCACGGCGGCGCAGTTGATATACACCGCCGGCCCCCACTCCCGCCCCAGGGCGCGCACCTGACGGGCCAGACGCTCCATCTGGCCCTCGTGGTTCAGGTCGTACTCCCAAAAGGTGAACAGCGGGTGGTCCAGAATATCCTCCACGGCGGCGATGGAGGAGGCGAAAAAGTTGTCAAAGCCGACCACCCGGCTCCCCCTGCGGACCAGCTGCCGCGCCAGCTCGCTGCCGGTCATTCCCGTTACGCCGCTGATGACGCACAGGCCCGGTTTTTTTCCTGCTCCGCTCATATGCCATATGCCAGCCTTTCTCGGTAAAAATCGTCTGTCTGCCCCCCGAAGGCCGCCTGTTCCCTTGCGACGTCGTAGGGGGTCCGCAGAAGCTGCGCCTGTCCGGAGTCCGTATCCAGCAGCGCGAATTGGGCCTGGGGGCACAGGTTCCTGGGCTGGCCCACGGACCCGGGGTTGAGAAAAACCGTCTTTTTCCGGTTCCGCCGCCCGGGGCCGTCCGCCGGAAAAAACGTCTCGAAGAAGTGGGGGACGTGGGAGTGGCCGGAGAACACATAGTCGTAGTCCCGATACTCCGCCCGATTCTCGCCCGGCGCGAGACTCCCCCAATAGGGGTCGTCCAGCCCCCCGTGGACCGCCAGACAGCGCTTCCCGTCCGCGAAAAACTCCTGCTTCCCGGCCTGCGTCATCCTCTCACGCAGAAAGCGCCAGTCCCGCTCCTCCAACCGCTCCCGGGTGTATTGGGCGGACTGCCGCCCCCGCAGGGTGGAAAAACGGCTGTAGTCCTCCGTGCAGACCGCGTGCTCGTGGTTGCCCCAGATGCTGCACAGGCAGGGCCAGGGGAGCTCCTCCAGCCGCCTGAGCACCTGGCTGGAGTGCATCCCGTAGTCAATCAGGTCGCCCAGCAGGACGCAGGCCTCCGCCTGCCGGGACTCGGCCTCGGCCAGCACGCGCTCCAGGGCGGACAGGTTCCCGTGAATGTCGGAAAGAATCAGCAGGTTCATAACGCCCTGCTTTCCTCCCTCTGCCTTTTGTACAAATAGCAGTTAAAAATAAAGGGGTCATTCCAATACCCCCGCAGGCCGGAGGGCGTAATCTCAATGTCCATGCCGTGGCTTTCTGCAAACTGCTGAAAGAATTCCCTGGTATAAAACATCCTGTGCAGGCCTTGATACCGCTCCTCGTAATTCGGAATGATTGCCCTGCGGTGCTCCAGATAGCTTTCCCGCTTGCCGGCGTCCATGATATCCACGACGCCCACGGCATATCTTGCCTTTTGATACATTCTCTCCAGCACCTCCGACGCGTACTGCTCATCTGCAAAATAGCAGAACACGCCGATTGAGACGCTGGCGTCGTAGCGCTTTTCCACGGGCAGCTTGGCGGCCTCCATACAGTGAAGGTCCTCGGAACGCAAAACCCGCTTTGCGCTTTCAATCAGGCCGGATGAATAATCAATTCCTCCGCAGGCAATGCCGTCCTGCTCCATCAAAAACAGATTTGCCCCGCTGCCGCACCCGACCTCGAACACGCTCTGAATGGTCTGTCCGTCCGCCAGACGCGCCGACAGCTTATTTTTGATTTCATTGTGCCGTTCCAGAAAGGATTCATAGGAAATCTGACCCTGCACTACGTCATACCCGTCGCTCCGCGCCAGCTCCAGAAAAATTTTCTCCGGGTCTCCGCTTTGAATCATATCCGGATTCGCCGAGCGGCCCGACCAAATTGTTTTCCAATTCTGTCCATTCATCCTGTACATCCCCTCACCAGATTCCAAAATCTTCCTTTTGCAGCTCCTGCCACAGCACGCCGCACAGCCGCTCTCCGGCGTGTCCGTCCGCCCAGGCCATGTCCCTGGCGCGGATTGTCTGACGCAGCTCCGCCTTCCGGTCCTCGCCCCGTCTGATTTGCTCCAGAAACTCCAGGGTTTCGCTCAGCTCCTCCGTCTGCTCCATCCAGCCGGAGTCAATAAACTCCTCGCCGGTAAACCGCCACACCTCGGCTCCGGCCTTCATCCAGAGCGCCGGCCTGTCCATCAGCAGGTACTGGGGCAGCAGCGAGCTGTAGTCGGAAATCAGCGCGTGGGAGTAATAAAAGGCCGCCTCATAGGAGATGCCCTGATCCAGCAGCATATTGGGCGCTTCCCTGACCCGCCGGACATATTCCAGGTAGTTCTGGTAGTCTTTGGGATAGTGCAGTTTGGTCACCGTCTCAGTCATAGGATGGGGCCGCCAAATCAGGGCGCAGTCCAAATGCTCCGCAAACCACCGGAAAATCTCCTCAAACTTCATGAGGGAGGAGTGGTTCATAATGTACCAGCTGTTCCAGAGGAACACCTTCTTCCCCTCCAGACACTCCCAGCCCGGAGGCAGCGGCACGCCCCGCTCCCGAAGTCCGGCCAGGTGGTCCAGCTTGGGCAGTCCCGCCAGCAGTCCGTTGGCGCCCCCATTGGCCGCGCAGCGGCAGTAATAGCGGTACTCCTTCTCCGTGGAACAGATCACCCTCCAGGCGCAGCGGTGGATGGGCTCTTCGCACAGCGCCTTGCGCGTCATGCCTTCCACCACATTTGACAAGTAATAGGGCAGGTACACCAGCCGGGTCTTCCCGGCAATGATTTCAGGCCAGTAGTCCATCCGCAGACTGCCCTCATAGGGCTGGTTGGTAAAAGCCAGGTCGGGGCAGTCCTCCTCCAGGCTGTACTGGGTGTACTCGCGAAAGGGGACGCCCATGGGGGTCAGATAGTCCTCATACAGGACCTCCTCCTCCGTCTTCCCGTTCCGCTCGTGCTGGCGGAGGATGGGAATCAGCACCACCACCGGGTCAAACCGGGGGTCGTCCCGCATAGCCGCCCAGACGCTCTCCATGGCATCCCAGGTGGACCCCAGACCGGTGAAAAACACGGCGCGGACCTGATAATGTACATCTTCCGGCAGGCACTCAATCAGCTTTTCCAGCGCCTCCGACCGCTCCTTGCCGCCGGTTTCCCATGCGCGCTCAACCGCGGTCAAATATTCCAGCGGGCGGTCGGAGCGCAAATCCTCCCTGTGCCGGGTCAGCTCTGTCTGAAGCTGGCCGAGCATCACCCTTCCGTTTTGCAGGAGCTCCGCGCGCGCAGGGGCGTCCTTCTCGGCGCAGTCCAGATACTCCGCGGCCTCCAGCAGCGTGCGGCACATTTTGGCGAGATACGCCAGCCTGGAGTATCTCATTCCGACTCCCCCCCGCCGTCCTTCAGGTTCCGATAGGCCGCGCCGCACGCCGGGCAGATCCCCTCCCGGTCCAGCCGCCCGCCGCACCGGCACACCCAGCCAATCTGCCGGGCCGGGTTTCCTGCCACCAGCGCGTGGGCGGGCACATCCCGGGTGACCACGCTTCCGCTGCCCACCATGGCGTATTCCCCAATGGTGATCCCGCAGCGGATGACGGCATGGGCGCCGACGGAGGCTCCCCGCCTCACCAGGGTCTCGGACACCTGGAAATCGCTGATAAACGCCCGGGGAAAGCGGTCGTTGGTAAAGGTCATGGAGGGGCCCAGAAACACGTCGTCCTCCACGGTGACCCCGTGGTAGACGTTGACATTGTTCTGGATCTTGACCCCGCCTCCGATGCGGACCCCCGCGTCAATGTACACATTTTTGCTGAGCACGCACCCCGGGCCGATGGCCGCGCCCTCCCGCACCTGGGCCTGGTTCCAGATTTTCGTCCCGGCGCCGATTTTCGCCCCGGGGCTCACCTCCGCCGTGGGGTGGATATACACATTGTCCATTCCGCTCCTCCTGCTTACCGGGCGAAAAACGCGTTGACCCGGCTGACCACATATTCCAGCTCCTCCCCCGTCAGCTCGGGGAAGATCGGCAGGCAGACCGTCTCCGCCGCGGCCTTCTCCGCGTTGGGGAGGTCCCCCTTCCGGTATCCCAGGCCGTCGAAGGCCTTTTGCAGATGGAGGGGGATGGGATAAAATGTCCCCACGCCCACCCCCTGGCTGTTCAGGAAGGCGCACAGCCCGTCCTTGCGGGCGGTCCGGATGACATACTGATGCCAGCAGTGGCGGCCCTCCGGGCGGCAGGACGGCTTGACCACCGCGCCGCACAGGTTCCGGCTGTAATACTCCGCAATCTCCGCCCGCCGGCGGTTGAATTCCTCCAGATGGTTCAGCTTCACCGACAGGGCCGCCGCCTGGATCCCGTCCAGCCGGGAGTTGTAGCCAATCAGGGAGTTGCAGTATTTATAGGGGTCGTAGCCCCCGGCGGTCTCCTGGAGGACCACGGTCTCCGCCGCGCCGCCGTCCAGCAGGGCCCGGGCCCGGGCCCCCTGCTTTCCCGCCCCGTGCTCCCGGAGGGAGCGCAGGACCAGCGCCGTGTCCGGGTCGCTGGCGGTCACCATACCGCCGTCGCCCACCCCGCCCAGGTTCTTGGTGGGGTAGAAGGAGAAGCAGCCCGCGTCCGCCGTAGTGCCGATTTTCCGCCCCCGGTACTCGCACCCGATGGCCTGGGCGGCGTCCTCCACCACCTTCAGCCCGTGCCGGCGGGCGATCTCCCCAATCGCGTCCATATCGCAGGGCGCGCCGAAGATGTGGACCGGCAGGATGGCCCGGGTTTTCGGGGTAATCTTCTCCTCAATCCGGGCGGGGTCCAGGGTGAAATCGTCCGGGAGGATGTCCGCGAACACCGGCACCGCCCCGATGGAGGCGACGGCCTCCGCCGTGGCGAAGAAGGTGAAGGGGGTGGTAATCACCTCGTCCCCCGCCCGGACGCCGCAGGCCCGCAGGGCCAGAACCAGCGCGTCCGTCCCGTTGCTGCAGGCGGCGGCGTGGGCCGCGCCCAGCCACTCCGCCGCCCTGCGCTCGAAATCCTCCACCGTTTTCCCGCCGATATAGCCGCAGCCGGCCAGAACCTCCAGCACCGCCGGCTCCATCTCCGCCCGGAGGGCCTCATACTGTCTCTTCAAATCAAAAAACGGAATGTTCATTGTGTACCTCCTGTGCTTGCGGCAGGCCGGGCCTGTCCGCTGACTGCCTCCGCGATCCGGATGGCCCGGCAGGCGGCCGGGCCGTCCGCCATCGGCTGCCGCCCATAGACGGCGCAGTCGATAAAGTCCGTCAGTTCCATATACAGCGGCTCCACCATCGGCACAAAGACCTTTTGAATTACGCTGTCCTGGCGGTAGGCGGACGCCGTCCCCTCGTCAATCACCAGGTTGGTCTTCCGCATCACCGACAGCGAGCGGTTGAGCAGGTCGGCCAGGATGTAGCTGCGGTCGGTATGCACCGCGATTTCCCGCACCTTGGTCTCGGTAATCCGGCTGGCCCCCAGGCTGGCCACAACGCCGTTTCCAAACTGCATCAGGGCCTGGACATAGTCCAGCTTTCCGCTTACGGCGCTTGCCCCCGCCGCAAAGAGGCGCTTGGGCTCCTCTCCGACCAGGACGCCGCACACCAAATCTATGTCGTGAATCATCAGGTCCTGCACCACGTCCGCGTCGCTGATGCGCCTGTCGTAGGGGCTGTACCGCCGCACCTCCAGGGCCGTAACGGCCTCGTGGGCCACCAGCTTGCACAGCTCGGCGACCACCGGGTTGTACCGCTCCACATGGCCAACCATCAAAACCCGGCCCGCCGCGGCAAAGGCGGCGCTGATCTCCTGTGCGTCCGCCCAGGTCAGGGCCATAGGCTTTTCCACCAGGGCGTGGAGGCCGCGCCGGGCGGCCTCCAGGGCGATCTCCCTGTGGAGGGAGGAGGGGGCCGCCACGGTCACCGCGTCCGCCTGCTCCATCAGCGCCTCCGCGCTGGGGAAGGCCCGGACGGAGAACTGCCGGGCCATCCCGGCGGCGCGGTCCCGGTCCGGGTCGAACACGCCCACAAACTCGCACCCGCGCTTTTCCCCGGACAGAATCCGCACATGGTTGCGCCCCATGCTGCCCGCGCCGATTACGCCGATTCTCAGCTTTTCCATACTTTCCCCCCTCCTTTACTGCGGTATTTTCCCGTAGATGGACGACGGCTCGTCAATCATCCAGGCCACCTGCCGGTAAGCGGGGGACTTTTTCAGCTCCTCCACCGCCGGGTCGCCGGGCGCGAACCGGGCCAGCATGGCCTGCACCTGGTTGGCCAGCTCGGCCAGCTCCGGCGGCGCCCCGGCAATCCGCGAAACCTTTTCCATCTCCGCCACCCGGTCCAGAAGAAACTCCACCATTTTCGCGACGTCCTGATACGAGTCCAGGCCGGCCCGCAGGCGCTTGACACACCCGCCGAAGTCCCCCTGGTTCAGCGCGTCGAAGGCCTGGGCGCAGTACCAGCCGAACCGGTGCATGGGGGGCAGGACCCGGATGTTCTCCTCCTCCCAGGTCTCGGGGGCGTAGTAGCGGGAGATGAACGCCCGCTCCGTGCGGGCGAAGGCCCGGGCCAGGGACAGGCCCCGGTCCACGTGGCGCTCCGCCTCCTCTTCCCGGTCCGCGTCCAGCTGCTTCTCCCAGCCGAAGACGCGCACGGCGGCAATCATCATCCCCCGCACCCAGGTCAGCTCCTGCCAGCCGGACGGCGTGTCCTGGGCCTGCCGGAGCGCCAGGGAATAGAATTCCTCATCGTCCTTGGCCAGCCGCTTGGTCAGCCCCTCCATCTCCTCGATGGGCAGGGGCTTTCCGGACAGGGGGAAGCGCACCCCGCGCTCCAGCGCGTGGGCCAGCGCCTCGATGGGCAGTGCGTTCCAGTCCTCCACCCGGCGCAGAGCCGCCTCCAGGCTGGAGGCGTCCTCCAGCTCCATAATCTCCGCCCCGTTTCCGATTTCGGACTTCCCCTTCAGCGGCAGATACAGGGTGTAGGCGTACCGGCAGAACGCCTCGGTTTCCTTCTCCCGTTTCCGGTTGTCCGCCTGAAACGGCAGGGTGCTGATCCAATTGAACACCTTGGTGCGGTGGTCGGCCTGCTTCTGGGAGGGCTTGGGCCCGGTGATGCCCTCCCAAACCGCAGTGATGAGAGGCGCAGTGTCCAGCTCGCTGCGGAAATGAACCTCCTGGGCGGATTTGAGCAGGTCCATGGTCTGTTTCCCGCTCAAAATATGGTAGTCCAGCCCGGCCAGCAGCTCCAGGGCGCGCTCCATCTTCTTCTCATAGGCGCAGGCGCTGGCCAGCACAATCTTAACCCCCTGCTCCTGGATAGGGCTTGCCATTTTCAGGACGCTGTATACCCGGGCAGTGGGGTCCTTTCCGGCCCGGAAGTCCTCCATAGCCTGGAGATAGCGCTCGCCCCGCTCCACACAGTCGGCGTAGTTCTTTTTGTTCCAGCTGCAGGCAAACATGGCATACTCCACGTCCAGCCGGGTGTACATCGACTCGGGGAACATCTCATAGGCCATGTCCACCCATTCCTCAAGCTCAGGCAGGCTGCGGGCGACCGCTACATCGACCGCGTAGCGCACAATGGCCGGCCCGAACTTATCCCAGGAAGGAACCTTCCGCTTGACCATCCGCACCGCGTGGCGCAGCTGGTCCATGAAGTCCTCCTCCATGCCGCCGCTTTCGATAAATTGCAGGCGAATCAGCAGGCTTTTGGGGTCCTTCAGCAGCTTTTCCCGCAGCAGCTTGATGTTCCGCTCCCGCTTTTTCTTCCCCTTCGCGCTGTTTGTGCCCAGCTCCACATAACCGTCATGGTCAAATACGATGCCGCTCAGCGCGGCGGTGCGATTTTGGCCGGCGGGTATGCTCCACTGCTCGTGGAGCGCACCTTGATAGCGCACTCCCAGAGACATCCGCAGCAGACGAATGCCCATAAAGTCGCTGTAGTCTGCGTCCATATCATAGCTGCTGTGGTTGCGTATGGTTACCGTAGCCAGGTTGTACCCCTGAATGTCGGCGGAATCCAGGAAATTGGTGATTTCCTGGAGGTCCGAGTCTGACCGCAGGTACTCGTCCGTGTCAATCACCAGAAGCCACTTGCCGGAGCACTCGTCCATCACCGCGTTCCGGGCGGCGGAAAAGTCGTTGATCCATTCAAAGTCAATCACATTATCCGCGTATTTGTCCGCGATGGCCCGGCTGCCGTCCACCGAGCCGGTGTCCGCCATCACCAGCTCGCAGGGGACCGCGTCCCGCAGGGGCTGGAGCGCCTTCAAACAGCGTTCAATGCTGCGGATATCGTCTCTGAAGATCATTCCGATGGAGATTAACGGTTTTTTCTGCTGTTCCATAATCACAATTCCTTTCCTTTGTTCCTCTGAGCTGTCAGGGGCTCGGGGAAACCCGCCGTATCCGGCGGACTTCCCGGATCCCCCGCCTGTAAAACCGGGGGCAGGCCGAAGCCCGCCCCCGGTGGCTGGGTCTATGCGGTTTTTGCCAGGAACTCCGGCGTTATCACGCTCGGATTGGCCGCATGGCCGGGCCGCGCCGTCGCAAAGTCCGCTTGGCGGCCTTTCCGCCTGCGGCGAAAACTGCGCCCGCTCCCTTGCTCCGGCTTTCCCCACGCGACCCGCCGCTGCGCGGCTGGGCTCGCGCGGGGGCCCCGCCATGCTGTCCCAGGCTATGCGGCGGTTACGCCGCAATTACCGTGCTTCTTACTGGAGCAGCTGGAGCACGCCCTGGGGCACCTGGTTCGCCTGGGCCAGCATGGCCTGGGCGGACTGGATCAGGATGTTGTTCTTGGTGTAGGCCATCATTTCCTCGGCCACATCCACATCGCGGATGGTGGACTCGGCGTCCTGGATGTTCTCGGTCATGACGGACAGGTTGTTGATGGTGTGGTCCAGACGGTTCTGGGTGGCGCCCAGGGTACCGCGGATGTCGGACACCTTGTTAATGGCGGCCTTAATCTTGTCGATGGCTTCGGCAGCGCTGGCCTGGTCGGCAATGCTGACGTTCTTGCTGTCAATGCCAAGAGAGGTGCAGTGGGTGTCGCCGATGTTGACCTTCAGCTTGTTCCAGTCGTCGGCGGTGTCGCCAATCTGCAGGGTCAGGCCCTTGTTGGCGTCGCCCTTGGTCACAGTGGGAGCGGCCTGCTTGGTCACCACGCCTCTGTCATAGTTGCCGTCGGCCACGCCCTCGTTCCACTTGCCGTCGTCATCAGCAGTTGTGCCCTTCAGGTTCCAGTCGGTCTTGTAGTCCACCGCGCCCTTCTTCTCGGTCAGGTCGATGGTAACGCTGGTCACTCCGTCCGCAAGAGTACCCGTGGTGATGTGGAACATGTCGTTATTCTGCTGGGTCAGCTTGTGCGCGGCGGCGCGGAGCAGGTTGGCGTCATCCGCCTCCATATTCGTCAGGTCAATCAGCGTCTCGCCGTCGCCTGCCGTGACGGTGCTGTCTTTGCCCACGGCGAAGACATAGGTGTTTTTGCCGATGGTCAGCTTGGCGCCGTCGGCAATATCAGCCGCGTCCAGCGTGAAGGAGCCCTGGGCCAGCTTTTCCTCACCGGCAACCTGGGGAGGAGTCGTCACGTGGAAGGAGAAGTCATAGCCGTTGTTCATCGAGGTAGCGCCGTTAGCGTCCTCAATGCCAACCTCCACCGCAATGGTGCTTGCATAGCTGGCCGTGGTGCTAGGAACGGTGTTGCCGGTCAGCGTAATCTTGCCGTTGCCAATGGAAATGCTGTAGGTAATGCCGTCAATGTTGATGGAAGTCGCCCAGGTGCCGGTAGCCGCAAAGGCGCTGCCGCCGAAGGTGGCGCCGCCGGTAAGCGCAACCGTACCAATCACCGTGCTGCCAACCGTAAGGGTCAAGGTGACCGCCTGGCCGGCAGTACCGCTGTTGTAAGCAATCAGGTCGTTCAGGTCGATTTCATAAACGCCCGCAGCACCCGCAGCGGCGGCCTGGTTGCCGTCGGCCACGGGGGTGACGGTAACGCCCACCGCAGGGGCCTCGGTCACGACATCCGCGCCGTCCATATCGCCGTTGAGCAGCTTGATGCCGTTGAAGTTGGCGCTGTCGGCGATGCGGTCGATTTCGTCGCGCAGCTGGTTCATTTCCTTCTGCAGCTGGGCGCGGTCGGTGGTGTCGTCATAGGTGCCGTTGGCGGACATGGTGGCCAGCTCCACCATGCGGTTGAGCATGTCGTGGACCTCGGTCAGGGCGCCCTCGGCGGTCTGCACCAGGCTGATGCCGTCCTTGGCGTTCTTCTGGGCGGTCTCCAGGCCGGTGATCTGGGCGCGCATCTTC
>JAAWHL010000122.1 GCA_022795855.1 Lawsonibacter sp.
TTTCTGGAGCCCCGCTCCCGGGTGAACGAGATGGTGAACAACTTCATCAAGCCCGGCCTGGAGGACCTGTGCGTCTCCCGCACCTCCTTCACCTGGGGCATCCCGGTGGACTTTGACCCCGGGCACGTGGTGTACGTGTGGGTGGATGCCCTGTCCAACTACATCACCGCCCTGGGCTTTATGAATGAAAAATATGACGATTATGAGAAGTTCTGGCCCGCCGACGTCCACTTTGTGGGCAAGGAGATTGTCCGTTTCCACTCCATTATCTGGCCTGCCATGCTGATGAGCCTGGGGGAGCCTCTGCCCAAAAAGGTATTCGGCCACGGCTGGCTGCTGCTGGACGGAGGCAAGATGTCCAAGTCCAAGGGCAACGTGGTGGACCCCTATATCCTGGCCGAGATGTTCGGAGTGGACGCCCTGCGCTTCTTCCTGATGCGCACCTTCCCCTTCGGCTCGGACGGGAATTTCTCCAACGAGGCGCTGATTCAGACCATCAATGTGGATCTGGCCAACGATTTGGGCAATCTGCTCAGCCGGACCACCGCCATGGTAAATAAGTATTTCGGGAACGCCCTGCCCGCCGGGTGCGGCGTGACGGAGGGGGAAAAGTTTGCGGCGGAAAGCTGCGTAAAAGATGGCTTTGCCGGCCTGGTGCCCGGGCCGGGGGATTCCGTGTGCGACCTGGAGCTGATTTGCCTGGCCGGGAGCCTGCGCCGGCAGTATGAGGAGTCCATGGAGCAGTATGCCCCGCACAAGGCGCTGGAAGAGGTGTTCAAGGTCATCCAGCGGGCCAACAAGTATATTGATGAAAACGCCCCCTGGGCGCTGGCCAAGGATATGGAGCAGAACGGCGCAAGGCTGGCCCATGTGCTCTATAACCTGACGGAGACCGCCCGTATCTGCGGCATTCTGCTGACCCCCTTCATGCCTGAGAGCATGGAGAAGCTGCTGGACCAGCTTGGAACCCCCTCGGGCTGCCGGACCTGGGCGTCCGCCCTGTGGGGCGGCCAGCCGGAGGCAGCCGCCGTGACGAAGGGGGAGAACCTGTTCCCCCGTATTGACGCGGAAAAGGCGCTGAAGGAGCTGGAGGAGGCCGCCGAGGCGGCGAAGAGAGCCGCGCTCCCCGCCCTGGAGCTGGAGCCCCAGCTGGAGGAGAAGGTGGATTTTGACACCTTCTGCAAATCCGACTTCCGGGCTGTGAAGGTGAAGGACTGCCAGCCGGTGAAGAAGAGCGAGAAGCTGCTGAAATTCATCCTGGACGACGGCACCGGGACCGACCGGCAGATTCTGTCCGGTATTGCCAAGTGGTACAGGCCGGAGGAGCTGGTGGGCAAAACCCTGATGGCCATCGTGAACCTGCCCCCCCGAAAGATGATGGGCCAGGAGTCCAACGGGATGCTGATTTCTGCCGTCCATACTGAGAAGGGTGAGGAACGGCTGAACCTGCTGATGCTGGACGGGAGGATCCCCGCCGGGGCAAAGATGTGCTGATTAGGCTCTTGCTGAAAGGATGAATAAAAGCGCCCCGGGGTCGTTTTGAAATGACCCCGGGGCGCTTTTTGCACGTTTTTAATAGAGCGGGTTTTGGCCCAGATCCAGCACGGCGGCGCCCTCGGGCGGCGCGCCCGCGGGGGCAGAGGCGGCGGCAGTATAATTCCCGTCCATCTCCAGATTCGCGGAAATCTCCGCGCTGCGGATGTCCAGACCGGCCTTCATCATCTTCTCGGTCTGGGAAACCGTCATGGACAGGGCAGTTTCCTCCGCAGTATAAGCAGCGGTCATCGTACAGCCGCTGACCTTGCCGGCGGAGGTGGGCAGGGTAATCTCTATCACGCCGTTCTCCGATTCGCGGCGGGAGAGGTAGGAGCTGCCGCTCTTGGTAAAGGCGCTGTCTCCCAGCAGGTCATTGAGCTGGGCCAGTATGGTTTCGGCAGAGCGGGAGGAGTCGGTCCGGGCCATGGTGCGCACCAGATACTCCGCGTATTCCGCGCCGTTCATGTCCGCGGCCCGCCTGCTCAGGGCCAGCAGCTGGGCGTAGGACAGGCCTTCCCCCAGGCCGGCGCGGTCAGCTATCTGGGCCAGCTCCAGCCGGAACCACAGATTTTCCACGCCGAGACCGGCGGAGCTCATCAGGGAATCGGATTTGAAATAGAACCGGCCCTCCTCCAGGCTGCCCCGCAGGGACAGGTCCAGACCGCCGGGCATCAGAGCAGACAAATCCTGGCCGTCGATGTTGCCGGAAAAGGACAAGCTGGCGTCAAAGTCAAAGGCGGCGGCGCCGGACATCAGCATGGAGTACTGTCCGTTCATGTTCATCCGGTCCGTACCGTCATCCAGGCTGCCGGTGAGCTGAATCGCGGCAGAATAGCTGCCGTCCACCTGGTAGTTTTGGGTCATGAACCGGCGGCTGAAGTCCAGATACTGGTCCAGGACGGTATATTTCTCCTGGTTGGCGGCCAGGATGGCATCCACATCGTCCAGAATTACGGTGCTGGTCCGGCTGTCCCAGCCCAGGCGGAGGCCCGCCGCCTCAGCCACGAAGCGGGCGGGGACGTAGGCGCGGTTCTGTTCGGGGTCAATAAAGGCGGCCGCATCGGTTTCTATGACGGAGCGCTCCCCGTCCTGCACCACAGTAATCCGGTTTTCGCCCAGGACCATGGAGACGGTCAGCTGCCCGTTGACGGCAGAAATCTGCCGGGCCTCCGCCTGAAAGGAGATGTCCCGATCGGAGAAGCCAAGGGCGGTAAAGACGGAGTGGAAGGGGAGAAAGGCCCGCCCGCTGACAATCTGGGGGGCCTCGCTCAGGGCGAGGGGCCGGCCGTTGAGCTGTACGTGGACGGTGCTGTCGGCGGCCATGGCGCCGGTACACAGCATCAGGGCCAGAGCGGCCGTA
Organism: Lawsonibacter sp.; assembly: GCA_022795855.1. Lineage (GTDB taxonomy): Bacteria > Bacillota > Clostridia > Oscillospirales > Oscillospiraceae > Lawsonibacter. The sequence continues at coordinate 2,897 of JAAWHL010000122.1, forward strand.
AGCAGCAGAGCGCGGAAACATTTTTTCATGGAAATTACTCCTCCTTTTAATTCACAATTATAATGTGAGCGTGCATATGGAAAGGGTGGTTTCTGCCGCCGGGCACATAACAAGCAAACGCGTATTTTCGGCGGCCTGTATGCTCTGGGCACGGCGGGGCCCGGCCGGATCCCGGGCTACGCCGGCGGGGCGGTGCTGCCCCTGGGGACCCAGGGCTGCACTCTGATGACCGGCCTGGCTGGCGGCGGCAAAATGGAAACAACAAGGGGTTTGCGTCATATGGTTCCCTTGCCGGGAATCCTGCCTGAAAAGAGGCCCGCCTATTGCGCGGAATCAGAAGCTGTACCATTAGCCGAAGTGCGCAGATTTGCGAGGCGAAATGGCTGCTGGCAAGGCAAAAAATTGCAGGAATACTGGATGTATTGCAAAA
>JAAWHL010000123.1 GCA_022795855.1 Lawsonibacter sp.
ATGTCAGGAAAAACCTACGGCTATGTTCGCGTATCAACCAGGGGCCAGCGGGAGGACCGGCAGATGATCGCCATGCGGGAGTTCGGCATCCCCCCGGAACGCATCCTGGTGGAGAAGCAGTCGGGAAAGGACTTCGAGCGGCCGGTCTATCTGCGCCTAGTGCGCAGGCTGAAGCGCGGGGACGTGTTGGTGGTCAAAAGCATCGACCGTCTGGGCCGCAGCTACGCGGAGATACTGGAGCAGTGGGGCAGTCTGACCAAGGAGAAGCGGGTGGCGATTGTGGTGCTGGACATGCCGCTGCTGGACACCCGGGAGTGCAGGGACCTGACCGGGGTGCTGGTGGCGGACATTGTGCTCCAGCTTCTGTCCTACGTGGCCCAGACCGAGCGGGACTTCATCCGCCAGCGCCAGGCCGAGGGCATCGCCGCCGCCCGGGAGCGCGGGGTGCGGTTCGGCCGCCGCCCCATCCCCATGCCCCAGCCCTTTGAGGAGCTGGCCGCCGGCTGGTGGCTGGGGCGGGTCAGCGCCGTCCAGGCCGGGCGGGAGCTGGGGGTGTCCCGGACCACCTTCAAGCGCCGGGCGGAGGAGTGGGGCCGCCTGCGGGGGCTGGCCCCGCCCTCAGAGCCCGTCTGACAGCTCCATGCCCTCCATGGCCCGGCGCATGTGCAGCGCCATGGCCAGCTCCGCCCCCGCCCCGTCCCGCTTCCGGAAAAACTCCAGCAGCAGGGCGTGGTCCCGGAGGGTATCCCGGGCCAGCTGTCCCCGGTGGCCCCCGTCCCGCACCGCGGCGGACACCGCCTGACGGATGATGGGCAGCAGGCGCATCATGAACTCGTTGTGGGTGGCCCGGACAATGGCCGCGTGGAAGGCCAGATCCGCCTGGGTCCGGTCCAGGCCGGCGCGGATGCACGCCTCCGCCTCCCGGCCCCGGTCCAGGATCTCCTGGAGCTCCCCCTCCGTGGCCCGGCGGCAGGCCAGACGGGCCGCCGGAGGCTCAAAAATGGAGCGCAGCTCAAACAGGTCCTCCAGCTGCGCCCGCACCCGGTCCAGCCGGTCAAAGCCGAAGTCCTCCAGCGCCCCCGCCTGTTGGGACACAAATGTCCCCCTGCCCCGGCGCACCTCCAGCACCCCCTGGGCCGCCAGGGTCCGGATGGCCTCCCGCAGGGTGGCCCGGCTGACCCCCATCTCCCGGGACAGCTCCACCTCGTTGGGCAGCTTCTCCCCGGGCAGAAGCCGCTTCTCCGCCGCGATTAAGTTGTACAGCCGCCGGGCCGTCTGCTGGGACAGGTTCTGCTTTTCCAAGAGAATTTCCTCCTTTTTCAAAGGGGAGGCGCGGGGAAAACCGGCCCTTTGCTCTTGACATTCCCGCTCCTATCCTATATCATGTAGTCAGACAATGCAAGGGTTATCAGACAACTCTTGAAAAATTTTTTACGGAGGTCCTCCCTATGCGCTCTGATGTGGTGAAAAAAGGAATCCCCGCCGCCCCCAACCGCTCCCTGCTCTACGCCCTGGGCTACACCAGAGAGGAGCTGGAGCGCCCCTTAATCGGCGTCGTCTGCTCCTACAACGAGATTGTCCCCGGCCACATGAACCTGGACAAAATTTCCCAGGCTGTCAAGGCCGGCATCCGGGCCGCCGGGGGCACGCCGGTGGAGTTCCCCGCCATCGCGGTGTGCGACGGCATCGCCATGGGCCACGTGGGGATGAAGTACTCCCTGGTCACCCGGGACCTGATTGCCGACTCCACCGAGGCCATGGCCATGGCCCACCAGTTCGACGGGCTGGTGATGATTCCCAACTGCGACAAGAACGTGCCCGGCCTGCTGATGGCCGCCGCCCGGGTGAACATTCCCACCATCTTTGTCTCCGGAGGGCCCATGCTGGCCGGACGGCTGAACGACGGCCGCCGCACCTGCCTGAGCCATATGTTTGAGGCGGTGGGGGCCTACTACGCCGGCAGGCTGGACGAGCAGGGCGTGGAGGAGTACGAGAACAGCGCCTGCCCCACCTGCGGGTCCTGCTCGGGCATGTACACCGCCAACTCCATGAACTGCCTGACCGAGGCCATCGGCATGGCCCTCCCGGGCAACGGCACCGTCCCCGCCGTCTGGTCGGCCCGGCTGCGCCTGGCCAAGCACACGGGCATGAAGATTATGGAGCTGGTGGAAAAGGACATCCGCCCCCGGGATATCATGACCGGGGCCGCCTTCCACAACGCCGAGACGGTGGATATGGCCCTGGGCTGCTCCACCAACACCATGCTCCACCTGCCCGCCATCGCCCACGAGTGCGGCATTGAGCTGTCCTTCGACATGGCCAACGAGATTTCCGCCAAAACCCCCAACCTGTGCCACCTGGCCCCGGCGGGGGAGACCTATATGGAGGATCTGGAGCGGGCCGGCGGGGTGTACGCCGTCATGGCCGAGCTGGCCAAAAAGAATCTGCTGGACACCGGCCTGCCCACCTGCACGGGAAAAACCGTGGCCGAAAATCTGGCCGGCGCGGTGAACCGGAACCCGTCCATCATCCGGCCCGCCGAAAATCCCTACAGCCCCACCGGTGGCATCGCCGTGCTGAAGGGCAACCTGGCCCCCGACGGCTGCGTGGTCAAGCAGTCCGCCGTAGCCCCCGAGATGATGGTCCACCAGGGCCCCGCCCGGGTGTTTGACTCCGAGGAGGAGGCCATTGAGGCCATCTACGCCGGGAAGATTGCCGCCGGCGACGTGGTGGTCATCCGCTATGAGGGCCCCAGGGGCGGGCCCGGAATGCGGGAGATGCTCAACCCCACCTCCGCCATCGCGGGCATGGGCCTGGACAAGGAGGTGGCCCTGATTACCGACGGGCGCTTCTCCGGCGCCACCCGGGGGGCCTCCATCGGGCACGTCTCCCCCGAGGCCGCCTCCGGCGGCAATATCGGCCTGGTGGAGGAGGGCGACCTGATTGCCATCGACATCCCCGCCCGCACCATCACCCTGAAGGTCCCCGACCGGGAGCTGGAGGCCCGCCGGGCCCGCTGGACCTGTCCCGAGCCCAAAATCAAAACCGGCTACCTGGCCCGTTACGCCAGGCTGGTGTCCTCCGCCGACCGGGGCGCGGTTTTGGACTGAAAGAGAAAAAGATATCCGGCCCGCGGGAAAATCCCGCGGGCCGGATGTTTGTTTTGTAAAAAAGACAACCACAGGCTATGCCTGTGGAATAAAAAAGGCTATGCCTATGAGTAGAAATGATAAACCTCCAACGATACAATAGGAGATGG
>JAAWHL010000124.1 GCA_022795855.1 Lawsonibacter sp.
CGGAAAAGCTGGCCGAGCGCAGGCCCAGCAGGGCCCTGACCTGGGTTCCGGTCAGGGAGACGCCGCCCAGCTTCAGGCCGGACACGCTGCCGGAGGAGCTGTACTCCACGTCGGAGAACCACTGGCCGGGCTCCTGGGACAGGTTGGCCCCGGGGTATTTTTCCAGAACCAGATCCCGCACCTCCTCCGGGGTTAGGGCGACCTGGCTGTGGTAGTTGGGCACCTCGTCCCCCTCCGGGCTGTCCACTCCCTTCAGGTAGTCCACCTGATTGCCCCAGACCTCCACCGCGTCCACGGTCCGGCCCGCCGCTGAGGAGAAAAATACCGCCTGAATGGGGTCCCCCTGGTACAGCACCCCCAGCCCGTCGGTCTGGGCCACCGCCCGGGTGATTTTCTCCCCAAAGGCCTCCGCCTGGATGCCCCAGCGGGCCTCTGCCGCCTCCCGGTCCAGATAGGCCTGGCAGCAGCGGCTGTCGTCGCACAGCTGGGCGTCCGGATGCTTGGGCACTGCGGCGTTCTGAAGTCCCACCGTGTAGGTCCGGGCCGCAGCGGCCTGGGCCTTCAGCGCCTCCGGCTCGAAGGAGGCCGGCATCTCCGCCGCTACGACCCCCCACAGATATTCCTCCATGGTCAGCTCCTCTACGCTGCCGTCCTGCCGGGCCAGACGCACCACACGGCCCCGGTCCCGACTGCCCCCCGCCGCCGGAACAGCCGTGGGCTTGCGGTCGATGGGCAGCGTGGCCGCCGGCTTCTCTTCCTGCTCCGGTTCCAGCCGCTCCACCGCCGCCCCCGGAAGAAAAAACAGCCCCAGTGCCAGCGCCAGTCCCGCCGCCGCGGCCTGCCGCGCCCCGCTCTGCCGCATGAACTACCACCTCCTGATGCTGCCGCTTCTTTTTCTTTGGAAAAAGAAGCGGCAAGAAACTTGGCGCAAAACTGCGTTTTCCTTTCAGGGTATGCTTGGGCAGGGGAAAATATGACGGACAGGTCAAGACCGCTGTGTCAACTGCGGGGTTCTGAGAGCCTGTTTAACATCTCTCGGCACACCGGCTGGCGGGCCTTTTGCCGCCATACTTCCCCGATTTTTCTTGAAAGACATCCAGTATTCCTGCGAAAAATCGGCCTCGTCTGGCAGCAAAATCCTCCGTATTTGGTCATATTTCCATTTTTTAAACAAGACCTAAGGATTCCTGCGGAAATTTGTCTTACCTGGCGGCAAAATTCCCTGCCATTCGGCATACTGCGAGATATTAAACAGGCTCTGAGACAAAATTGCTGCCGGCAGAGCAAAAAGCCTTGAAATACAACAAGTGTTTCAAGGCTTTTACGAATCCGGCGGCGGTTCAAAAGACGTTGAACAGAAGCTCAGGAGAGGGAGGGGAACAGCTGCTTCTGCGCCTGGGCCAGGGCAAGGACCAGAGCGTCCGCGTCCTCCTGGGCGGTGCTGTAGGAGAAGCTGATGCGCAGGGCTCCGTCCAGCACCTTTTTGGGCAGGCCCAGAGCGGCGTAGACATGGCTGGGTTTTCCTTTGTGGCAGGCCGAGCCGGAGGAGACGCACACCCCCCGGTCGCTGAGGAAGCGCACCACTACTTCGCTTTTGTACCCCGTCAGGGAGATGGGCAGAATGTGGGGGGCCTCCCCCTCGCCCAGGAAGGTCAGGCCGGGGACCTGGGCGGCCAGACGGGACTTAGTATACTCCTTCAGCCGGGCCATGTGGGCCAGGTCGGTCTCCAGGCTCTCCCGGCCGGCCCGGGCGGCGGCGGCGAAAGCGGCAATCTGAGCGGTGGCCTCGGTGCCTGAGCGCAGGCCACCCTCCTGGCCACCTCCCCGGATGAGAGGCGGAAATTTCAGACCCTTTCGGATGTATTGAGCGCCGATTCCCTTGGGGGCGTGGATTTTGTGGCCGCTGACCGTGACCAGGTCGGCCCCCAGCTCCCGGGGAGTGAAGGGAACCTTCAGAAATCCCTGGACTGCGTCGGTGTGGAGCAGAGCGGGACAGTTCTTCTCCCGAATCAGGCGGGCGGCCTCCCGGATGGGGGCCAGCGTGCCGAGCTCGTTGTTCACCAGGGCCAGGGAAACCAGTATGGTGTCCGGCCGGAGGGCGGAGGAGAGCTCCTCCGGAGAGAGGCGTCCGGCCCGGTCCGGCTTCAGATAGGTGACCTCGTACCCCAGGGCCTCCAGGAAACGGCAGGACTCCAGCACGGCGGCGTGCTCAATGGCGGAGGTGACAATATGCCTGCCCCGGCGCTTTCCCGCCTCCGCCGCCCCTAGAATGGACCAGTTGTCCCCCTCGCTGCCGCAGGAGATGAAGCATACTTCCTCCTCCAGACAGCCCAGAGCGGCCGCTGTCTCAGCCCGGCAGTCCTTCAGGGTACGGGCCGCCTCCGCCCCCAGGGCGTACCGGCTGGAGGGGTTGCCCCAGCCCTGAGTCATGGCGCGGACCGCCGCCTCCGCCGCCTCCGCCCGCACCGGCGTGGTGGCTGCATTGTCTAAATAATGAAGCATGGTTCACTTCTCCGATTTCGGGCAATGCCCTGATATTTCTTGACGAGCTGGGGGATGAGAGCCCGGCAGGCGTGTGTTTTTACGCAGCTAAAAATGCACTGCTTTTGCCGCCTGCCCGTATGCGCTCCCGCCGCCGCTTATCCGTTGAAAAATTCCGTCCAGGCGCGAGCTGCTCTTATTGTTCTGGTGGGCCGCCGGCTGGTGGGAGGAGAGAGGTTAAACAGGCCCTGTTCGGCCCCCCCCTTTTTTTACCGCATTGCTGTGAGTAAAGCACCGCAGCGCCGTAAGTGGCGCACTTCCCCGCCGAATCCCCGAAAATTACGATTTTATCGGGCCGCTGCTTGGCATATTATAGCATATACGGACTGCTTATTCAAGATGTAAGCCATGGATCGGACAAGCGGGGCGGCCTGGCAAAAGTTTTTTAAATTCTGTAAGTTTGTCAAACAAATTGGACAAGGAACTCAGCAGGGGGAGCGCCAGTCAAGCGGTCTCATCGGTAAGTTGTTGGAGCGGCGATTATGAACAGCGAGCTGTTTGTGAAAGTCAGCCAGAGAGAAGAAAGAGTGGACAGAGTAAAAGTGTTTCTGGTCTTCCCTGTGGCTGCGCTCTACTTTTCCGTTGTGTCTTGGGGTGTAAGGGCGGATGAGCTTGTGGCGGATGCCAAGATCAGCGGCAGTCT
>JAAWHL010000125.1 GCA_022795855.1 Lawsonibacter sp.
CCGGGGACATGGTGGTCATCGGCGGCTACGCCAGCGCGGGGAAGACGGCCTTCGCCCTCCAGCTGGCCTTCCAGATTGCCAGGGCGAAGCGGGTGGGGTTCTTCTCCTACGAGACCGGCGCGGACAAGCTCCACGACCGGCTGGTGGCCTGCCAGACCCAGACCAGCTACGCCAGGATGATGACCGGGAAGCTGGAGTATGACGATTACGGACGGGTGAAGGGCCTGCGGGAGCACCTGACAGGCTCGGCCATGGAGCTGCTGGAGTCCTACGGCATGACGGTCTCCGGCATCGGGGCCTACGCCATGGCCCGGCACTACGACGTCATCGTGGTGGACTACCTCCAGAAGATCCCCGCCGCCCGGACGGGCCGGGCCCTTAGCGAGTTCGAGCGGGTGAGCCAGGTGTCCAACGACCTCCAGCAGCTGGGGCGGCGGACCGGGAAGACCATCATTGCCCTCAGCCAGCTCAGCCGTGCGGAGCACGACCAGAAGGCCCCGACGATGGCCTCCCTGCGGCAGTCGGGGCAGATTGAGCAGGACGCGGACGTGGTGCTGCTGCTCTACAAGGAGTTCCCCAAAGAGCGGTTTTCCCGGCGGTGCCTGGACGTGGCCAAGAACAAGGACGGCGTTGCCGGGGAGGGAATGCTGCTGAACTTCGACGGGGACAAGCAGCGCTTCAGTCCCTCCCTGGCCCAGCCGCTGCCGAAGAAGGAGCGGGAGGCTCCCGCCCAGCAGAACATCTTCCGCCCGGAGAAGAGCGGCGGGCCCAGCCCGTTTGACGAACAGAAGGGAGCGAGCGCATGAAAACGCTGTGTGTGATGAATTTGAAAGGCGGCACGGGGAAGACCGTCACTGCGGACAACCTGGCGGACCTGCTGGCGGCGGACGAGGTCATTGTGCCCATAAAGCTGGACGCCTTCTCCGTTGACGGCATGGCGGAGCTGCTGCGGCAGATTGAGGCCATGCGGCGTGTGAATCCCGGGCTGACGCTGGCCGGGGTGCTCATCACCATGTGGCGGAACATCGACATTATCACCCAGGCGGAACGGGTGCTGCGGACCGGCAGCTTCCCGGTGTTTCAGACGGTTATCCGGCGGACGGACCGGGTAGACGAGAGCACCTTCCAGTGCCAGCCCCTGCGGGTCTACAGCCCCCGGAGCGCGGCCTGTGTGGATTACCGGGCGCTGGCCCGGGAGTACCTGGAGAGGGGGAAGGACCTGCTGCTCAGCGGTCACCGGCGAGTAGCGGCCATCCGGCAGCTGGTGAAAGAGGACGGGCGGGAGGACCTGCGGCTGGTGCCCTGTACGGTGCGGGAGTACGCCAGCCGGAACATGGCGGAGCTTCAACTGATTCTGGCCAACAGCACTGCCCGGGTGCTGACGTCTGTGGAGGTCTCCCGGCAGGCGGCGCGGCTGGAGGAGCTGTTCTACCGGCTGAAAGAGGAGGAGGGCTACGAGTTCCCCGGCCGGATGCGGGACCAGGTGGCGGCGGCCTGCCAGGTTTCCGCGCCGAAGATCGCCCGACTGAAGGTCATCCGTGAAAAGCTGAGGGCCCCGGAGTTTGTGCTGCTGTTTGAGAAAAACAGGCTGCCGGAGCAGCAGTGCCCGGACGGGAAGGCCTGCAAGCGGGGAGACGCTTTTCTCCGGCACGACCTGGAGCACCCGTATGTTATGTGCGGCGGGAAAAAGTGCTGTTTGAAATGCGAGAGAGCAAAGACCGCTTATTCCCCCTGTGACCGGATGTGCGGCAGAGCGCAGGCGGTCCGGAAGGACAAGCGGGACAAGGAGAAGGCTCGCTCCGAGGAGGAGAAGCAGAAGCAGATTGAGCAGTTCAAGGCGGAGACCAAGCTCAACGCCCAGCGGGTGCTCAAGGCCGTAGAGGCGGCGGGCCTGACGGACGAGGAGATTGTCCCTTGGGGCTATTCCGGCAGGTTTACGGTGGAGGAAATCCGCTCCTTCGCCGACGGGGAGTTCCCGGAAAACAAATACTGGTATCATGCGGAGCTGTCGGTCGATTCCCTGACCAATCCAGCCCAGACGGCGGAACTCCTGAGCTGTTCCACAGACTATCTGCTGGGGGTAATGGATGAGCTGGTCTCCGCAGCGCCGGACCGGGCAGAGAGGCCGGAGGCCCCAACCAATGAGCTGGAGGCCGCGCTGCTGGCTATGGCCTGGTTGCCGGGGCACCCGGACCGGTCCCGGCTGGTGGCGACAAAGATGTCTTTGATGGGCATGGCCCACCCTCTGGTGGAAGTGTACTGGTATGACGCGGAGACGGGCGTCTACCGCTTTTCTGCCGACGGACCTCCTGTGGAGGAAAAAGTTGATGGCTGGTGGCCGTTGCCGGAGGAGGATGAGGAATGACAATGACGGCGGAGGTGTGGGTCATCCCGGCAGAAAAGGAGGACGCATCATGTCTGAGAAGAAAGGCGGAAGCGCCATGAACGATACGCCCAAGGCCGAGCTCCGGGTGGTGCTGGAGACGGCCGGCCCTAAAATCGAGCTCCGCGGGGTGAGGAGCGACATCCTGACGGCCTGGGCGTGGCTGACGCTCTCCATCTGCAGCAACTTCGACATTCCCACAGATTTCCTGGCCGCAAAAACGCCCGCGCTGCTGGAGTTTCTGAAGGAGAATATCCTGGGCCAGACCCTTGTGGACATGAGCGGCCTGTCCAATCCGGAGGTGATTGAGAAACTAGCAGCGGAAAACGAAGCCCTGCGCAATCCGCCCCTGACCCTGGAGGAGCTGCGGGAGATGGATGGGGAGCCGGTGTGGGTGGTTGAACTTAACGATTACCCGCCTCGCTGGGGATTGGTCTATTGGCGCCTGAAAAACAAAAGTAATTTTGTCTACGTTACGGTAAACAACGGCGCAAGCATCTGCGCTGAAACATTCATCGCTGCTGGTGGAAAAATCTACCGCCGCAAGCCGGCGGAGGATGTGTCCAACTTGGACACAAACGAGAGAGAGGAGGGATAGCCCTTGGGAGAGGGACCCAGATGGTATTGCGTGCGCCAGCGGGCGGGGCCGCTGGTGAAGGAGTGCCGGAGCCTGCGGCCCAGGCTGTCAGCCGGCGATACACCCTGGGAGAAGGCGGAGAAAAATAAA
>JAAWHL010000031.1 GCA_022795855.1 Lawsonibacter sp.
GCGGCCCTGGCCCCCAGGATGGCGGCGTCGTAGCCCTGGGCCCGGCGGGAGCCGAACTCCACCACCGCCCGATCCCCCGCCGCCCGGACGATGCGGCTGGCCTTGGTGGCCACCAGCGTCTCAAAGTTGATGGTGGCCAGCAGCATCGTTTCCACCAGCTGGGCCTGGAGGAGGGGCCCCCGCACCGTCAGCACCGGCTCGTTGGGGAAGATGGGGGTACCCTCCGGCACCCCCCACACATCGCAGGTGAAGCGGAAGTCTCGGAGGTACCGGAGGAACTTCTCCCCAAAGCAGCCCCTGCCGCGGAAGTAATCCAGGTCCTCCTGGGTGAACCGCAGGTTTTGCAGGTACTGCACCACCTGTTCCAGCCCGGCGCAGATGGCGAAGCCCCCGGCGTCGGGGATGCGGCGGAAGAACAGGTCAAAGACCACGTCGCAGTCCCCCGCCCCGCTTTCCAGATAGCCGTTTGCCATTGTGAATTCGTAAAAATCCGCCAGCATGGTCAGGTTTCGCTCTTGATAGAGCCCCTTTTCCATAGATGCCTCGCTCCCCTTAGAAAAGTTTGTTTTTTACCACCACGGTGATGTTCTCGTAGAAGTTCTCGGTGTTGTCCCCGGTGTCCGGGTCCAGCACCAGGACCCGGGCCTGGACGTCGTAGCTGCCCTCCGGTATCTCCTGGGTCAGCTTGTCGCTGATGAGGTGCTCCCCGGGCTGCAGCACCGGCGAGAGGTAGATCACCCCGTAGTCGTCCAGGGTGTATTCCACCTGCATGTCGAAGGTGTTGCCGGGGGTGTTCTCCAGCAGGACGCTGGCGGCGGCAGTGGGCCGGGGGAACTCCACCTCCCGGCATATCTGGTAGAAGAAGTACCGCCCGTCGTTGTTCACCGGGGTGTCCTCAAAGCCGGGGAGCCGCCCCTGGGCCACCTGGGGCTCCCAGGGACCGGTGTCCCCTTCCCCCTCCCCGGGGGTGAGGTAGGCCAGCAGGGCGGCCAGCAGCACCGCCAGCAGCACCACCAGCAGCGAGACCAGGGTCAATTTTGCGCCGCTTTTATTCAAGATGAAACGACCTCCTAGGTTTTGCTTTTTTGTCTGTGACCGGTATCAAACTGATTATACACGAAAACCCGCCGGGTTACAACAGCAAAAAATCCCGGCCGCCGGGGGCCGGGACAGGACGTTATTCCTTTACGATAGGCGGTATCTGGGAAAGCATGTGGTCCACGTCCTCGAACATGGCGCTCTTGGTGGTGCCCAGCTTGCTGACGCGCTCGATGTGGCCCACCACCTCCTGGTACCGGTCCTTGATCTTGTCAAAAAAGCCGCAGACACTGTTCAGGGCGATCTTGGAGGTATCCAGCACCTGGGTGATCTCCGCCTGGACGTTGGCGGCGCCGTCGGCGGCGTGGATGATCTGGTGGAACATCTCGGAGGTCTCCTGGACCTTCTGGACGCTCTCCCCCAGGGCCTGGCGGGAACTGCCGATGCTGTCGCTGAGGCGGTCGGTGCCGTGCTCCACCGCCTTGACGCTGGACTCCACCTCGGCGATGAGTTCCTTGATCTCGTCGGCCAGCTTCTTCACCTCGGTGGCCACCACCGCGAAGCCCTTGCCCTGCTCCCCGGCCCGGGCGGCCTCGATGGAGGCGTTGATGGCCAGGATGTTGGTCTGGTCGGCGATGGAGATGATCTTGCCCATGCACTGTTTGATCTTGCCGATGTCCCCCTGGAGCCCGGCGAAGGTGGTGTCCATCTCGCCAAAGTGGGTCTCCACCTGCTGGGAGACGTTCTTCAGTTCCTCCACCTCCCCCTGGGCCTGGAGCACCGACTGGGATATCTCGGTCTTGACGCCGGTGAAGGCGTCGGAGACCTGGCTGATGCTGGCGAAGTGGTCCTCGAAGTCCTCCAGCTTTGTCTGGAACACCACCGCTTCGCTGAGCACCCCGTCAAAGGAACTGCTCACCAGGCTCAGTTCCCACAGGGTGTCCACCTCCTTCTTCACCAACTCCTTCTGGTAGTACCGCAGGCTGTTGGTGATGTGCAGGATGGGGGACAGGTCCTTTTGACCCCCGGCCTGGGCCGGCGCGGCCTTTTTGCCGGGGTCCTTCTTAAAAAAGCTCATATCCCTTCCTCCTTTACTCAAACACCACGCAGGACATGGACTGGTTGACGAACTGGTTGTTGTAGTGCTCCCCATAGCCCACGAAGCCCACGTGGTTGCCCAGGTGGCTCATCTCGGCCAGGTATTCCTGCATATACCGCTGCTCGGTGAACAGCTTGTAGCGGAACAGGCAGTTCACCGAAAAGACGGCGGAAAGCCGGGGGAAGTCGTGCTGGATGGTGTGGATGGTCTCCTTCACGATGGCCCGGAAGTCCCCCAGTTCCAGCAGGTTCAGCACGTCGGAATCGTTTACCTGGCGGAAGCAGGCCAGGGCGTTGCCGTCCACCTCCTTGATGGAGATGATGCAGGTGTCGTCCCCGTTCACCTTGCCGAAGGGGTTTTTAAAGGTCTGGGTCAGGATCTGCTGCTCGGTGACATGGAGGATGCGCTGGTACACCTGCTTGGCGGGCTGGCCGTTGAGGGCGCCGATGATGTACTTGGCCTTGTCGGTGCCGGAGGCGATGAACCGGTAGTCCCCCATCTGGTGGTAGATGTTCTCCTTGTAGGTGCGGACCCGGCCGCCCCGGTTTTTGATGAGGACATAGGCCACCGCGTCCTGGTAGATACGGCCGTTGACCGACACCCGGCCCTCCCCGCCGGTGCCCCCCATCAGCGAGACCCCCAGCGGCCGCAGCACGCTGTAGATGGTGGTGAGGGCGCAGGCGTCGTTGCCGGTACAGAAGTCGATGCAGACGGTGTCCTCCCGGGAGGCCCCCACCTTCCTGACGTCCTCCTGGAGACGGTGTATGTACTTCACCGGCATGGTGGAGACCTCCTCCAGGACGTTGGCGGCGGCGCTGACCCCTTCAAAGGCCACTACCCCCACCCCTTTTTCCACCACCCGCACATCATAGCACATCCCCATGCACCCGATGCTGGGGACGCCGGGGAAGAGTTTTTCCAACTCCTGGACATGGAGATCGAACTGGTCGGGATTGGACAACAGAAGGAGCAGCTGGGGATTGGTGACGCCCCGGACCGCTTCCTTCAAGTTCCCGTTCTGGCTGGAGCCGTAGATCTGTTTCATCGTGTTGTACCCTCTCCTTCGGCTATGGTCAAGGTAAAAATGCTCCCGTCGAAAAATACCGTCATATATTTTATCAAAAACGTTTCCAAAAATCTACTGCAAAATTTGAGAGACAGCCCCAAAAATTGTGGCTAGCCGCGGGTCTCCCGCTTTTCGGCGGCGATCATGTCGTGGACCCGCTGGCCGATGGCCTTGGATTCCTCCCGGCTCATCCCCTGGGTGGGGATGGCGGGCAGCACCTTCACCCGGACACGGGCGGGGTGGATCCACATGTCGTTGGCCTCCATGGCCCGGTAGGTACCGTCGATGACCACCGGGACCACCGGCACCCCCGCCTTGAGGGCGGCCCGGAAGCCGCCGTTTTTGAACTCCCCCATGGCGTCCCCACGGCTGCGGGTGCCCTCCGGGAAGATGACAAAGGACCGGCCCCGCCCCGTGATCTCCCGGGCGGCGTCCCCCAGGGCGGCCACCGACTGGCGGGCGTTGTCCCGATCGATAAAGACACAGCCCAGCTGCTCCATCCAGGTGCGGATAAGGGGGATCTTCTTCACCTCCTGCTTGGAGACCAGGGGGTGGGGCTTATCCAGCCAGGCCAGCAGCACCGGGATATCAAAATAACTCTGGTGGTTGGGGACAAACACCGACGGCCCCGCCGGGATGTTCTCCAGCCCGGTGATCTCCACCGTCACCCCCGCCAGCCGCAGCAGGGACCGGGCCCACTTCTGGACCATCCCCTCCACCATGGCGTCCCGGGCGTCCAACTCCCCCGCCGCGGCCAGCCGCTGGGCCTTTTTCATCTTGGGCAGGGCCAGCAGCAGGTACCCCCAAAAGTAGATGAACCAGATGATCGTGCGCAAAACTCCCCTCTCCTCTCTCAACAATATGTTCCTAATTATACACCTTCCCGCCCCGCTTTGCCAGCCCCGGCGGGGAAAAGCCGGAGACCGGTCGAAAACCGGTTTACTTTTTCCCGCCGTTGGTGTATGATATAGGATATCGTTCTGTAGGAAGGGGAAGCGGCGGATGCCCTTGTTGATCGAAAAAATATTTCTTTGGCTGATGATCTACAGCTTTTTCGGGTGGGTCTATGAATCCATCCTCTGCTCCATCACCTCCGGGTCACTGGTAAACCGGGGGTTTCTTAACGGCCCTGTCTGCCCGGTCTACGGCTTCGGGGCGCTGGTGGTCATTTTGGCCTTCTGGTGGGAGCCGGACATCCGGGTGTGGAACCTGTTCTTCTCCAGCATGGTGCTCACCTGCACCCTGGAGTACCTCACCTCCTGGGCCATGGAGAAGCTGTTCCACGCCCGGTGGTGGGACTACTCCCAGTACCGCTTCAACATCAACGGCCGGGTCTGCCTGTTGGGGGCGGTGGCCTTCGGGGCCTTCTCGGTGCTGCTCATCAAGGTGGTGCACCCCCGGGTGTCCGCCTTTGTGGACGGCTTTTCCCCTGCCGCTATCACCGCCGCTTCGGCGGCGCTGTTCCTCACCGGGGCGGTGGACTGCATGGTGACGGTGCGGCATATCCTGGCCCTCAACGGCCGCCTGGCCGAGATCCAGGCCGCCATCGACGCCTACCGGGCCCAAAGCCGCCAGCGGGCGGAGGCCCTTGGCCAGCGGCTCCAGGCCCGGCTGGAGGAGAGCGTTGCGGCCTCCGGCCTGGAGGAACTGCGGGAGCGGCTGGAGGAACGGTTCGAGGAGAGCGTCCACAACTCCCGCCGCGTCCAGGCCCTGCTGGAACTGCGCAGCTTCCAGGACCGCCGTTTGCTCCGGGCCTTCCCTCATCTCTCCTCCACCCGCTATGGCGACGCCTTGAAGAAGCTGCGTGAGCGGATCGAGCAGCACAGATCATGATAGAAAGGGGGCTGCTGGCATGGACGACAGCCAAAAGGCAGAACTGTTTGAACGAACACCGGTCTCCCGGGCGGTGATGATGATGTCCATCCCCACCATCATCAGTTCCCTGGTGATGGTCATCTACAACCTGGCGGACACCTACTTTGTGGGGATGCTGGGCGACCCGGTGCAGAACGCCGCCGTCACCCTGGCGGCGCCGGTGCTGCTGGCCTTCAACGCCGTCAACAACCTGTTCGGGGTGGGCAGCTCCAGCCTGATGAGCCGCGCCCTGGGCCAGAAGAAGCTGGATGTGGTGCGCCAGGGCTCCGCCTTCGGGTTCTGGTGCGCCGTGGGCTCCGGGCTGCTTTTCTCCCTGGGGTACACGGTGTTCCGGGTCCCGCTGCTGGCCGCCCTGGGGGCGGACAGGGTGACGGTGGAGGCCACCGGGGCCTATCTCCACTGGACCGTCACCTTTGGGGCAGCCCCCGCCATCCTCAACGTGGTGATGGCCTACCTGGTCCGGGCGGAGGGTTCCGCCCTCCACGCCAGCGTGGGCACCATGAGCGGCTGCCTGCTGAATATCATCCTGGACCCGATTTTCATCCTCCCCCAGGGCCTGAATATGGGGGCGGCGGGGGCCGGGCTGGCCACGTTCCTGTCCAACTGCGCGGCCTGCCTGTACTTTTTCGTGCTGCTGTTTGTCCGGCGGAAGAAGACCTTTGTCTGCCTCAGCCCCGCCATGCTCCGGTGGAACCGGGCCATTGCGGCGGGCATCTGCGCCGTGGGCATCCCCGCTGCCATTCAGAACCTGCTGAACGTCACCGGCATGACGGTGCTGAACAACTTCACCTCCGCCTTTGGGGCGGACGCGGTGGCCGCCATGGGCATCGCCCAGAAAATCAATATGGTCCCCTTCTACATCGCCCTGGGCATGTCTCAGGGGATCATGCCCCTCGTCAGCTACAACTACGGCAGCGGGAACATCGCCCGGATGAAGCAGACCATCCTCTTCTCGGGAAAGCTGGCCATCTCCTTCCTGGCCCTGGTCTCGGCGGGCTACTACCTGGGGGCTGGAGCCCTGGTTGAGCTGTTCATGAAAAACGAGGCCATCATCGCCTATGGCAGCCGGTTCCTGCGGGGGCTGTGCCTGGCCCTGCCCTTCCTGTGCCTGGACTTTCTGGCCGTGGGCGTGTTCCAGGCCTGCGGCCTGGGGCGGAAGGCGCTGGCCTTTGCCATTCTGCGGAAAATCGTGCTGGAGATTCCCGCCCTGTACATGTGGAACGCCCTCCTGCCGCTCTACGGCCTGGCCTATGCCCAGCCCACCGCCGAGCTGGTTCTGGGCGCCGCCGCCGCAGTGGTGCTGGTCCGCCTGTTCCGAAAGCTGGAGCGGGAGCAGTCCCTCACCCCTGTTTAATATCCGGAAGTATGCCGGAACGGCAGGGGATTTTTCCGCCGGGCCGGGCAGATTTCCGCAGGAAGCCTTGGTGGATTCCCGGGGAATTTCACGCAGTATGGCGGCAAGACTCTCCGCGTTTGGCCATAGTTACGACTTTCAGGCAAGGCCTGAAAACCGCCCCGGCGCTTTTCCGCAAAGCGCCGGGGCTTTTCCTGCCTTCCTGGGCGAAAAACGCAGTTTTTCACCCAAAGTTTCTTTTTGATTCTTTTTCTTTTCAAAGAAAAAGAATGAACAACATCACCATGCGGCCACGGTCCCATCGCACCGGGGCTCGGTGCCGCCGGCGAGCAGGCCGTTTTCGGTGCGCCAGATGATCTGGCCCCGGCCCATGTCCAGATTGGAGGGGGCAATCTCCACCTGGTGCCCCATGGCGGCCAGCTCTCGGGTGATGGCCGGGTTGATCTCCCGCTCCGTCTGGATGTGCAGATCTCCAATCCACTGCACTCTGGGGGCGTCCAGGGCCTGCTGGGGGTTCATGTGGTAGTCCACCGTGTTGGTCACCACCAGCACGTGACCCTGGGGCTGCATGAAGGCCCCCATGACGCCGAAGGGGCCCACGGCCTCCCCGTCCTTCATGAGAAAGCCGGGGATGATGGTGTGGTAAGACCGCTTGCCGCCGGCCAGGCAGTTGTCGCTGTTCTCGTCCAGGGAGAAGTTGGCCCCCCGGTTCTGAAGGGAGATGCCGGTGCCCGGGACGGCCACCCCCGCGCCGAAGGTCGTGTAGTTGCTCTGGATAAAGGAGACCATATTCCCCTCCGGGTCGGCGGTGCACAGGTAGATGGTCCCCCCGCAGGAGGGGTCCCCCGCCTGGGGAAGCAGGGCGGTGCCGGAGATGAGGGCGCGGCGGCGGGCGGCGTACTCCTCGCTGAGCAGGTCCTCCACTCTGGTTTTCATGTACTGGGGGTCGGCCACATAGGTTTTGGTGTCGGCGAAGGCCAGCTTGATGCACTCCAGCACCTTGTGGTAGAATTCCGCGCTCTCCCGCTCCCGGGGCAGGGAGAGGCCCTTGAGCAGGTTCAGGGCCATCAGCACGGTGATCCCGTGTCCGTTGGGGGGAATCTCGCACACGGTGTAGCCCTTGTAATCGGCGGTGATGGGCTCCACCCACTCCGGCTGGTAGCGTTCAAAATCCTCCCGGGCGAAAAAGCCCCCGGTCTCCCGGCTGAAGGAGACAATCTTCTCCATGATGGGCCCCCGGTAGTAGCTCTCGCAGTCCGTGGCGGCCAGCTCCTCCATCGTCTGGGCGTATTCCTCCCAGCGGAACAGGTCCCCCGCCCGGTAGGGGCTCCCGTCCTCCTTCATGAACCGGGACCACCAATAGGCGTGGGGGGCGGGATTTTGCTCCATGGCCGCGGCGATGCGCCGCGCGTCCTTCCCCCACTGCCGCTCCAGATTCACCGCGACGGGAACCCCTTCCCGGGCGGCCAGGACGGCGGGGGCAAACAGCTCGGCCAGGGGCCTGGTCCCGAAGCGGCGCCAAAGCTCCGCCCAGCCCGCCGGGGCTCCGGGCACCATGGTGGGAATCCAGCCGTCCTTGGGCATGACTGAGTGGCCCAGCTCCCGCACCATGGCGGCGGACAGCGCCCGGGGGGCGCGGCCGCTGGCGTTCAGGCCGTAGAGCCTCCGGTCCTTCTCGATCCATACCAGGGCAAAGCAGTCAGAGCCCAGCCCGTTGCTGGTGGGCTCCAGAATGGGCATGGCGGCCCCCATGGCCACCGCCGCGTCCACGGCGTTTCCGCCCGCCTTCATCACGTCCAGCCCAATCTGGGCCCCCTGGGGGACGGACGTGCAGGCCATCGCCCGCCGGGCGTAGACCACGTTCCGGCGGGAGGGGTAGTCGTACTTCTGAGGATCAAACTGGGGCATTGCGCGCGCCTCCTTCTCTGTTCCGGTGCTCCATCCCCCCGCCGGGGCTCTGCCCTGGACCCGCTGGGGCTCTGCCCCAGACCCTGCTGGGGCTCTGCCCCAGACCCTGCTGGGGCTCTGCCCCAGACCCCGCCGCCTTTGAAAAGGCGGGCGAAACTTTTGTCCGGCAGGGCCGGGGCGGTGTCCCTCTTGATCCGGCGGGGCGCCGGCCGGGGGGCGTGCGGGGGCGCTGCCCCCGCACAGGGATTGGATAAGGATATTATAGCAAAGCCGGGCTCCGCCTTCAATCCTCTTTCAGGCGCAGCTGCTCCCGGCGCTGCCGGTACAGCGCCATGCCGCCGAAGTAGGACTCCCGGCTCCACACCCCCTGGCGGGCAGTGGGGCTGCACACCTCCTCATGGCGCTCCAGCCAGCGCAGCAGGAAGGGCAGCTCCCGGCGCAGCAGCTCCGGACCGGGATGGGTAAGGTACTTCTTGGTCTCGATTTCCCCCGCGCGCGCGGGGGCCAGCAGGGCTGTATCGGTATGGAAGTAGGCCTGCCGGTCGTGAATCAGCCATTCCAAGTATCCGTGCCGGTCGTCCATCAGAAAACAGACGATGGTTTCTCCCTGCCGCGCCAGCTCCAGGGTCAGGGCGTAGGGCTGGTACACCGTTTTTTTCAGCCGCCGGACGTAGGTGCCCTCCCCGGGCAGGGAGAACTCCAGCTCCAGCCGCGCCAGCTCCCCGGTGCAGAAGCGCTCCAGCAGCGCGTCCAGCTCGGCCCGGTTTTGGGGGAGGGGGAGGGACTGCGTCCGGGGCGGCTTGTTCCCCAGGCGGGCCAGCAGGCCCCGGGGAGGGGCGGGCCGGGCCGCCGCCCGCTTCAGGCGGGACAGGCAGGCCGCCGGGTCGGGTACGTCCCAGAACTCCTCCAGGACCCGGGCGGGGGCGGATTCTGCGGCGTCCGGGTCTGCCCGGCCGCCCTCCAGCCAGTCCAGATGGCGGCGGAAGGTCTCGGCCTGACGGGTGGAGGGGTCGGCCTGGGCGGCCCGGGCCAGCTGGAGGGACAGAAACGCTTCAAAATCGGGGCAGTGGGCGGACAGCACCCCGTTTTCCCGCCACAGGACCGTCCGGGGCTCCGCTTTGGGGGAGGGCCACAGCAGCAGGACAAAGCCGTCGGGCGGGACCTTGGCCAGGGGGAGGAACCGGCACCCCTCCTTCAGGCACTGCCCCGCCGCCCACATCTGCCGCAGGATTTGGGTGTGCCAGTGGTCCGCCTCCAGGGGGCCGATGGGATACCAGCCGGGGCGCAGGGCGGGGTCCATGAAGTACTGCCCCGCCTCGTCCGCCGTTCCGCTGGCCCCTGCCAGCCAGTTCATGCCTCCGTCCCGGCAGATGCGCAGAAATGCGGCGGGCAGGGCGATTCCCTCCCGCTGCTCCAGCCTGCGCCAGGTGTCCAGGACCAGCCGGGTGCAGGCCGCGGTTTTTTCCGGGTCGGGTTCCGCCTGCTGGGGCTCCTCCTGGTCGTAGGCGGGCGGCTCCCAGGGCGGCGGCTCCGGCGGGGAAAAGCCCAGGGCGGTGAGAAAGTCCTCCACCTCCCAGGGATTGCCCCGGTCACACCGGGCAGCGGGACAGGCGGGGGAACCCTCCCCCTCCCGCTCCTCCTCCGTCCAGAAGGGCAGATAGGCCTCCAGGCCGGGGGAGGCCCAGGGGAAGACGCCCCGCAGAAGCTGGGCCCGCCGGGCCGGCGGAGGCTGCTTTTCCCCGGCGTGCTCCTCAAAGTAGTCCGGGCAGGTGAGGAAGTCATCCTGTTCCTCACCCCGGTCGTACAGCGCATAGCCCCACATGTCCCCGTCGTAGATGTGGGCCAGCAGCACGGGGCCCTCCAGGTTCCGGGACAGGCCGGGGAGCAGTCCGCCGAAGGGCAGGCAGTCCCCCGGCTGGAGCAGCGTCCCCCGGTCCGAGCCGGTCCACCGGAACTGTTCCGGACGGAAGCGGCACTCCTCCCGCACCCGGTCCTCCAGCAGGTCCAGACCCGCCTGGACCTGCGCCCGGGTCCGGCCGGGACAGACGAGGTAATAGACGAATTCTCCCATGGAATTTCTCCTCTCAGAGCCTGTTTAATATCTCGAAGTATGCCGAATGGCGGCAAAAGGCCCGCCCGGGCGCGCGTTTGAGGTTGTGAATACAGGTTCTTAAACAGGCTCGCACGCGGAAGCGGGCCTGCCAGAGCACAGGCAGGCCCGCGGGCGGGTTATTTGTTGTAGCTTTCGTACATCTGAATGACTTCCTCCTCCGGCTCGGGGGTGAGCAGGGAGACAATCACAATGGCCGCGCAGGCGCACAGGAAGGCGGGCAGCAGCTCGTAGATATCCCACACGCCGCCCAGGGGGCGGACCAGGAACTTCCACACGAAAATCATCGCGCCGCCCACCACCAGTCCGGCCATAATGCCCTGGCGGTTGCTGCGCTTCCAGAACAGGGCGCACAGGATGGCGGGGCCGAAGGCGGCGCCGAAGCCCGCCCAGGCGAAGGAGACAATCTGGAACACGTTGCTGTTGGGGTCGGCGGCCAGGAAGATGGCGATGACGGCAATGACCACCACGGTCAGCCGGGCGGTGAGCATGGTCTGCTTCTCGGTCAGCTTGACGCCGAAGACGTTCTGCACGATGTTCTCCGAGAAGGCGGAGGAGGCGGCCAGCAGCTGGGAGTCGGCGGTGGACATGGTGGCGGCCAGGATGCCGGCCAGGATGCACCCGGCCACAATGGCGGGCAGGATGCCGTATCCGGACAGCAGGCCGGACAGGCGGACAATCACCGTCTCGGTGGCGCTGCCCTCCAGCAGGGGGATGCGCCCGGCGGCGGACACCGCGTGGCCCACAATGCCGATGAACACCGCCACCCCCATGGACAGCACCACCCAGACCGAGGCGATGCGCCGGGACAGCTTCAGCTCGTTCTCGTCCCGGATGGCCATGAACCGCACCAGGATGTGGGGCATTCCGAAATAGCCCAGGCCCCAGGCCATCATGGACACGATGCGGATCAGGCCGTAGGGCTCGGCGGATCCGGAGGAGGCGTTGAAGGTCTGGCTGAAGCTGAGGTAGCCGGGCAGGGTGCGGGCGTGGCTGAGCACCTCGTCCAGCCCGCCGGCCTGGACGACGCCGAAGACCACGATAACAGTCAGGGCGGCGGTCATAATGACGGACTGAATCAGATCCATGGTGGCCACGGCGCTGAAGCCGCCGATGGAGGTGTAGCTGATGATGACCGCCGCGCCGATGAGCACCGCCGTCATGTAGTCCCAGTCAAACAGGCTGTTGAACAGCTTGCCGATGGCGGCCAGGCCGGAGGCCACGTAGGGCACAAAGAAAATCAGGATAATCAGGGCGGAGATGCACATGATAACCGGTTTTTTCTCGTTGTAGCGCTTGGAAATAAAGCTGGGGATGGTGATGGCGTCCAGCCGGGCGCTGAACCGGCGCAGCCGCTTGGCCACCAGCAGGAAGTTGAGGTAGGTGCCCGCGGCCAGGCCGATGGCGGTCCAGCTGGCGTCGGCCACGCCGCTGAGGTAGGCCAGGCCGGGGATGCCCATCAGCAGGTAGCTGCTCATATCGGAGGCCTCGGCGCTCATGGCGGTGACCAGGGGGCCGAGGCCCCGTCCGCCCAGATAGAAGCCCTCGGCGCTCTTTTTGCTCCGGCGGCCAATCATCACGCCGGTGAAAATCACCAGGCACAGATAGACGATGATGGTCGCCGTGATGCAGATTTGCGCGATTGTCATAGTATCCTCTCCCATATCCCCTCCGGAGTGGGGCGCCGGACGGGGCGTTTTCTCTTCCGGACGCTGCGTCGGGGCGGCCGGCTGAAGGTTATCATAACACAGGCGGCCGGCGGAACGCAATATGGAATGAAATACAGAACAAGGTCTGTACAAATTTGAAATAATTTTGAAATTTCCCTTTATTTCCAAGGGGTTTTAGCTGTACATTTTTAAAAAACGCGCTTTGTATAGTTTCTACAAAATTTCCCCGTCAGCTCCGGAAGCCGCCCAGAAACATGGGCATCATGGTCCGGCTGTACTGGGCCAGGGAGTAGTCCCCTCCGGACAGGCACCAGTCGTAAATCAGCGCCCGCTCGCACAGGGCGTAGGCCCGCACCACCTCGCTCACCGTCACGTCGGCCCGCAGCTCCCCCCGCTGCTGGCCCTGGAGGACAATCTGCCGCAGCAGGCGGTAGTAGATGCGGTTGTGGTCCAGCAGGTGCTTGTCCCCCCGGGTGACCAGCTGGGAGGAGTACAGCCGGGCCAGCAGGTCCAGGGAGATGCTGTTCTCAATCATGGCGAACAGCTCCCGGTTGAGGTACAGCAGCTGCTCAAAGCGGTCCGCCTCCGGGTCCAGGACCTCGGTCAGCTGCCGGTATTTCCGGTCGAACAGGTCGGACAGGGTGAACAGCAGGGCGTCCTTCCCCTCAAAATAGTGGTAGAAGGACCCCCGGGAGGTGCCGGAGCGCTGGATAATCTCCTCCACGGTGGTGTCGTCGTAGCCCTGCTGATAGAACAGGTCCCAGGCCGCCTGGATGATGCGGTCCCGGGTGCCGCGTCCTGATTTTTTTGCCATGGGCGCGCCTCCTCTCTCCGGGGTATATTTTATCAGGGCCGGGGCAATCTGGCAATAGAACCAGGGGCAGGGGAAAAGAACCGGAACGGGTTCCTTTCCTCTGCCCCGGGGGTAAAAAAGGGGCCGGGCCCCTGAAGTGCCGGAGGTGCCGCCATGTCCCGCAGCCCGATGTCCGCCGCCTTTGAGCGGACCCTGGCGTTTCACTGCGCCCCGTCGCTGTCCGGCGCCAAGCCCGCCGACCTGGTTTCCTGGCCGGAGGGGCGGGAGCGGACGGCCCGGCGGCTGGCCCGGCTGGCCGGGGAGCTGGAGGGGACCCCGGTGCGCCTGCGCCTGCTGGGCACCCGGGGCGGGCGCAGCCTGATTCTGGTCTACCGCCGGGCGCTGCTGGCCCGGCAGCTGTCGGAGCCCCGGACCCGGGCGCTGCTGCTGCGGCGGGGGTATCCCGCGGACCGGGGGCCGGAGGCCATGCTGGACTGCCTGTCCGGCCGCCTCGGACAGCCGGGGGAGTTCCCCCATGAGATCGGGCTGTTCCTGGGCTATCCCCCCGGGGATGTGGAGGGGTTCTGCCGCTGCCGGGGGCGGGAGTGCCTGTTTGCCGGCTGGTGGAAGGTGTACTCCGACCCGGAGGGGGCCCGGCGGCGCTTTGAGCAGTACCGCCGGTGCCGGCAGGCGCTGTATCCCCCGGTGTGCGGGGGGCTGCCGCTGGCACAGTGCGTCAGGCAGGCGGCAGGCCTCCCTGCCGGGCGGCCTGGGTGAACCCGGGCGCTTAGAACCATGGCATCCCCCTTGCGGGGGCACCAAGGATTCCCGCAAAAACCTGCCTTGTCCGGCGGAAAAATCCCTCACCCAGGCGTCATTTTCGGTTATGAATACAGGTTCCTATTTCTTCCGGTAGATGAGGCCCGCCAGATTGGGGCCCGCGTTGATGGCGATGACCCCGCCGATGTAAAACTCCATGGCCGGGTCCTGGCCGAACTGGGCGGAGCACTCCCGGGACAGCAGGTCGGCCTGGTCGGCCCGGTCGGCCCGGATAATCAGATAGGGGGCCGTCTCGTCCCGCTCCTTCCGGGCGATGTCCAGCAGGGTGGGGATCACGTTTTTCTCCCCCCGGACCTTGGCCAGGATTTTGGACTCCCCGTCCTCAAAGGTCATGATGGGCTTCAGGCCCAGGGCGTCCCCCACAAAGGCGGCGGCGGCAGAGACGCGCCCCGACTTCTTGGCGAACTTCAGGTCGTAGGGGACGAACAGAATGCGTACCCGGTCCACCCAGCTTTGAATGGTCCGGACAATCTCCTCCGCGTCCGACACCTGGGCGGCCATTCTGGCCCCGGCCAGCACCGCCCAGCCATAGCCCATGGTGTAGCACCTGGAGTCGATGATATAGATTTCCATTTTCCCTCTGGCCTGGGGATACTCCTCAAAGAAGTCCTCCCGGGCCTGGACGGCGTTCTGATGGGTGGCGCTGCCCTTGGAGTTGATGGATGTATAAATCAGCGCGTCGTACCCCTCCTCAAACGCCTGCCGGTAGCACTCCTGGAACACATAGCCGTTCAGCTGGGAGTGGGTGGGTATCTGGGGCAGGGAGAGCAGCAGCTTATAAAACTCCTGGGGAGTCATATCCACGCCGTCCTCATACTCGCGCCCCCCGGCGGCGATGGGGAAGGGGAGCACCTGGATGCCCCACTGCTCCCGCAGCCCGGCGGGGATGTCCGCGGCGGAATCAGTCACAAATTTAATCCGGCTCATAGCTTGGCCTCCTCCTTAGAATCATACGGAAATGGGGTTTGCGCTCAGGACCTGCCTGAAATGGGGCAATCCCCTGCGGCGGGGCCGTTTTTTGCGCAGGGCCTGAAGCACAGCTGACATTATCCCACGCCGGGGGCGGATTTGTCAATCGGTTTTCATGGATTTGGACGGGGCGAAACCGCTGAAACTGCGGCGCTTCCCAAAGCAGGCCCGGCGGGGCGGCGCCGGCCCCCGGCCTGTGAAGCGTCCCGGAGTAAAAATTCCTCTTGCAATCGGGCGGCAGTGTGCTATAATAGGGGCGGACAACTGAATCAGGATGTCTTCAGGGCGGGGTGGAATTCCCCACTGGCGGTAAAGTCCGCGACCGGGCGCGTAAAAGCGCCCGCTGACCCGGTGAAACTCCGGGACCAACGGTTACAGTCCGGATGGAAGAAGATGTGTGTAAAACGATACGCGCGCTTTGCCGCGCGGAAGGCGCACCTCCTTAATTGTTTTTGCACCTGGAAGACACGTGCTTTCAGGAGTACCAGAACAAAAAGGAGTGTTTTTTATGTCCAATCCCGCCGCAGCGCAGTCCCCCGCCCGCCCCCGCATGGACACCAAGACCGTGACCAGCATCGCCATGCTCACCGGAATCTCCGTCATCATCGCCTGGATGTCCAAGCTGATGCCCCCGGTCATGTTCCTGGACTTCGACTTCAAGCATGTGGCCGTCTGCATCGGCGGCTTCACCTTCGGGCCCCTGGCCGCCGCCGTCATCGGCGTGCTGGCCTCCTTCATTGAGATGATTACCTTCAGCCACACCGGCCCCTGGGGCTTCCTGATGAACGCCCTGGGCACCTGTTCCTTCTGCTGCACCGCCTCCTGGGTCTATCAGAAGCGGCACACCAAGCAGGGGGCCGTTCTCGGCCTGGGCCTGGGGCTGGCCTGCATGATTGTGGTGATGCTGCTGTGGAATTATTTCATCACCCCCCTGTACATGACCGGCGCGTCCGGGGAACTGGTGTCCCGGAGCACCGTGGCCGCCATGCTGCCCACCCTGTTTTTCCCCTTCAATCTGGCCAAGGGTGGCATGAACATGGCCGCCACCCTGCTGCTGTACAAGCCCGTGGTCACCGCCCTGCGCAAGTCCGGGCTGGTGCCCCCCTCCCAGAGCGCCCCGGAGAAGAAGCTCAACGCCGGTTTCCTCCTCTTCTCCCTGGCCCTGCTGGCTACCTTTGTCACCTTTGCCCTGGTGCTGGCCGGGGTGATTTGATTGGGGCCGTTCCGCCCGCGTCAAAGCGGCGGGGCGGAGCGTAAAAATGCGCCCCCAGAAATGAAACCAGGCAAAACGCAGTTTTGCGCCGGACGTTTCCTTTCTGCTTCTTTTCTGGTTCAAAAGGGAAGAAGCGGCAGCCTCAAAAAGACGCGGCCCCACCGGCCGCGTCTTTTTTCGCGCTTTTTCTGCTGTCGGGGCAGGAACCTCCCCTCCTGTGTCCGCCGGGCGGCGGCCGTCCCCGCTAATGGGCATCCGCCCAGCGCCGGCCCGCACGGGTCTCGGCCAGCAGGGGGACGGACAGCCGGGCCGCGCCCTCCATCTCCTCCCGGACCAGGCGGCACACGGCCCCGGCCTCCTCCTCGGGGCACTCCACAATCAGCTCGTCGTGGACCTGGAGCACCAGCCGCCCCCGGAGGCCCTCGGCCAGCAGGCGGCCGCGCACCCGGAGCATCGCCAGCTTGATGATATCCGCCGCCGTGCCCTGAATCGGGGCGTTCAGCGCCACCCGCTCGCCGAAGGAGCGGGTATTGAAATTGGAGGACTTCAGTTCCGGCAGCCACCGCCGCCGGCCCATCAGGGTGGACACATAGCCGTCCCGCCGGCCCTGCTCAATGATATCGGTCATATAGGCGCGCACGCCGGCGTAATGGGCAAAATACTTGTCCATATACTCCTTGGCCTCCTGGACGGTGACGCCGATGTCCTGGGCCAGGGAGAAGGGGGAGATGCCGTAGACAATGCCGAAATTCACCGCTTTGGCGCTGCGGCGCATCAGAGGGGTGACCTCCTCCGGGGGCACGCCGAAGACCTGGGAGGCGGTGGCGGTGTGGATGTCCTCCCCGCTGCGGAATCCCTGGATCATGGCCTGGTCGTCCGCCATGTGGGAGAGCAGGCGAAGCTCAATCTGGGAGTAGTCCGCGTCCACCAGCACGTTTCCCGGGCCGGCCGCGAACATCTTCCGCAGCTCGGCCCCCAGCTCGGTGCGCACCGGGATATTCTGGAGGTTGGGCTCGGCGGAGCTCAGCCTCCCTGTGGCGGTGACGGTGTTCTGAAACGAGGTGTGGATGCGCCCGTCGGGGCCGATTACCTTGCCCAGCCCGTCCGCGTAGGTGGACTTCAGCTTGGCCAGCTGCCGGTACTCCAGCACCAAATCAATCACCGCGTCCTGTCCCCGCAGCTTCTCCAGCACCTCGGCGCTGGTGGAGTAGCCCGTCTTGGTCTTCTTCACCGGGGGCAGGCCCCGCACCTCAAACAGCAGATGCCCCAGCTGCTGGGTGGAGTTGATGTTGAATTCCTCCCCCGCCTGCCGGTAGATTTCCGCCTGGAGGCTGTCAATCCGCTGGGAGAGCATCTGGCCGAACCGGGCCAGCGCCCCCCGGTCAATCAAAAAGCCCTCCGTCTCCATCTCCGCCAGCACCAGGCACAGGGGGAGCTCCACCGTCTCGTACAGCTCCCACATGCCCAGCTCCTTCAGCCGGGCCTCCAGCACCCCCCGCAGAGCGCCGATCCAGGCGCAGTGGGAGGTCAGGGCGGCGGCCGGGGCCGCGGGGTCGGACAGCGGCCCGAAGGCCCCCTCGCCCAGATAGGCCTGCGCCGGCTCAATCCGGCGCTTGAAATAGGTCAGCGCCAGCTTCTCCAGCTCGTAGCTGCCGTCGGTGGGGGCCAGGAGATAGGCGGCCGTCTCCGTGTCAAACACAAAGCCCTCGGGGGCAATCCCCTCGGCCAGCAGCGCCCGGCACAGGTTTTTGACCCCGTGGGACGCCTTGCGGATGGCGGGGTCGGAAAAAAAGGCCCGCAGGAATTCATTGTGGCAGTCCAGCTTCCCGGCCAAAAACAGGGCGGCGCAGCCGGAGCGGTCCCCATCCCGCCACTCCACGCACACTGCGTCCAGCCCGGGCAGGGCCAGCACGCCGACGCAGTCCAGCGTCCGCCACAGCGCCAGCAGCTCCTCCACGCGCTCCCGGCGCTCCACCGTCTCGCCGGCGCAGGCCCCCTCGAACTCCGGTTCCGCCTGGACCTCCCCCTGGGGGGCGGACAGATGGTACCTGTCGATGAGCTTGGAAAACTCCAGCTCCAGGAACAGCCGGTACAGCTCCGGGGCGTTTACCTCCCGGCGCAGGTTGTCCTCCGGCCGGAAGTCAATGGGGGCGTCGGTGCGGATGGTGGCCAGCCCGCCGGAGAGGACGGCCATCTCCCGCCCCTCCTCCAGCTTTTTCACCAGGCCCGCCTTGGCGGGCACCCCGGGGGCGGAGCAGATCTCGGGCATGTGGTCGTAAAGATGGGCGACGGTGTGATACATCTGAATCAGCGGGAGGGCCGTCTTCTCCCCCACCCCCTTCACCCCGGGGATGTTGTCCGAGGCGTCCCCCATCAGGGCCTTCAGGTCGATGATGTGAATGGGGTCAAAGCCGTACTCCTCCCGGAAGGCCTCCGGGGTCATGTCCCGGGTGGAGGTGCGGCCCATGCGGGTGGACACCAGCTTGACCGTGGTGGACTCGGTCACCAGCTGGAGCGAGTCCCGGTCCCCGGTGACGATGACCGTCTCCCACCCCGCCGCCTCGTCCAGACGGGCGATGGTGCCCAGAAGGTCGTCGGCCTCCCAGCCGTCCAGCTCGTACATGGGGATGTTCATGGCGGACAGCACCCGCTTCAGAATGGGCATCTGACTGGCCAGCTCGTCGGGCATTCCCTTCCGGGTGGCCTTGTAGCCCTCATAGGCCAGATGGCGGAAGGTGGGCGCCGGACGGTCAAAGGTGACGCACAGGGCGTCCGGGGCCGTCTCCTCCAGCAGCTTGTTCAGGATGTTCAAAAAACCGTAAACCGCGTTGGTGGGCTGGCCCTCCCGGGTGGCCAGATTCTGGCTCACCCCATAAAAGGCGCGGTTGATGATGGAATTTCCGTCCAGAACCATCAGTTTCATAGGCACGTTCTCCTCTCGCGGCGTTCATGCGCCCATTATACACCTCCCCGGCCGCCTTGTCATGCTTTTTATCCGGCGGGAGCTCCCCGGCGCGGCGCCGGGGGAGCGCTCCGGGCTCGGAGCGCGGCCGGCAGGCCAAAACAGCCGCGGGCCGGCGTGCGGGGAGAGGTTAAGCAGGCCCTTAACAATCCCGCCAAAGGCGGCGGCTCTTGGCGCGGAGACGGCGCGGACTCCTGCCGGGTGCCTTTTTGACACGCTGAAACCGGGAGGACATGCAATGTGTCCTCCCGGTTCCTGATTGCGCGGGCGCCGAGACGCGCAGGCGGCGCACGGGGCGGCGTCTCATCCCTCGCCGTAATAAATCAGCATACTGAGCTCAGCGGTCTCCGTCCCGGGATTCCGGCAGGCGTGGGGAACGTCCGCACGGAACCGGATGGAGTCCCCCTTGGAAAGCCGCGTCTGCTCTCCCGCGGCGGTAATCTCGGCCTGTCCGGCAAAGACGGTAATGTACTCCACGGCTCCTCTCAGGTGGGGCTGTGCGGACAGGGCGCCCCCCGGCTCAATCACGATTCGGTAGGTTTCAAACAGCTTCTCCCCGTCAAATGCAAAGATGGGATAGTTCAGATACCGCCCCTCATCCGCGCACAGCGGCTGTGTCTCCGCCTGCCGGATGAGGGAAACGGCTTCCCCCTTTTCCTCTGTCAGCGCGGTGAAGGAGACCTTATAGCCGGCGGCAATCTTCCAGAGCACGGAGATGGTCGGGTTCACCTCGCCCTTTTCAATCTGTGCCAGCATACTTCTGGACACTCCCGTGGCCGAAGCGGCCGCGTCCAGGGTCAGTTTCCTCCGTTCCCGGAGCTGTCTCACATTGGCGGCAACCTTGCCTGTGATGTCCATATCCCGTCCTCCAGTTGGCGATATATTGGATTTATGGCATTCTGTATGAGCAATTCGGCATCCCGGGTTTTGCGTATAATATAGTATTACAAAAGAAAGAGGTTGTCAACCATGCAGAAAAAGCAGGAGGGCATTCCGGCATGTCCTCCTGCTTTTGTCCTGCGGCCGCCCCTCCGGGGCGCGGGGACCGGGCTACAGCACCCGGTTTTCCAGGGGCTGGCCGGCCAGATAGCGCTTCAGGTTTTCCAGGGCCATGCGGACGCAGTTGTCCCGGGTGATATCCAGCCGCATCCCCCCGGCCAGGTGGGGGGTGAGCAGCAGGTTGGGGGCGTCCCAAAGGGGGTGGTCCGGCGGCAGGGGCTCCGGGACCGTCACGTCCAGGGCGGCGCCCCACAGCCGGCCCTCCCGCAGGACCCGGACCAGGGCGTCCTGGTCCAGGACGGACCCCCGGCCGGCGCTGAGGAGGACCGCGTCCTCCTTCATCAGCTCCAGGCGGCGCAGGTCCATCAGCCCGGCGGTAGCGGCGGAGTGGGGCAGGGCCAGGGCGATTACGTCGGCCCGGGGAATCTGGCGGTCCAGGGCCTCCTCCAGGGGGTAGGTCTCGTCAAAGCCGGGGGCGGGGCGGCCGGAGCGGTTGAGCCCGACGGTATGGGCCCCCAGCGCCCGGCAGCGCAGGGCGAACTCGGACCCCACGTGCCCGGCGCCCGCCGTCAGCACCCGCGCTCCGGAGATGGTTTTCATCCTGCCCAGGTCCTTCCACAGGCGGGCGGACTGGTTGTCCCGGCACTGGGGCAGGCGGCGGCACAGGGCCAGCAGGCAGGCCAGCATATGCTCGGCCACCGACTGGCTGTTGGACCCGGCGGAGCTGGTCAGCGCCGCGCCGGGGGGTAGCACGCCGGGGGCGGTATACTCGTCGGTGCCCGCCCACATGCTCTGGAACCAGCGGAGGTTTTCGCACCGGGCCAGGTCCGCAGGCAGGGGGGAACCGAGAATCACTGTAGCCCTCCGGTACTGCTCCGGCGACGCGGTGCGCCGGCCGGCGTAGAGGTGGACGGCGTCGGGGGCCGCCTCCTCAAAGGCGGCGCGCTCCTCCGGGCGGAGGGGGAGCAGATTCAAAATACAGTCGGACATAGAAACCTCCCGCAGGATTTTTTCCCATTATACCCCGGCGGCGGCCCGCTGGCAAGGGGGGCGGGCTCCGGCTCCGGAATTTGGCGGAAGGCCCAAAAATGAACAGAAATTTTTATTTGGTTTTCATAATTGAAAAAATATTTTCATTTTGCTATAATTTCAACATAGATTGATCCGACAGGCTCCAAGCCGGACAGGGAGGAATTGTGATGAACGGACCGCGCACCGCCGAACCCCTCCGTCAAAAGCTGGCCCGGGCCCGGGCAGAGGACCGGGCATTGGACCGGGCCCACCGCCAGGCCTGCGGCATCATGGCTGCCTGGGCGGCGATTGTGGCGCTGGACCGGCTGATTGGACTGGCCTGCCGGGCCTACGGGCCGGAGCAGCTCCCCTTTGCCCTGGCGGGGGGCTTCGCGCTGGTCCTGGCCGCCTTTCTGGGGACCCGGGGGCATATCCAGGGGGCCATGATGCTGATGGAGCTCAACATGGCGGTTTTCCTCCTTCAGTTCACCGCCACCTGCTTTTTCTACCGGGAGCGCACCGTCCTGTGGTCCACGCTGTTTTACGGCCTGGCCGCGGGGGTGCTGCTGGCCGGCTCGCTGGCCCTCTTCCTGAACCGGAACCTGGAGCGCTACCGGGCCGAAATCCGGCGGCTGAAGGGCCGGAAGGAGCGGGGCCCCCTCTTTTACCGCACCGGCAGCCGGCTGGTCCGCAGCCGAAAATAGCATTTTTGTGGAAGTCCCTTTCTTTTTCCCGGCGCTTCCCGTATAATGGAAGCTGAATCAGCCCGGGCCCGCCCCGCGGGGCGCTCCGGGAAAAGGAAGGGATCCTATGGAACAGGAAAAGGACGTCATCCTCCAGATACGGGAGAATTACGGCAGCTTCTCCAAGAGCCACCGGAAGCTGGCCGACTATATTCTGCAAAACCCCGGCGAGGTGGCCTTTCTCACCATCAACGAGCTGGGGCATAAGCTGGGCGTCAGCCCCGCCACCATCACCCGGTTCTCCCGCAGGCTGGAGTTTCAGGGCTATTCGGAGTTTCAGCGGGCCCTCTACCGGCTCCAGCAGCGGCAGGTCCCCTTCGGCCAGCTGAAGTCCCTGCTGCGGGGCGAGACGGCGGAGGAGGGCTCCAGCCAGGACCCGCTGCAGCGGAGCATCCAAAGCAGCATCCGCCTGCTGGAGGGGCTGTATACCCCCCAGACCCGGGACGCCTTCCGGCGCGCCCAGGAGCTGATGTGCCGGGCCCGCACCATCTATATCGCGGGGCTCCGCTCCTCCTACGCGGCGGCCTACTACCTGTCCTTCATGCTCCAGCAGATGCTGGGCAACGTGTGCCTGCTGACCGCCTCTCCCAGCGAGCTGCCCACCGCCCTGATTGACGTGGGGGCGGAGGACTGCCTGGTGGTCATCTCCTACGCCCGCTACACCAGCGCCAGCTACGACATCGTCTCCCACTTCCACGGGAAGGGGTGCGCCATTGTGGCGCTGACCGACTCGCTGACCTCCCCCATCGCCCTGAAATCCACCGAGGTGCTCATCGCCGCCAACGGCGAAAACTTTTCCCCCGTGGGGGCCATCACCCTGTGCAACTGCCTGATTACCTCTCTGGGCCGGCGGGACGCCCGGCGCACCTTGGAGCGGATGGAGCTTCAGGACAAAATTGCCCTGGAGCACCACATCTATCTGTAGCACCCCGCAAATCCGCTCCCTTTTTTTGTTTTTGCTCCAGGCGGATTGGGCCGGCCGTCCGCAGGGCAAAAAATACCGGAGGCTCCCCCTCCGGAAGAAAACGCCTTTGTGTCAAAAGAAAAAGGAGAGTGGAACTTTGGAAAGCACAATGATTTTCGGTCTGCATCCCCTGTTCGGCTTCCTGCCCCTGCTGCTGTACATCGTGCTGATGCTGCTGGGCAAGGACATGAACGTCTCGGTGCTGCTCTGCGTCATTCTGGGCGCGGTCCTTACGGGAGAGAGCATCACCGGCTTTGCCAACACCATTTACGCCTCCCTCGGCTCCTTCTGCGCCCTCATCGGCTTTATCATCGTCCTGGGCTCGGGCCTGGCCGAGGTGCTGTCCCGCACCCGGGTGGCCCACAATCTGGTGTACACCGTGGTGAACAAATTCAAGCTGAGGAGCAAGAAAGCGGCCATCCTCATCTCCATGTTTACCTCCACCCTGCTGGTGGCGCTGCTGGGCACCCTGGCCGGGTCCAACGCCATCATTGCCCCCATCCTCATCCCCATTGTGGCCAGCGTGGGCCTGACCCCCTCCACCCTGGGCGTCATCCTCCACGGCGCGGGGGCCACCGGCCTCTATGTCGGGCCCTTCGTCCCCCCTGTGGTCACCATCACCGGGCTGACCGGCCTGTCCTACGGCAGCTACCTGATAAACGCCGGCATCCCACTGGCCCTGATTGTCTGGGCCTCCACCTTCTTCATGGCCTGCCGGACCCAGAAGAAGACCGAGGGCCGGGAGGCCTACGACGAGACCGAGAACGAAGCGGCGGCCTTTGTCCCCGACGAGAAGTGCAGGCGGGCCACCCTGGCCTTCCTGGCGGTCATGGCGGTGATGGTGGTCTATGGCCTGGCGGTCAAGGCCGGGGCCAGCTACGCCATCCTGGTCATGATGACGGCCTCCATCGTGGTGGGCCTGGCGGGCGGCCTGAGCTTCAAGGACTCCCTGGGGGCCATGATTGCCGGCGGCTCCAAGATGTTCTGGATGTTCTTCATGTTCATTCTCTTCGAGCCCTTCCTGAACTACGTCAGCGCCTCCGGCGCCTTCGAGGCCGTCTGCGGCCTGATGCAGCCCCTGATTGACGTGGGCGGCGAGGTGGTCTTCCTGATGCTCAGCGCCGCCGTGGGCGTGTTCGGCATCTCGGGCACCGGCGTGGCCCAGGCCCAGATCACCCACGAGCTGTTCCTGCCCATGGTCAAGGCCCTGAACGTGGACATGTCCATCTGGGGCATGGTGGTGCTGGTGGCCTGCCAGGTCACGTTCTTCGTCACCCCCACTGTGGACATGGTGGGCCAGATGGGCCTGGCCCGCTCCAAAAACATCAAGGCCATGCTGGCCAACGGCTGGGTCATCACAATCATCACCTTCATTTACGTCCTGATTCGGGCAGTCCTCTACACCATGGGATAGGAAAGGAGCGAAACAATCATGACACATTTTGCGCTGCTTCAGACCGATATCGCCTTCTGCCAGCCGGAGGTCAACTTTGCCCGGGTCAGGGAGCTGTTTGCCCGGGCCATGGAGCAGGCCCCCCGCCCCGACGTGGTGGTGCTGCCGGAGGACTGGTCGGCGGGCTTCTCCGACGAGATGTTCCACCATATGGAGGACTACGCCGAGCCCGAGAACGGCCCCTCCGTCACCGTGCTGCGGGAGCTGGCCAAGCAGTACGGCGTATGGGTGGTGGGCGGCTCTATCGCCACCGTCCACGCCGACGGAAAGATGCGCAACACCACCTTCCTGATTGACCGTCAGGGGGAGATTGCGGGCGACTACAGCAAGATGCACCTGTACAGCGACATGGACGAGCACGTCCCCTTCGCCCACGGGGACAAGACCGAGGTGTACGACACCGAGCTGGGCCGGCTGGGGCTGATGATCTGCTACGACATCCGCTTCTGCGAGCTGGCCCGCACCTACGCCCTGAAGCAGGCGGACGTGCTGGTGGTCACCTCCGACTTCCCCAACCCCCGGGTCAACCACTGGCGCACCCTGCTCACCGCCCGGGCCATTGAGAACCAGATGTTCGTGGTGGCCTGCAACCGGGTGGGGGCCAGCCCCATGGGCACCTACTGCGGCCACTCCATCATCATCGACCCCTGGGGGGAGGTCATCGCCGAGGGGGGCGGCGGAGAGGAGATTGTCACCGGCTCCATTGACTTCACCAAGACGCGGGAGGTCCGGGACCTGATTCACATGTTCCGGGACCGCCAGCCGGAGCTGTACGGGGACACGCTGCTCCGGCCGCTGTCCTGACCCGGCCCTCCCGGGCGGAGGGCCGCCCCTGCCCCATCGGGAAGAAAGAAGGATCAACATGAAAGTAGACACCACCCCCTATCTGCGTCTGCGCCGGGACATCCACCGCCACCCGGAGCTGAGCAACCAGGAGCGGGAGACCACCCGCCGCATCCGGGAATTTCTGGCCGGGTACGGCCTGGAGCTGCGGCCCATCGGCGGGCTGAACGGCGGCTTTGTCCGCATTGACGCGGGAAAGGCGCGGACGCTGTGCTTCCGGGCGGACATTGACGCGCTGCCGCTGAACGAGCAGACCGGCGCTCCCTTTGCCTCGGAGCACCCGGGGGTGATGCACGCCTGCGGCCACGATAT
Source organism: Lawsonibacter sp. (assembly GCA_022795855.1). GTDB lineage: Bacteria > Bacillota > Clostridia > Oscillospirales > Oscillospiraceae > Lawsonibacter. The sequence continues at coordinate 25,223 of JAAWHL010000031.1, forward strand.
GCACACGGCCATTGCCGCCGGGGTGGCCTGCGAGCTGCACAAGGCCCGGGACCGGCTGGGGTGCAACGTGGCGGTGCTGTTCCAGCCCGCCGAGGAGGCCAACCCCACGGGCGGGGCGCGTCCGGTGGCGGAGGCCGGCTTTCTGAAGGAGCAGGGGATTGACGAGATGTACGGCCTGCACATGTGGCCCTCCCTGCCGGTGGGGGATATCGAGCTGCGGCCCGGCCCCATCATGGCCGCCTCCGACCGCTTTCAGATTGAGGTGCTGGGGGCCGCCGCCCACGCCGCCGAGCCCCACCTGGGGGTGGACGCCATCGCCATCGCCTCCGAGCTCCACTGTGCCCTGACCCAGAAGCTGCGCCGGGAGGTGGACCCCTTCACCCCCATCTCCGTGTCCATCGGCGCGTTTCAGAGCTTCGGCCGCTACAACGTGGTGTGCGGCCGGGTCCTTCTGGAGGGCACCGTGCGCACCACCGACGAGGCCACCCGGGCCTATCTCCACCGCAGGATCCAGGAGATTTCCCGGCAGACCGCCGCCCTGTACCGGGGCCGGGCGGAGGCGGTGATTCACAAGGGCTACGGCATCGTGCAGAACTCCCCGGAACTGTTCCGGCGCTTTGCCGGCTACGCCCAGTCCCTGCTGGGGGCCGGGCACGTCCATACGGACATCGGCCCCAGCCTGATCGGGGAGGATTTCTACTACTTCAGCCAGACCCTCCCCTCCCTCTACTTCCACATGGGCTGCCAGTCGGAGCACCCCCTCCACAGCAACCGCTTCCTCCCCCGGGAGGAGGTGCTGGACGCCGCCGTGGATCTGATGACCGGTTTTTTCCTGGCGCAGTGAGGCTGTGCCTTCCATGCAGAAGCGGCCCCGGGGCCTGAGGGCAGGTCCCGGGGCCGTTTTGCGCTGTTTTGCGCCTTTCCGGCGCTCAGGGCTCCGGCCCGGCCGCCGGAATCAGGTCCAGGCACAGGGCAAAGCACTCCTGATGAGTCTGGAAGAGCAGGCTGTACTGGGGCTCCCGCTCCCGGAAGAGCCGGAGGTACTCCTCCCGCTCCAGAAAGCCGTCCGTCTCCATCTGGTAGGCATCCGGGTCCCGGTGGAAGCAGACGGCCGCCCGCTGAATGAGATTCTGGGCAATCTCCTGCATGGCGAAGCAGACAATCTCGCTTTTCTCGTAAAAGTCCATGCCGAACATCAGCCCCGCCGCCCGGAGCAGCAGCTGTTCGCCCATGACGAGGACGGCCCGCAGACGCCGCCCGTCCCGGGTCCTGTAGAGCAGCTGGCAGTACTGCGCGTCGTCGATGAGGTCTTTTGTGGAAAAGGCGCCGATAAACTGGATGGAGCACCCGAAAATTTCCTGAAGGGGGGCCACAATCACCGCCTGAATGACGGACGGCTCGTCGTTCAGGTCCAGGCTGTCCGTTTCGGCGGCGGCCCTGCCGGTGATGGCCCGGTCCTCGATGATGATGTGGCCGGTCAGCCACCCGGTGCACACGCCGACAAAGCGCTGCACCGCCTGGGTGGAAAAATCCGTGGTGTAGAGCAGGTGCTCCAGGGCGGGCAGGGTCTCCCAGCGCATCCTGTCATGAATTTTCTTGTGTGCCAGATAGCCGGGGTAGCCGATTTCCCGCATATAGGCCTCCTCCTCCGCAAAGTGGCGGAAGGCGTAGGCCTTGAAATATTTGATTCCCTCCACGCAGGCGAATTTATCCTCATGCTTTTCAACATAGAGGTCCAATATCTTCTCCACGATGGAGAAGAGCTTGCGGTGCGCTTCATCGATAATCTCCACGCCGATGCCGAACCGGTCCTCCCAGTGAATTTGCTGCATAGCGTCCCTTTCTTTTTTGCCGCCCGCAGAGCGGGCCCGGGTTCCTTTGAGATGGTGAAAAGCCGGTCTGCCCGGAAGCGGGCGGCGGGGCCGCCTCCTCCCGCCCGGGGCGTGCCGGCGGCATCCTCCCCCGTCCGGCAGACCGCTCCATTCTATGCCGGGGGCGCGGCGGGGGTGAAGGGCACGGCCTCCGCATTCCCAAAAGACAGGTGTTGCAAACGGTGGGGCAAAATGGTATAATCTAAACAAATATACAAGCGGGCGGCGTCCTCCCCTTTGGCAGGAGCGCCAGTCCGGGAAAGGGGGCCTGCGGCCGTGAAGCAGCGCCGTTCCACGCCCAAGGGGCAAAAGCGGCCGGCCGGGAGGCGCAGGCTGCCGGTCTGGCAGGCCGCGGTGGCAATCGCCGCCGGCCTGCTCTGCGCCGCCGCGTGGCGGCATTTCAGCGCCCCTCAAATTGAGCTGCCCTACCTCACCGCCCGGTATATCGCGGTGATGGACGGGAGTCAGGACCACCCGTAAAACGGGTGGCCTGCACTCGCCCTATAAGGGCGTGATATTGGCCGCGCCTCAAGGCGCGGTGAAACGGTCTGCCGACCGC
>JAAWHL010000032.1 GCA_022795855.1 Lawsonibacter sp.
GCCGTCAACGTGCAGTCCATGGCCTTCGGCAACATGGGCGACGACTGCGGCACCGGCGTGGCCTTCACCCGCAACCCCGCCACCGGCGAGAAGAAGCTGTTCGGCGAGTTTTTGACCAACGCCCAGGGCGAGGACGTGGTGGCCGGCGTGCGCACCCCCATGCCCATCGCAGAGATGGCCGAGAAGTTCCCCGAGGCCTTTGCCCAGTTCGAGACCGTGTGCAAGACCCTGGAGGACCACTACCGGGATATGCAGGACATGGAGTTCACCGTGGAGAACAAGAAGCTCTATATGCTCCAGACCCGCAACGGCAAGCGCACCCCCGCCGCCGCCCTGAAGATTGCCTGCGACCTGGTGGACGAGGGCATGATTGACGAGAAAAAGGCCGTGGCCATGATCGAGCCCCGCTCGCTGGACACCCTGCTCCACCCCCAGTTTGACGCGGGGGTGCTCAAGCGCACCCCCGTCATCGGCACCGCCCTGGGGGCCTCCCCCGGCGCGGCCAGCGGCATGATTGTCTTCTCCGCCGAGGAGGCCAAGGAGTGGGCCGCCCAGGGCAAGAAGGTGGTCCTGGTCCGTCTGGAGACCTCTCCCGAGGACATCGAGGGCATGAAGGCTGCCCAGGGCATTCTGACCGTGCGCGGCGGCATGACCTCCCACGCCGCCGTGGTGGCCCGGGGGATGGGCAAGTGCTGCGTGTCCGGCTGCGGCGAAATCAAGATGGACGAGGAGAACAAGCGCTTTGAGCTGGGCGGCCGCACCTACCGCGCCGGCGACTGGATCAGCCTGGACGGCTCCACCGGCAAAATCTATGCCGGCGCCATCCCCACGGTGGACGCCTCCATCGGCGGCGAGTTCGGCCGCGTCATGGCCTGGTGCGACAAGTACCGCCGCCTGGAGGTCCGCACCAACGCCGACACCCCCGCCGACGCCGCCCAGGCCCGGAAATTCGGCGCCCAGGGAATCGGCCTGTGCCGCACCGAGCATATGTTCTTTAACGAGGACCGTATCCCCGCAATCCGGGAGATGATCTGCTCCGACACCGTGGAGCAGCGCGAGAAGGCGCTGGCCAAGCTGGAGCCCATGCAGCAGGGCGACTTCGAGGGCATCTACGAGGCCATGGAGGGCCTGCCGGTCACCATCCGCTTCCTGGACCCCCCCCTCCACGAGTTTGTCCCCACCGAGGAGGCCGATATTGAGAAGCTGGCCAAGGAAATGGGCAAGACCGTGGACGACATCAAGGCGATTATTGCCAGCCTCCACGAGTTCAACCCCATGATGGGCCACCGCGGCTGCCGCCTGTCCATCACCTTCCCGGAGATTGCCGCCATGCAGACCACCGCCGTCATCAAGGCCGCCCTGAACGTCCAGGCCCGCCATCCCGACTGGACCATGGTGCCCGAAATCATGGTTCCCCTCATCGGCGACTACAAGGAGCTGGCCTATGTAAAGAAGATTATTACCACCACCGCCGACAAGATTCTGGCCGAGGCCGGGTCCTCCATGAAGTACAAGGTGGGCACCATGATTGAGATCCCCCGCGCCGTTGTCACCGCCGACGAAATCGCCCCCCTGGCCGACTTCTTCTCCTTCGGCACCAACGACCTGACCCAGATGGCCTTCGGCTTCAGCCGTGACGACGCGGGCAAGTTCCTGAGCACCTACTACGACAAGAAAATCTATGAGAACGACCCCTTTGCCCGCCTGGACCAGGCCGGCGTGGGCCGTATGCTGGCCAACGCCGCCCGCTGGGGCCGGTCCACCAACCCCAATCTCCATCTGGGCATCTGCGGCGAGCACGGCGGCGACCCCACCTCCGTGGAGTTCTGCCATCGGGCCGGACTGGACTATGTGTCCTGCTCCCCCTTCCGCGTGCCCATCGCCCGTCTGGCCGCCGCCCAGGCCGCCATTAAAGAGGGTTGATTGCCCTAAGGGCAGCAAGCAGCTGATACCGCAAAACAGAAAAACCGGGGCAGGCCGTCATGTTCTGACGGCCTGCCCCGGCCCTTTCCCGCCCGGCGGGGCGGGGGAGAGGAGGCGGGCTGCATGGGCCTGTGTGCTGGGCACCCTGCCCTTTCTGGAAGGCGCCGCCCGGCCGTACCGGAAGCACGGGTTTACGGTTTACATGCAGTTGGATTTACAGCGGGCCGGTCTCAGGCGCACCAGGGCCCTAATCCTTGGACCGGGTGATTTTTGCGGTGTACTTCAGCTGGTCCAGCTCCCGGCCCTTCCGGTTGTGGCGGGCGATGAGCTCGGCCAGCTGGCCCTGGGCCTGTTCGATTTCCTGCCGGAAGGCCCGGGCGGAGACCCGCAGGGCCCCATGGCCCAGGATAATCAGCTGCTCCAGCCCGTCCGAGGTGGCCACCCGGACCCGGTGGTTCCGGCCCAAATCGTAGGTGGCCTTTTCAATATAGGCGTCGGCTGTCTCCGCCTCCTTGGTATAGACTACGTAAATGTCCCCCTGCTTGTCCACCGAGCCGGGGTTTCCTTTTACCTTGTAGGCGTCGAAGACCAGGATGACCTCGCACCGGCGCAGGCCGCGGTAGTCGCACAGGATGTCGGTCAGCATGGCCCGGGCGGCCTCCACGTTCTCCCGGGCGGCCTGCTTCAGCTCATCCCAGGCGAAAATAATGTTGTAGCCGTCCACCAGCAGGTATTCCGGGCCGGTGTTCTGGGTGCGGATGCTGTATTTTTCCCCGTCCAGGCTGGTGCGGGCGGGCTTTTTGGCGGGCTGGAAGGCCCTGGGCTCCACCTTGCCGTAGGTGCGCTCAAAGATGGCCTGGAGCTCCCGGTCCTGCTCCAGCGAGCCGGAGGGGGCGGCGGGGCGGATCCGCTCCGGGCCGGGCTCCGGGGCCTCCTCCCGCTCCGGACCGGCCAGCGGGCTGGGCACGTGGGCGTACCGGGGCACCTGCTCCCAGGGGACTACGTACCCCGCCCCGTGGGAACAGAACACAGAGCCGGCGGGGTTGAGCACGTCCCGCTCCGGGTCGTATCCCAGGGCCTGCACCACCCGCTCCTGCTCACGGCAGGGAAAGTAGCCCGCAGCCCGGCAGGACAGCCGGCCCCGGCCCCGGGAATAGGCGCTCACTTCCCGCTGATAGTCCCGCAGGCCGGCCACCGGGGCGTGTCCGGCCAGCAGGGTCAGCTCCCCCTGGGCCTGGGGCGGGTCAAACTCGCCCCCCATGGCCTGAAGGTCGGACATGGCCCGGCCCACGTTCTCCCCGGGCAGCTCCAGGCGGAAGCTGTACCAGGGCTCCAGCAGCACATTCTCCGCCCCCATCAGCCCCTGGCGCACCGCCCGGTAGGTGGCCTGCCGGAAATCGCCCCCCTCGGTGTGCTTCTGGTGGGCCCGGCCGGCAATCAGGGTGATTTTCATATCGGTGATGGGCGAGCCGGTGAGCACCCCGGGGTGCTGCCGCTCCTCCAGATGGGTCAGCACCAGGCGCTGCCAGTTTTTGTCCAGCACGTCCGGGCTGCACGCCGACGCAAAGCGCAGGCCGCTTCCCGGCGCCCCGGGCTCCAGCAGCAGGCGGACCTCGGCGTAGTGGCGGAGGGGCTCGAAATGGCCGACCCCCTCCGCCGGGGCGGCGACGGTTTCCTTGTAGACGATGCTCCCCTGGCTGAAGGAGACCTCCAGGCCGAAGCGCTCCCCAATCAGCCGCCTGAGCACCTCCAGCTGGATTTCCCCCATGAGCTGAAGGTGTATCTCCCCCAGCTCCTCCTTCCAGACCAGATGCAGCTGGGGGTCCTCCTCCTCCAGCTGGGCCAGCCTGGGCAGGGCGGTGTGGGGGTCGCACCCCGGAGGGAGCAGCAGGCGGTAGGTCAGGACCGGCTCCAGCAGGGGCCGGACGCTGGGGGGCTCCGTCCCCAGGCCGTCTCCCGGCCGGGTGGCGCTCAGTCCGGTGACGGCGCACACCGTTCCCGCCTCCGCCCGGGGGACCGCCTGGTATTTGCTCCCGGAGTAGATGCGTATCTGGTCCACCTTCTCCGTCCAGGCCCCCTCCGGGCCGCGGAGGGTCTCCTTGACGGACAGGGCGCCTCCGGTGATTTTCAGATAGGTCAGGCGGGTCCCCTGGGGGTCCCGGGCGATTTTGAAGACCCGGGCGCCGAAGTCCGGGGGATAGGGGGGGCGGGGGGCCCAGCGCTCCAGGCCCTCCAGGAATTCCTCCACCCCCTCCAGCTTCAGGGCCGACCCGAACCAGCAGGGGAAGAGCTTCCGCCCGGCAATCAGCGCGGCAATCTCCTCCTCCGGCACCGTCCCCGTCTCCAGATAGCTGCTCAGGGCCTCCTCGCCGCACATGGCCACGCTCTCCCAGAAGACGCTGTCCCGGGGGCGGGAGAAGCTGACGCAGTTCTCGTCCAGACGGGCGCGCAGCTCCTCCATCAGGGCCTGCTCCCCCCGGGTCTCCAGGTCCATCTTGTTCAGGAACAGAAAGGTGGGGATGCGGTGCCGGCGCAGCAGCTGCCACAGGGTATGGGTATGACCCTGCACCCCGTCGGCTCCGCTGACCACCAGAACGGCGCAGTCCAGCACCTGGAGGGTGCGCTCCATCTCGGCGGAGAAATCCACATGCCCCGGCGTGTCCAGCAGGGTGAGCTCCGCCTCCTTCAGGGGGAGAACGGCCTGCTTGGAAAAAATGGTAATGCCCCGCTCCCGCTCCAGGGCGTCGGTGTCCAGGAAGGCGTCCCGGTGGTCTACTCTGCCCAGCCGGCTGATGCTGCCGCTGAGATAGAGCATGGCCTCGGACAGGGTGGTTTTCCCCGCGTCCACGTGGGCCAGGATGCCAATGGCCAGCTTTTTCATAGTTTCTTCCTCTCCGCCGCAAAAGGGCTGTCCTGCCGCCGCACAGGGCCGCAAAGCGGACCTGCGGAACACCGCCAGCCGGTTTCAAGCGTTTTGACTCTATTATATGTCCCGCCGGGGGAACCGTCAAGCGGGAGGGGGCGGGAGGAGCGCCCCGGCGGGCGTTTGACGCGGAAAGGAAACGAGACGGACGGGGCGCGGAACCGGGCAGAACGGCCGGGGCGGAACTGTACGATTCCTTTACTTGCGCTTTTTTCTGATCTGGTATATCATAAATAATATCTGGATTGGACTTCTCGGCCCCATAGCAGGGCCGGAAAGGAGCGTTTTGGGATGGATTGGTACCGCCGGTGCGTCCGGCTGTGGGAGCGGCTTCCCCCGGTCCCCCGGGATCTGTGCGCCGCGGCGCTGCTGCTGTGGGCCGCCTACTGCATCAGCGGCTCGCTGCTGGAGCACACGGGGGCGGAGAACAACTCCGCCCTGGTCTTTGTCCTGGCGGTGATGGTGATTTCCATCATCACCACCGGGTACGCCTACGGCGTTGTGGCCTCTCTGGTGGGGGGCTTCTGCATCAACTACTTTTTTATGTACCCCTATGCGGCCTTCTCCCTGAGCCACGCGGGCTATCCGGTGGCCATGTTCAGCATGGTGGCCATTTCCATCATTGTGTGCGCGCTGACCTCCCGGGTCAAGCTGATGGCGGTGGAGGCGGTGACCCGGGAGCAGAACGCCAAGGCGCTGTACCAGATGAACCAGCGCCTGTACGAGGAAAAGGCCGCCATTCAGCTGAAGGCGGCCCAGGAGAACATCCGCAGCAATATCCTGCGGGCCGTGTCCCACGACCTGCGCACCCCCCTGACAGCCATATCGGGGGCGGCCACAGTGCTGCTGGAGAGCGAGGAGATGCGCTCGGAGAAAAGCGCCTCCCTGCTGACCGACATCAAGGAGGACGCCGACTCCCTGATTACCATGGTGGAGAACATCCTCTCCGTCACCCGCATTCAGGACGGCCAGACCCCCCTGAAAAAGCGGGAGGAGATGCTGGAGGAGGTGGCCGGCGCCGCCGTGGTGGCCATCCGCCGCCGCTTTCCCGGGGTTCCGGTGGCCACCGAGCTGTCGGAGGACATTTTGTACCTGCCCATGGACCCCATCCTGATTAAGCAGGTGATAGTCAACCTGCTGGAAAACTCCATCCGCCACTCGGGGGATTTCGAGCACATCTGCCTGCGCCTGTTCCGCCAGGAAAACTGGGCGGTGGTGGAGGTGCGGGACCAGGGCTGCGGCCTGTCCGCCGACCTGCGGCAGGCCATTCAGAACGGGGAGCAGCTGCCCCAGAACCTGTCCGGGGACTCCTCCCGGGGGATGGGGATCGGACTTTCCGTGTGTCAGAGCATCATCAAGGCCCACAGCGGCTTCTTTGCCGCCGGAAACGCGCCCGAGGGCGGCGCGGTGTTCCGCTTTGGACTGCCCATGGAGGAGGAGACGGCTCATGGCTGAAAAACGCGTCATCCTGCTGATTGAGGACGAGCGCACCATCAGCAATTTCATCTGCCGCGCCCTGAACGCCAACGACTACAAGGCCATTGCCGCCGGGACGGGGAAGGAGGGCGTCAGCCTGTTTTTCTCCCACCAGCCCGACCTGGTGCTGCTGGACCTGGGACTGCCCGACATGGACGGGCTGGAGGTGCTGGAGCAGCTGAGCGGACTGCCCCGGGAGACGCCCGTCCTGATTATCTCCGCCCGGGACCGGGAGACGGAGAAGGTGAAGGCCCTGGACATGGGTGCGGAGGACTACATTGTCAAGCCCTTCGGGGTGTCCGAGCTGCTGGCCCGGATTCGGGGCACCCTGCGGCGGGCCGACCGGGTGCGGCTGAACCAGGGCTCCGCCAAGAGCCGGTATCAGGTCAAGGACCTGACGGTGGACGCCGCCCGGCACCAGGTCTTTGTGGGGGAGGAGGAAGTCCACTTCACCCAGAACGAATTCAAGATTCTGGAGCTGCTGTGCGCCCACTCGGGCAAGGTGCTCACCTACGACTTCATCCTGGAGCATGTCTGGGGCCCCTACGGCGGCAGCAGCAATCAGATTCTCCGGGTCAACATGGCCAATATCCGCCGCAAGCTGAAGGAGAACCCCTCCGAGCCCCGGTATATCCTGACCGAGCTGGGCATCGGCTACCGGATGCTGGAGGACAGCTGAGGCGGAGGGTGCAGAAGAGCGGTCATGTTCAGGGCGCAAACCCCTGAACATGACCGCCTGTCTGTTCCGCTTACTTATAGCGCACCGCGGTGCCGTAGGCGATGACCTCCGCCGCCCCCTGCATCACCGAGGAGGACCCATAGCGGACGTTGATAACCGCGTCGGCCCCCAGGGCCTCGGCCTGGTCCACCATGCGCTTGACGGCAATCTGCCGGGCCTCGTTGAGCATCTCGGTATAACCGGTTATCTCGCCGCCCACCAGGGTTTTCATGCCGGCCATAAAGTCCTTGCCGAAGTTTTTGGACTGCACCACGGTGCCCTTCACGATTTCCAGCACCTCCAGCTCCCTGCCGGGGATATAATCAATATTTACCAGCTTCATCCAGTTCTCCTCCTTCAATTTCTTGAAAACGTATTTTCAGCAGCCGCACTGCCGGGACCACAGATAAAACGGAAAGGGCCGCAATCACCGCGCAGATGCGGGACGCCCACGCCGGGAAACCGGGGAGCAGGCACAGCGACCCGACGGCCAGGGCGAAGGCAGCCTGAAGGACGGTGAAAACAGCCACGCTGCCAACCGCCTCCCGCTTGCGCCGGGCTTTGGCGTCAGTATTTTTTTGCCTCATCCTCTTCTCCTCTCCGGACCTCCCGCCAGCGCTGTATCAGGGCCGCCACAACGCCCGCGCCCACGGCCAGAAGGACCGCGGCATAGAACAGCAGAATGCCAAGGGCCGCGCCCAGCTCGCCCAGGAAGGGGAACGCCGGGCCCAGGAGCTGAAACAGGCCGGCCAGAACCAGCAGCACAAACAGGACCACCAGCACCGCCACAACCGTACTGCCCACTAAACCGTGGTGCTTGTCAGTATTTTTCCGCATCGTCAGCTTCTCCTCTCTGAATTTCCTTGATTCTCTGGTACAGCGCCAGCAGCACGCCCAGAATGATGAACCCGGGGACGGCGGCGAACACCGCAATCAGGGGCAGGGGAGGGGCGCCGTCGGGATCCCTGATAAAGGACCACACCATCAGGATGATAAGCGCCGCCATCAGGGCGGTAATCATCAGGGCCATGACCACCGCGCCGGCGTACCGCGCGGGCTTCAGGTCGTTCTTCTGCTTGTCCCGGAAGGTGGCGCCGGCCTGTTCCAGATGCTCCATCTCCTCCAGCAGGGGGGCGGCGTCCAGGGCCTCCAGACGCTCCTCCCGGTCCCGCAGGGCGCGGCACAGTTCCATGGACTGCTCCAGACTGCGCTGTTCCCGCTCCAGGGTAATCAGGTGCCGCCGCATCCCGTCCCCCACCGTGTGGCTGCCCGCCTGCATCTGCCGGATTTCCTCCAGCGGGACGCCCAGCTTGCGCATCAGCTTGATGCGGCGCAGGACCTCCACCTCGGCAGGGCCGTAGTCCCGATAGCCGTTTTCGCTGTTCCGCTTGGGAGACAGCAAGCCCTGCTCCTCGTAAAAGCGGATGTTCTTCTTGGTGATGCCAACCTGAGCCTCTACCTCGTTGATTTTCATGGGCCGGCGCCCCCTTTCAAGGGTCAATGTACACCTTCCACCAGGGGGAAAGTCAAGACTTTTTCGGCTTTTTGTGGGGAATTTTTGCCCGGGCCCCGGGATGTTCCAATTCCTTCCGGAGAAGGGAGGGAATGCCGCCCGCCTGCGGGCGGCATTCCGGCACGGTAAATTCAACTGCGCTCGCGCTGCAAAGCTGCGGTAAAGACGACCCGGCCGTTTTTGCCGTATGCCGCCGTAATGGAACCGCCCTGGGCCTCCGCAATGGCCCGGGCGGCGGACAGGCCGATGCCGTATCCCCCGCCGCTCTGGGTCCGGGCTCCGTCTCCCCGATAGAACCGGTCAAACAGCCGCTCCGGGTCCCCCTCGGGCGGCTGGGCGCAGGTATTTTCCACCTGGAGCACGGCCTTGCCCGCCTCGCCCCTCAGCCGGACCAGGATTTCCCCCCCGGGGTCCGTGTACCGCACCCCGTTGTCCAGCAGAATGGACAGCAGGCGCTCCATGTGCTCCGGGTCGGCCCGCAGGCGCACCTGGGGCTGAATATCCTTTTCCAGCCGGATTTCCCGCAGGGCGGCCGCCGGGGAGAATGCGTCCGCTGTGTTCTCCGCCAGCGCGGTCAGGTCTACCTCCTGAACCCTCCGGCCCGCGCCCTCCTCCATCCGGGCCAGGGTCAGCAGGTTCCGGGTCAGGCCGTCCAGGCGCACCGCCTGGGCCCGGATGCTCCGGCTCCACTTGCTGGGCCCGCTGTGCAGCTCCAGGGCGTCGGTGCTGGCCAGGATAATGGCCAGGGGGGTTTTCAGCTCGTGCCCCGCGTCGGTGACAAACCGCTTCTGACGCTCCAAGCTCTCGGCGATGGGGGCCACTGCCCGGCGGGACAGGGCGGCGACCAGCAGAAGCATCAGCCCCCAGCACACCGCTCCCGCCCCCAGGGACAGGGCCAGCACAGTGAGAATGGACCGGGTCTGGCCGGCCACCGACAGGAACACTGCCGTCTCCCCGCCGCCCCGGCCGGGGAAGAAGCGGTACCGGAACCCGTCCGTTTTCCCCTCCTGCCGCCCCAGCTGCCGCGCGGCGGCGGCGTACTCCTCCGCCTGCTCCCGGGTGACGGAGGCGATATGGCTTACATCGGTAAAGACCGGCCGGCCCTCCCCGTCCAGCCGCACCACAAAAAATAGGGCTGCCAGGGCCATGTCCTCGCTGATGGGCTCCGCCCAGAAGGGCCGCGGCCCCTCCGGCCTGGGGAACTCCGGACGTCCGCCGCTCTCCCCCAGCAGAGCCAGCATCCGGCCGCTGCGCTGCCGCTCCAGCACCCAATTGGCCCCGTTCACCACACCCAGCACCGCCGCCAGCAGCACGGTTACGGCAATCATGGCGGTGACAATCAGCCGCCTTTGCAGCGCCCGCCTCACGGCAGCGCCTCCAGGGTGTACCCGATGCCCCGCTTGCCCCGTATCTCCGCCCGGGCCCCCAGCTGCGCCAGCCTCCGCCGCAGGTGGGAGAGATACACCCATACCGTTCCCAGCTCCGTCTCGGTGTCATAGCCCCAGACCCGCTCCAGAATAGCCTCGGAGGAGAGGTAGCGCCCCCGGTTGAGCATCAGCAGCTCCATCATCCGGAACTCCAGCCGGGGCAGCTGCATCCCCTGCCCGCCCCAGCTCAGGGTGAAGCTGCTCCGGTCCAGGGACAGCCCGCCGCACTCCAGCACATCGGGGGTGTACTCCTCCCGGCGGCGCAGCATGGCCCGCACCCGGGCCAGCAGCTCCCCCATGGCAAAGGGCTTGGTCAGATAGTCGTCCGCCCCCAGGTCCAGACCCAGAATGCGGTCCTCCACCTGGGACCGGGCGGTCAGCAGCAGCACGGGGATCCGCCGGCCCTCGCCCCGCAGCTGTTCCAGTACCTCCAGGCCGGTCTTTTTCGGCATCATGATGTCCAGAATCAGGCCGTCGTATTCCTCCGCCCCGGCGTAAGCCAGCGCGTCCTCCCCGTCGTACACCGTGTCCACCACATAGCCGTGAAAACGCAGAATATCCGCCACCGCCTCGGCCAGCTCCTGCTCGTCCTCCGCCAAAAGCAGCTTCATGCTCCCATCTCCCTCCCGGACCGCGCCGGATTCTGCCCCGCTCCCGCCGGCCTGGGGCGTTTGAGTGAAAAAACGCGGAGACCGCGTTTTTCAGGTATGTTGACTATATCAGACCCGGAGCAGATTTGCAAGCAATTCCCGGCCCTGTCCCGCACATATCCCGCCCCTCCTGCGCATAGGATGAAAACAGCAAAAGGCGGGGAGTGTTGTGTTTTGAAAGGAAACATGGAGGAGCGGGCCCAGAGCCTGGCTCTTTACATCATAGAGAACCGGGCCACGGTCCGCACCGCCGCACAAAAGTTTTCCATCAGCAAATCTACGGTACATAAGGATTTATCCGAGCGTCTTCCGGCCTTCAACCGCCCGCTCTACCTCCAGGTAAAGCAGGTGCTGGACGAGAACAAGGCCGAGCGCCACATCCGCGGCGGCATCGCCACCCGCAGGAAATACAAAGGGGAATAGCCGGACCTGCCCCGCCCCCACGGGGCGGGGCAGGTCCGCTTTACAGCTCCATCCCGGCGGGGAAAGGGTTCTCCCGCAGCAGGCCCCACATTTTGTCAATATACGCCAGGGTATAGAAGCTCTCATAGTAGTGGTAATAAAACGCGCCTCTGGGCGTCATGGAGTACACGCCGTCCTTCTCGGTGACAAGGCCCAGGCCCTTGGCGGCGGCCAGCTCCAGGCCGTACATTTTTTTCAAAGGCACGCCGAAAAACCGCTGGAAATCCCGGGCGTCCACCCGGGTGCTGTAGGCCGACCAGAAGAGGTAGTACACCATCCTCTGGCGGCGGGTGAAGCGCAGGGTCAGGGCGGTAGGGAGCTCCCCCCTGTCCGTCCGTTTGCAGTACTCCTCCACGGAGAAGGTGTTGATTTTGAACTGGTCCCGCAGCAGGGTGGCGGCGGAGCAGCCAAAGCCCAGGAAGCTCTCCCGGGTCATGGAGGAGTAGCTGGCCTCCGGGCGGCTGGAGAAGGTCCAGATGGAGCCCCGGGCGTACCCCTTGTCCTGGCAGTATTGGGTAATCCGGTCCAGCAGCGCCCGTTTTTCCCCCTTGGCCATAGGAGGGATGGCGCTGGAGGTGAAGGTGAAATCAATGAAGGGGTAGATGGCCGCGTGGTTGGCGCCGCTTTGAAAGGCGGCCTCCAGGTCCGCCTTCAGGTCCTGGAAGGTCTGCCCGGGCAGGGCGAAGATGAAGTCCATGGACACGGTCTCAAAGGGGACGGCGGCCAGCGCCCGGGCCATGGCCGCCCGGTCCGCCGCCCCGCGGCCCAGGAGCTTTTGGCATTTCTCCTGGAAGGACTGCACCCCGATGCTCAGCTTGGTGACCCCGGCCTGCTTCAGGGTGCGCAGCACGGGGACGGTGACGTCGTCGGGATGGAGCTCCACGCCAATCCCCTGGGTGATGGTGAAATGCTCCTCCAGGGCGCGGACAAGCTCCCCGAGCCGGTCCGCCGCCAGGGCGGGGGTTCCCCCGCCGAAATAGAGGCTGGTGACCTCTTTTTTCCCGGCCAGCCGGCCGCCCACCTGCCGGATTTCCCGGAGCAGGGCGTCCAGATACCGGCCGCAGGCCTCAGGGTCGAACACCTGCTTGCAGTAGGGGCAGAAGCCGCACAGCTGCCGGCAGAAGGGGATATGGACGTAGAGGCCCAGATTTTCGCAGCCCTCAAAGGACAGGGCCCGGTCGTATTCCCCGCGGAAGACAAAGGGCCTGACCGAGCGGGTCAGCCACATGCGGGTCAGTTCCGTCAAAATACTCATAAGCGCACCTTAGCGCCTGCTTAACATCTCTCAGCACACCGGCGGGCCTTTTGCCGCCATACGGCGCGAAATTTTCTTGGAATCCACCAAGGGCTCCTGGGAAAATCTGCCTTGCCCGGCGGGGGAATTCCCTGCCGTTCGGCATACTTCCGGATATTAAACAGGCTCTTATATATATTTCAGATAGGTCCGGAGCATCTCCCGGATAATTTTGAGGTTGCCCTGAAACAGCAGCGTGTACTCCGCCACGAAGAAGTAGCCGCACTCCCGGCACAGGCCGGGGACGCGGATGCACCGGCCGCAGACGCTCAGCGTTCCGTTTTCCATTACCACGCACTGATGGCAGGGGGTGGGAAACCGGTTGTCAATCAGGTAGGGGAAGGCGCTTTTCAGATTGAACACCGGGGCCCCCTGGTCCATCATCTCCGAGATGGCCCGGCAGCACTCCGCCTTCTCCTCCGGGGACAGGGCCAGATCCCGGGTATCCGGGTAGGGGGTGTGGAAGTTGAAGGATACCGCCCGCACATTGGGGGTGTCCCGGGCGGTGAGGCAGACGCGGCGGATGGCGTCCCGGTTGATTTGGTTCACCGCCATATAGAAGCAGATGTTGTCGGAGGAGGCCCGGCGGACGTTCTCCATAATCGTATCATAGGTGTCGCCCCGGATGGCGTTGTGGCGCTCCCGGTCCCCGTCCAGGCTCAGCAGAATCAGGTCCGCCTCGGGCAGGTCCAGGGGGAAGGTGCCGTTGGTCACCACATTGACAATCAGGAAGCCCTTGGCCTTGGCCTCCTTCACCAGGTCCCGCAGGGACTTCTCCCCGTCCCGCCACAAAAAGGTCTCGCCGCCGCAGAAGAAAAGAATCCGGACCCCCATGGCGTACAGCCGATCCATCTCCTCCGCAATCTGCCGGTAGGGGTAGTCGGCCGCCACAATATTGTTCACCGAGCAGTGCCTGCACCGCAGATTGCACCGGTCAGTCAGAATGATGGTTCCCAGGATGGGGTCCCGCTTCCGGAACAGGACGGTCCTGATTCCGAATCGGGCGAAATAAGCAAAGGAAGACAGCTTCATGGCGCTCTCCTTTCCGGCCGGCGCGGGCGGCCGCGTCTCCATTATATCAAGGGACAGGCTCTTTGTCCACAGGGGCGGGGCATGGAAAAATGGGGTGCGCGGCGCAAAGCTGCGGACAAAAGCGTAAAAAACGGCCCCGCCTTTCTCAGGACGGGGCCGTGTCTCAGCTCAGATAGGAGAGGGGGTTGACAAAGGTGCCGTTGATGCACACGCCGAAGTGGCAGTGGGTGCCGGTAGAGCGCCCGGTGCTGCCCGCCAGGGCGATGGTCTGGCCCTTGTACACCTTCTGGCCTACGGAGACCTTCAGGGAGGAGTTGTGGGCGTAGTAGGTCTGGATGCCGTTATCGTGGGTAATGATGACCAGGTTGCCGTAGCTGCCCTTCCAGCCGGAGAAGGTGACCGTCCCGCCGTCGGCGGCGGCGATGGGGGCGCCGTAGCTGGCCCGGATGTCGATGCCCGAGTGGTAGCTGTAGCTGCCGAAAATATACCGCCCGCCGAAATAGGAGTTGATGCGGCCGTAGATGGGCCAGGAGAAGGTGCCGGTGGAGGCGGTCTTGGGCCGCTCCTTGGTGCCGATGGCCTTGGTGGTGACGGTGGGTTCCCGAAGGGTGGTGGTGGAGAGAATCTCCCGCCCGCTCTCAATGCCGTTGACGTAGGTCACGTGGGCGTTGATTTCCGCCTCGCCCGGCTCGCCCTGGACCAGAATCTTGGAGTTCCCCCGGTACATATTGGGGTCCTCCACCTCGGTCACGGGGCACTCGATGGCCTGGGTGTAGGTCACGTCCTCCACGGTCTCCACGGAGAGCAGGGGGACCTCCTGCTTGATGGTCAGCACGTCGCCAATCATCAGGCGGTTCACGTCGGCGTCCGGGTTCAGGGCCAGCAGGTCGCTGAGGGCCATGTCGTGGGCGTAGGCAATGCCGTTGTAGGTGTCCCCCTTCACCACGGTGTAGGTAGTCTCGCCGCTCTTGCTGGCGGTGAGCAGCTCCCGCAGCTGGTCCAGGGTCATCAGGCCCTGGTCGGTATATACCGTCTCAATCCGCAGGTCATCCACAAATTCCGCGGAGATGGTGTTTTCGTTGACGTACTGCTCCTTCAGGCTGTCGAGCATGGTTTGGAGCCCGTCCCGGTTGTCCGCCGCGCCCAGAACGGCGCCGTTCAGGGAGAGCTGGTACTTGCGCAGCTGGGCGCTGAGCTCATCCAGCCGCTCATAGAAATAGGTCTCAATGGTCTCCTGGCTGTCCAGCTCGGACTTCAGGGTCAGGGCGAACTGATAGTCCACGCTGCTGTCCACATGGTAGTCGTAGCCCAGCAGCTGGGAGCCCCGGCGCTCCACCTGGGCGATGGCGCTGGCCACCACGCCCTGGTCGGCCACCACGCCCAGGGCCTGGCCGTCGGCCGTGACAGTATAGCTGGAGGTGTACAGGGTGCTCAGGGTCAGCGCGGCCCCCAGGGCGAAGGACAGGGTTAAAAATGAGATGGGGCCGGCGGAGGGGTGGTCGGTGGACATGTCGTGGATCCCGTGGGCCAGGCGCCGGGAGTGGATATAGGTCCAGTGGCGCAGGCCCCGGAGCAGGGCGCCCGCATCCCGGAGCAGCTTCTGCCGCCGCTCCTCCGGGGTCAGGTCCGCAGGCTGTGGGGGAGCGGCGCGGCGGCGGTGTAACGCTTCATCCATAGATGTACCTCTTATTCTCCGTAAGCCGGCAAAGACCGGCCGTCCAAAAAGTGACAGAATGGAAACCAAATGTTACAATTCGGTTACAAAAGCAACTATACACGCATTTGCCGCTCTCGTCAACCCCCTTTTCAGTTTTTCAGAAAAAAGTTTACACTTTCCGTCAAAAGTCCGGATTCCGGCAAAATCCTCAATATATTGCAGGGAAATGGCGGATTTGGCACATTCCCTGCCGGTTTTGCATCCCCGCGCCGGTCCGGCCCGGGCCGTTGGGCAAAACGGAGAATTTTTTCAGTACCGGTTCAGCGGGGCGGAGCCGTCGTCCCGGCCCTTTTCAATGGACCGGACCACGGCGTAGTAGCCGTAATCCCGACTGACGGACACGTAGAACCGCTCCCCCTCCTTCCGGCCCATCAGGGCTTTCCCCATGGGGGACTCCTTGCTGATTCGCCCGTGGAGGACGTCCTGGCGCACGGTGGTCACCAGCTGGTAGGTCTCCTCCACGCCCTCCTCCTCCAGATAGACCGTCACCTTGTCGTACAGCCCCGCCGTCCCCTCCTCCGCCCGGTCCGGAATCACCACGGCGGTGCGGATCATGTTCTCCAGAAAGCGGATGCGGCTCTCGTTGCGGTTTTTCTCCTGCTTGGCCGCCTTGTATTCGAAGTTTTCGCTCAGGTCCCCGAAGGCCCTGGCCTCCTTCACCGCCTCCAGCAGCTTGGGCCGCAGCTCGATGCGGCGGCGGTCCAGCTCCTCCTGCATCAGGCGGATGTCGTTTTGAGTCAGCTCGTTGTGCATGGCCGTCTCCTCCTTTTTGCTGAACTCCATTATACCAAAGTTTCCGGCAGCTGTCCTCTTTTTCCGGCGGAGACGGAAAAATTTTTTGAAAATTCATCAGAAAACTATTTTTCCCCGGCCCATCCTGTGCTATAATGGATAAAAATTTCGTATTTCCCGGGAAGGGAGGAGGACGACCGATGAAGAACAGAGTGGCGGTCACAATTGCCGGGCAGGAGTATACGCTGCTTGCCCCGGAGGAGGAGAGCTATGTCCGCAAGGTAGCGGCCTATGTGGACGCTCAGATTCAGGAAGTGACCGGACAGGGCCGTCTGTCCCAGGCCGACGCCGCGGTGCTGGCCGCCGTCAACGTGGGCGACCAGTATTTCCGGGAGCAGGAGGCCGCCGAAAACCTCCGCCGTCAGCTGAAGGAGGAGCTGGAGGCCTCCGCCAGACTGAAGAACGAGCTGTCCGAGTGCAAGCGGGAGATTTTCAAGCTGCAGAACCGTCTCCAGAACAAAAAGCCGTAGCGGTTTTCCCTGCGTACACATTATAATATATATCCTTATGGAATCGTGGGGTGCCAGATGCTGGAGCTTCTCTCTCCCGCCGGCTCAATGGAGTCGGCGGTTGCCGCTGTACAGAACGGGGCGGACGCCGTCTATCTTGGATACGGAAACTTCAACGCCCGCCGGAACGCGAAAAATTTCACCCGGGAGGAGGCCGCCCAGGCCGTCGCCTACTGCCATCTGCGGGGATGCCGGGTCCATGTGGCCCTGAACACCCTGCTCACCGACCGGGAGCTGCCCGCCGCAGCCCAGGCGGCCGCCGACGCTGCCGCCATGGGGGCGGACGCGGTGATTGTTCAGGACCTGGGGGCGGCCAGGATGGTGCGCCAGGCCGCCCCCGGCCTTCCGATCCACGGCTCTACCCAGATGACCGTCCACTCCCTGGACGGGGTCAAGGCCTGCGCCGACCTGGGGATGGAGCGGGTGGTGCTCTCCCGGGAGCTGAGCCGGGACGCCATTGAGTACATCTGCCTCCGCTCCCCCATTGAAATCGAGGTGTTCGCCCACGGGGCCCTGTGCATGTGCTACTCGGGCCAGTGCTTTTTCTCCAGCGTCATCGGCGGGAGAAGCGGCAACCGGGGGCTGTGCGCCCAGCCCTGCCGCCTGAAATACGGCTGGAAGGGCCGGGCCGACGGATATCCCCTCTCGCTGAAGGACATGTCCCTGGTTCATTATCTCCGGGACCTGCGGAAAATGGGGGTGGCCTGCCTGAAGCTGGAGGGGCGGATGAAGCGGCCGGAGTACGTGGCCATTGTCACCCGCGTCTACGCCCAGGCCCTGAAGGAGGACCGGCCCCCCACGCCGGAGGAGCTGTCCGCCCTGGAGCAGGCCTTCTCCCGGGAGGGGTTTACCGACGGGTATTTTCTGGACCGGAAGGGCCCGGCCATGTTCGGCACCCGGCAGGAGGAGGCGGAGCCCAGGGAGCTGTTCGCCCAGGCCCGGGCCACCTATGAGAGCGGCGAGAACCGCAAGGAGCCCATCCGCATGTACGCCATGATCCGGGCGGGACAGCCCGCCCAGGTGGGGGCGGAGGACAGCGCGGGCCATCTGGCCACCGTCTCCGGCCCTGTGCCCGAGGCGGCCCGCAGTGTCCCGCTGACCGAGGAGAAGGCGGAGGGCCAGCTCTCCCGCACCGGGGGCACCCCCTTCCGGTGTGAAAGGGTGGTGGCCCGGGTGGAGCCCGGCCTGTCCCTCCCCCTGTCCGCCCTGAACGCCCTGCGCCGTCAGGCGCTGGAGGAGCTGGGGCGGCAGCGGGCCGCTCCACCCCGGCGGCCGGAGGGGGAATTTCATCCCGGCGTGCGTTTCCCGAACCGCAAGGCCCCCCCTGTGCTCACCCTGGCCCTGCGCACCGCCGAGCAGCTCAGCCCCGAGCTGCTCCGGCTGAGCCCCGCCCTCGTCTATCTGCCCGCCTGGGAGTGGACTGCCAGCCCGGAGTGGGCGGAGCGGGTCCGGCGCGCCGGCGTTCCGGCCGCCGCCGTACTGCCCCGGGTCTGCTGGGACCGGGAGAAAAAGGAATTGGACCGGGACCTGGAGCGCCTGCGGGAGCTGGGCGTCAGCCAGGTGCTGGCCGGCACCCTGGACATGGTCCGCCACGGCCTGGAGCTGGGCTTTCAGGTGCGGGGGGACTTCGGCCTGGGGGTGTACAACAGCCAGACCGTCAAGGAGCTCAAGCGCCTGGGGCTGCGCTCGGTCACCGCCTCCTTCGAGCTGAAGCTGGCCCAGATTCGGGACCTGTCCAAGGCCCTGGACACCGAGCTGATTGTCTACGGCCGCCTGCCCCTGATGCTCACCGAAAACTGCATCATTTACAACCGCTCCGGCCAGCATACCTGCGGCAGCGTCAACCAGCTCACCGACCGGAAGGGGGAGCGGTTCCCCGTGGTCAAGGCCTACGGCTGCCGGAACGAGATTCTTAACTCCAAAAAGCTGTTCCTGGCGGACCGGCAGTCCGACTGGAACAGCTTGGGCCTGTGGGCGGGCCGCCTTCAGTTTACCACCGAGAACGCCCGGGAGTGCGTCCAGGTGCTGGAGCGCTATCTGGACCGGGGCAAATACCAGCCCAACGACTACACCCGGGGGCTCTACTACCGGGACGTGGAATAAACGGGAGGAGATTGCGCCATGTTCAGCCGTCAGGCCCTTTTCTGGTTCAGCTTCCCCTACGACCTGCCCGGCTCGGACGCCCGTTTCCTCCGGGCGGCGCGGGACAACTGCGCCTACCATATCCGCCGCTGCCCGGAGTACCGGGCCATCTGCCGGGAGGAGGGCTTTGCGCCCGGGCAGCTGCGCACCATAGAGGACCTGTCCCGCCTTCCTGTTCTGCCCACCCTGTTTTTCAAGCGCCGCGCCGTGTTCTCCATGCCCTCCTGGCGCATGGCCATGGAGGTGACCTCCTCGGGCACCAGCGGCAGCTTCAGCCGAATCGGCTTTGACTGGGGTTCCATTCTGGCCGGGATCCCCATGGTGCTCCGGCTGGGCTTTTATCACCGCCTGATTTCCTGCAAGCCGGCCAACTGCGTGGTGCTGGGCTATAAGCCCCACCGGAGCAGCCGGGCCGGCGTGGCCCGCACCATGTTCGCCCTGACCTTTCTCTCCCCGCCTCTGCGCCGGGCCTACGCCCTGAAAATGGAGCAGGGGCGGTACGTCCCCGATTTGGATGGCGCGGTCCGGGCCCTGGAACGCTTTGCCCGCTCCCCCTTTCCCACCCGGATTATCGGCTTCCCCTCCTACCTCTGGTTCGGCCTGAAGCGGATGGAGGAGCTGGGGATGTCCCTTTCGCTGCCTCCCGGCTCCCACATTGTCCTGGCCGGCGGCTGGAAGCAGCACCACAGCCGCCAGGTGGAAAGGCCGGTGCTCTACGGCCTGGCCCGCAGGGTGCTGGGGGTGGAGGAGGACCGCATTCACGAGCTGTTCGGCGCGGTGGAGCACCCCGTTTTCTTCAACGCCTGCAAAAACCACCGCTTTCATATCCCGGCCTACGCCCGGGTGCTGATTCGAGACGTCCGCACCCTGGATCCTGTGCCCCTGGGGCAGCCGGGGCTGGTCAATCTGATTTCCCCGCTGATGACCGCCACCCCCACCCTCAGCGTCATGACCGACGACCTGGGGGTGCTGGAGCCGGGGGAGGCCTGCGGGTGCGGGCTCTCCTCCCCCACGCTGACCCTGCTGGGCCGGGCGGGGCTGCGGGATATTACCACCTGCGCCGCCGGCGCGGCCCAGGCGCTGGGGAAGGGGGAAGCGTTTTGATTTTTGCCCGCGGGGCCCTGCTCCCCGACGCCCGGCTGCCCCTTGTGCTGGACGGGCTGGAGGAGGAGCTGGCCGGCAGCCTCAGCCTTCCGCCCCTCGTGCCCGAGACCGTCGTCTCCGCCCTGGACGCGCTGGGGCGGGAGCTGGACGGCGGCGGGCTGGACGGACTGATTGCCCAATACGCCCCGCCCGGAGCCCGGGAGGAGCTGGCGCAGGTGCGCTGGATGCTCCGGCCGGAGCAGCTGGAGTACAAGCTGCGCACCGAGCTGGGCCCTCCGGAGGCGGGGGACGCGCCCTTCGGCCGCCGGGAGCTGCGCCCCTTGGGGGTGCTGCTCCACGTGGCCCCGGGCAACATGGCCGGACTGCCCCTGTTCACCGCGGCGGAGGGCCTGCTGACCGGGAACATCAATCTGATCAAGCTGCCCCGGGAGGACCGGGGCCTGACCCCGGCGGTGCTGGCCCGTCTGACCCAGGCGCAGCCCGCCCTTGCCCCCTTCCTGTGGGCCTTCGACCTCCCCTCCTCCGACGCCGCCTCCCTGAAGCGGCTGGCCGCCCTGGCCGACGGGGTGGTCACCTGGGGCGGGGACGGGGCGGTGGAGGCCATGCGCCGCCTGGCGCCCCCGGGGTGCAGGCTGATTGAGTGGGGCCACCGGATCTCCTTCGCCTATCTGTCCGGCCCTCCGGACCGGGCGGGGCTGGAGGGGCTGGCGGATCACATCGTCCGCACGGGCGGCCTGCTGTGCTCCTCCTGCCAGGTGATTTTCCTGGACAGCTCCGACCCGGAGGAGGGGGAGGCCTTCTGCCGGGCCTTTCTCCCCGTGCTGGAGGGGGCCCGGGCCGGACAGGCCCTCCCTCTGGGACAGGCGGCGCAGGCCGCCCTCTACGCCAGGGAGGCCCGTCTGGAGCACATGCTGGACCGGGGCGGCCGGGGGGACGTGTTCTACCCGGGCCGGGGCTGTTCCCTGACCCTGCGCCGGGACCAGAGCCTGGAGCTGTCCCCGCTGAACGGGAACGTCCTGGTCAAATGCCTGCCCCGGCGGAATCTGACCGCCGCGCTGCGGCCCCAGCGGGGGCGCCTCCAGACCGCCGGCCTGCTCTGCCCGCCCCGGGAGCGGGAGGAGCTGACCGACCTGCTGCTTCAGGCGGGGGTCAGCCGGGTCACCGCACCCGCCCTGATGTCCCGCTCCTTCCCCGGGGAGGCCCACGACGGGGCGTACCCCCTGCGGCGCTACACCCGGGTGTGCGATATCGTGAATTCAAAATAACCTGGATTCCATACAGAACAGGCCGCCTGCCCGGGTGCGGGCCTGTGGTTGTCAATCCAGGCTCTGAAAGGTGCAGCAAAGGATGGAACTGAAAATCAAGCCTCTCTCCCCCAAAATCGGCCGGGAGATTCCCGCCCCCTTCTACGCCACCCCCGGCTCGGCGGCCATGGACCTGTGCGCCTGCCTGGACGCGCCGGAGGTCATCCCCGCCGGCGGGCGGCGGGTGATCCCCACGGGCATCGCCATCGCCCTGCCCTCGGCGGACTACGCGGCCCTGATTTTTGCCCGCAGCGGTCTGGGCGTCAAATACGGGGTGGCCCCGGCCAACTGCGTGGGGGTCATTGACAGCGACTACCGGGGGGAGGTGCTGGTGGGCCTTCAGAACTCCGGCGGGGAGGACTACACCGTCCGGCCCGGCGACCGCATTGCCCAGCTGATGGTGGTCCCCGTGGTCCAGGCCCGGGTGTCCCTGACGGAGGAGCTGGACAGCACCGGCCGGGGAGCGGGCGGTTTCGGGTCCACGGGAAAATAACCGTTGCAATCGGGCCGGTTTTCCGGTACTATTAAGGGCGGCGGTCCGGCCGCCAATTTTCAAGTGAACGAGGGATTCCGCCATGTTTGGATGGTTCAAGAAAAAGGAAGAAACGCCCCAGGAGCCCATGCAGCCGGCCCGGAGCGCGGCGTTTCAGGCGTTTGCCGCCCAATTTCAGCCGGAAGAGCTGGACGTGCTGGCCGTTACCGGGGCCTCCGGGTTCAGCGGGGCCAAGGCAGGGAAGGAGGAGTTCTGGACGGCCTCCATGCCCCTGACCGCCTGGATGGAGGAGGACAGCCCCGACATCTGCCGGGGGGAGTTTCAGCTGACCACCCTGTGCGACGACCGCCTGCTGGAGTACCTGCGCACCCGCACGCCGCGGGACTTCATCATCAGGTTCCGGGCCCGGGCGTCGGAGGACGGAAAGAGCCTGCTGCTGCTGAACATCCCCGAGCCGGGGTTTGACCCGGACCTGAAGGCCATTCTGGAGGAGCAGAAGAAGCCCGTGTCCTTCTGGGCCGAGGGGCTGGGCACCTTCACCCTGAACCGTCAGGTGGACTGGTTCGAGGCGGAGGTGGACTGGCTGGGGCATAAGGTGTCCCTCTCCTTTGACCGGGAGGAGCGGGGCGAGATGGAAAAGGCCCAGCAGACCGCCCGGGCTCTTCTGGAGGGCGCGGAGGACTGGGACCGGCGGGTGCGGGAGTACGCCGCCGGGCAGCTGCTGGAGCTGGCCAACGACTGGGCGGAGAACACCGGGGAAGAGGATTCGGAGCCCGAAGCCGTCACCCGGGAGCAGTTCATGGCCCGCATGGAGCTGGAGGCCGTCCAGGTGGAGCCGGACGGCGGCTTTGAGTTCTGGTTCGGCGACGGGGAGATGTTCTACGGCCACTCCATTCACGTGACCGGGAGCCTGGCCGCCGGCCCCGACCGGGCCCAGATGGAGGGCTGAAGCCGCCCTCGCCCCAAAACGACGGCCGCCGGTTCTGCTGCGCCGGCGGCCAGGCCGTGCCTGGGGGCGCGTTTCCCCGCTATCCTTCCAGCTCCAGACGCAGGCGGATTCCCAGACGCAGGCCGTCGCAGAATTCCCGTATTCCGTCATAGCCGTCGATGTCGGCCCGCAGGGAGACCAGCCGGTCCACAAAATCCACGCCGTATTTCTCGGTCAGCGGTCCGGACAGCCGCTCCCATTCCTCCAGGGCTTTTCCCGTTCGGGCAGCTCAATGGGTTTCATACGGGGAAGACAGGTGTATAATTCTTTCATTAAGTCGTCCATAATTTTTCCTCCCAATTTTTCGCCCATTTTTGGTGGGCTTTTCACCATTATATCCATTTCAAGTGGGCCTGTCAAGGAGCATATCATATGTTTTCAAAGGAATTATTCGGCCGGCGTATTCTGGAGCTCCGGAACAGCCGCCGCGAAACCCAGTCAGAGCTGGGGGAGCGGCTGGGTATCAAAAAAAATCAGGTCAGTGAAATCGAGCGGGGCAACCGCTCCACCTCCGCCGAGCGCATCGTCCTGCTCTGTCTCCACTACGGCGTCTCCGCGGACTATCTGCTGGGCCTGACCGACGACCCCGCGCCCGGCCGGCAGACGGACGAAGCGCATCCGGAATGACCCAAAGGCGGTGTTTTCATGGAAATCATTTTAGCCTCTCAGTCCCCCCGGAGGCGTGAGCTCCTGGAGCGGATGGGCGTCCGCTCCTTCCGGGTTCTCCCCGCTCCGGGAGAGGAGCGGGCCGGGGCTGGCCTGCCCCCCTGGGAGCTGGTGGAGGCCCTGTCCCGGCAGAAGGCCGCGCAGACGGCCCCCCTGGCCGGCCCGGAGGACCTGATTATCGCCGCGGACACGGTGGTGGCCGCGGACGGCCGGGTGCTGGGCAAGCCCCGGGACGAGGAAGAGGCGGCGGAGATGCTGGCCCTCCTCTCCGGCCGGGAGCACCACGTGTATACCGGGGTCACCGTCCGCCGGGGGGAGCGAATCCTGACCCGGCACGAGAAGACCGCCGTCCGCTTCCGCCCCCTGACCGGGGCGGAGATTGCGGCCTATCTGGCTGCCGGGGAGAGCCTGGACAAGGCGGGGGCCTACGGCATTCAGGGCCGGGGCTGCCTGCTGGCGGAGGGTATCTCGGGGGACTACTACAACGTGATGGGCCTGCCCGTGTGCCTGCTGTACGGGATGCTGCGGGAATTCGGCGTCAACCCCCTGACGGGAGAAGGGATTTGAGGCATGAAACAGTTTTGGCGTCAAAACGGGCTTTTGCTGCTGATTATCGCGGCGCTGCTGGCCATTCTGATTTCTCTGGGCGGCGCGCTGATGGGCGGTACGGCCGACCCTCTGTCCGACCTGTTCAGCGTGGTCTCCACGCCCATCCGCAGCGGCGTCAGTGCCGCTGCCGACTGGGTGGAGTCCATTTACGGCTATCTGTTCCGCTACGACGAGATGAGCGCCGAGCTGGAGGAGCTGCGCGCCCGGGTGGCCGAGATGGAGCAGGCCGCCCGGGACGGCGAGGACGCGCTGCGGGAGAATCAGCAGCTGCGCCGGCTGCTGGACCTCCAGGCCAAGCGCCGGGACTTCGTGTTTGAGAACGTCCGGGTCACCGCCCCCTCCACCTCCAATTGGCAGTCCACCCTGACCATCAGCAAGGGCAGCGATTTTGACATCGCCGCCGGGGACTGTGTGGTCACTGAGACCGGCGTGCTGGTGGGCGTAGTGTCCACGGTGGGCCTGAACTCCTCGGTGGTGTCCACCATTATCAACATCGACACCGATATTGGCGGCATGGTGGCCCGCACCTACAGCTCCGGTGTGCTGGAGGGGGACTTTACCCTGATGCGGGACGGCAAGCTGAAGCTCAGCTATCTGCCCGACGGGGCCCAGCTGGTGGCCGGGGACGAGGTGCTCACCTCCGGCCGGGGCGGCGTCTACCCCTCTGGGCTGGTGGTGGGGCAGGTGGAGGGCGTGTTTACCGACCCCTCGGGCAAAACCCGCTACGCGGTGGTCCAGCCCGAGGCAGACCTGGGCAGCCTGATTGAGGTTTTCGTTATCAAGGATTTTGATATTGTGGAATAAGGAGACTTCCCATGACCCGTCGGGATCAGATGATTAAATGGCTGGTTTACACCCTGGGGCTGCTGCCCGTCTGGGTGCTGGACGCCTATATTCTCAACCGTTTCCCCCTCCGGGGCGTCAGCCCCACCCTGCTGCCCCTGGCGGTGGTGGCGGCGGCGGTGCTGGAGGGGGCCTTCGCCGGCGCGGCCTTCGGTCTGGGGGTGGGCCTGCTGTGGGCCCTGGGCTACCCCGGCATGGGGGGCAGCGCGGTGCTGCTGCTGGTGCTGGTAGGGCTGATTTCCGGTTCGGTCACCCAGTACATGCTGACCCAGAGCTTTTTCGGATGCCTGATCTGCTCGGTGGGCGCTCTGGCCGCCCAGGAGGCCGCCCGCCTGCTGTGGGCCCTGTTCATCCAGCTGGCCCCCCTCACGGTGCTGCTGGAGGTGGCCCTGTACGAGTTCCTGTGGACCTTGGCCTGGACCCCCCTGGTCTATCTGATTTTCCGCCTGGTCTTCCGCAAGGTTGGCCTGAACCGGCTGGCCTGAGAGGAGGCGCCCATGGAGAGCAAACAATTTGCCCGCCGCACCCTGGTACTGATTCTGCTGATGGGCGTGCTGCTGTTTACCCTGGGCGCGGCCCTGTACGACGCCCAGATTATCAATGGGGAGGAGTGGGCCGCCGCGTCGGTGATTAAAATCACCAATGAGGAGTCGGTCTCCTCCGCCCGGGGGGCCATTCTGGACCGGTACGGCCGGGTGCTGGTGTCCAACCGGGTGACCTATCAGGTGACGCTGAATACCGGCCTGATGGGGGAGGACCGCAATGAAATTCTGCTGGAGCTGATTCGCCTGGCCCGGGCGGCGGGGGTGGAGTGGGCGGACAGCCTGTCCGTCTCCCAGCACGCCCCCTTTGCCTTTACCCGGGACGACCCCTTCTGCTACGCGTACGCCGACGAGGAGGGGAACACCGTCCGCGCCCTGACCAATCTGGGGCGGCTTTCAGTGAAGATGGGCTGGCTGCCCGGCGACCCAACCGCCGATGTCCTGCACAAGCAGGGCTGGCGCCTGCTGACGGCAGAGGAGCTGCTGGGCAAGCTGTGCGCCTCCTTCGACATCCGGGGGGAGGGGGCGGCGTCCGGCAAGGGGGCCGGCGTTCCGGTGCTGAATATCGGGGATATGTCCCTCTCGGACGCCCGGGCCCTGGCCGGAGTGCTGTACGAGGTGAACCTCCGCTCCCGGGAGATTCTCTATGACACCTATGTGTTTGCCCGGGATGTAAACATTGATTTCATCTCCCAGATTAAGGAGCACAATTTGGTGGGCGTGGAGGTGGAGGCGGTCACCAGCCGGGAATATCACACCGATTACGCCGCCCACCTGCTGGGCCGGGTGGACTCCATCTACCGGGAGGAGTGGGAGTATTACCGGGACCTGGACCAGGGCTACCAGATGAACGACACCGTGGGCAAGGAGGGGGCGGAGCTGGCCTTCGAGTCCTATCTGCGGGGCACCCCCGGGGTGCGGCAGGTGGACCGGGACACCAGCGGCAAGCTGGTGGATCAGACCTGGATTACCGAGCCGGAGCCGGGAGACAACGTGGTGCTCACCCTGGACATCGACCTTCAGCAGGCGGTGGAGGAGATTCTGGCTGACGGCGTCACCCATCTGGCCAGCGACCAGGTGCGGGGCGCGGCGGCCGTGGTGCTGGACGTGAACAGCGGCGAGGTGCTCTCCGCCGCCTCCTACCCCACCTACCGCCTGTCTGCCTACCGGGAGGAGTACAATGAGAATGCCTCCAATCCCCTGAGCCCCTTCGTCAACCGGGCCTTTCAGGGGCTGTACGCCCCCGGATCCACCTTCAAGATGGTCACCGCCGTGGCCGGCCTGGAGATGGGCATCATCACCCCCACCACCCGCATCCGGGATACCGGCGTGTATACCTACTACACGCCAAACGGCCCCCAGTGCTGGATTTACCGGCAGTACCGGGGCAACCACGGCTCGCCCAACGTGACCCGGGCCATTGAGGTGTCCTGCAACGTCTTCTTCTACGATGTGGGCCGGCAGGTGACCATTCAGGGCCTCCAGGAGTACGCCGCTTACTTCGGCCTGGGGGAGAAGACGGGGATTGAGCTGCCCGAATATACCGGCACCATGGCGGGCCCCAAAACCGAGGAGGAGGCCGTGGAGTGGCAGCGCCAGGCGGGCCGCACCCTGTCGGTGGCAATCGGCCAGGAGAACAGCCAGTTCACCCCGCTTCAGCTGGCCAACTATATCGCCACGCTGGTCAACGGGGGCACCCACTACGCCGCCCACCTGCTGAAGGAGGTCAAGTCCAACGACTTTTCCCAGGTGCTCTACACCAAAGAGCCGGAGGTGCTCAACTCCATTGAGATTGACCCGGCCCATCTGGCCGCCGTCAAGCAGGGGATGCGGGACGTGGTGACCACGGGCACGGTTGCGCCCTACTTCCGGAATCTGGACGTGACTGCGGGCGCGAAAACCGGTTCGGCCCAGGTTAACGTAGACAGCAACTCCAACGCCGTGTTTGTCTGCTTCGCACCCTATGAGGAACCGGAAATCGCCATTGCCATCGTGGTGGAGCGGGGCGGCAGCGGCTCGGATGTGGGCGCCATTGCGGCGGATATTATGCGCTATTATTTCTCCGTGGAGGAAAACCGGGAGGAGATTGTCCGGGAGAATACCCTGATTCGCTGATTTCAGGCGGGAGGGACGCAGTTTTATGACAGACCAAACAAAAATCCGAAACTTTTCTATCATTGCCACATAGATCACGGCAAATCTGCTCCCCACAAAATCTGACGATTTCGCGGGGGCCCCCTTTTTTCAATCCTCGGGCGAAATGAATTCGCCCTGCGGAATTCTCCGCCT
>JAAWHL010000033.1 GCA_022795855.1 Lawsonibacter sp.
AACCTTGTGTAGATAAAAAAGATACAGCCCGAAATCGGCAGAATAAAATTTAGAAACAGCGGCTGAAACGGGACGTTTTGGAAAATAAAAGCACGAAAAGTTGAGTTTTTCAAAACGGCCTTCCGTTTCAAGAAATTTACGCACCAGAGATGCAAAATCAGCAAACAAAACCGCAGCAGCATGACGTTTTTTCATGGAAACGCACAATGCCGAACAACGAACGCAATACGTTATCCGCTGCTGGTTTTTCGCGGTTTTGCATGACTTCACGCCGAACGCTGAAATCCGATATGCGCTCCCGTGCCCGGGCATTGTAAACAGCTTGCCCATGCTGCTGGGGACGTTTTCTATTTCTACGCCGGATGGCGAAGTCAATTGGCCTTGTTTGAAAAATAGGAATATGACCTAACGCGGAGGATTTTACTGCCAGACGAGGCCGACTTTTCGCCGGAATCCTGGGTGGATTCTAAGAAAAATCGGGGAAGTATGGCGGTAAAAGACCCGCCGGTTGGGCGTATTGACAATTTTCAAACCGACCCTATGAAAAGGAGCGCGATTTTTATGAATATCAGAAACGAAATCAAAGCCTATATTGTCCGATAGGGCTTCACCATGAGCGAGCTGGTGGAAAAGCTGGCCAAGCAGTATGGAGGAGCCCCAGCGTCCCCAACCTCTCCGACAAGCTGCGCCGGGAGTCCCTGTGCTGCAAGGCGGCTGTGGAGCTGGCTGACGCCCTCGGCAGCGGACTCGTAAGGCAGTAGCGGAGATAAGGAGGGGAAGCTTATGCGGAATACAGAAGCTGCCCAGAGCACCGCCTTGTCAGCTGCGTTCCCCGCGTTCCGGCTTTCCGCACCCTTTGCCGCGCCGAAAAAGGGAGCCCGCCAGCCACAGCGCGCTTTTGAACTCCTGGCTCCGGGCATAAACCGCCAGAAACAGGCCGTTGGTCATCAGCACGCAGATTGCCAGCCGCACGGCCAGAATAACGGCCAGTCCTCCCCCCGCCAGCCCGCAGACCGCGTCCACCAGCAGCCAGGTGCTGGCAATGACCGCTGCATATCCTGCATACTTCCGCACAAAGGGGGCCAGGGGCTTTTTCAGGCAGCAGCGGAACAGCAGATAGGGATCCACCCATACCGGCACCAGCAGCATACTCAGAAGTGTCCCCATAAAAATTCCGGCCGTCCCATAGTGCACTCCCAGGAGGATAGAGATAACCAGATTCAGCCCGGCCTCCGCCAGAGCCTTATACCGGTCCAGCCAGAACATGCCCAGCGCGTACCAGAAGGTGGCCACAGCCTTTCTCATCCCGTGGAGAAACACCAGAATGCACAGCAGCAGCAAAACAGAGCGGTCAAACAGATAGTCCGCCCCAAAGCTGAGCTCAATGAAGGGAGGCAGCAGCTCATACAGGCAGATTGCCGCAAGCGCATAAATCCACTGGCCGATGAAAAAAGCGGTGTGGAACACCGGAACCAGCTCCTCCCGGTCCTCGGCAGCCCCCAGGTTGCCGATGCTAGCGGCCATGCCCTGGAAGATGCGGTCCAGCACCTGCTGCACCGCGCTGATAATCAGATAATAATTGGAATAAATCCCCACGCTGGCAATGCCCACAAGGCGGGAAATCAGCAGATTGTCCGTATTATTGATGACCACAGCCCCCAGCCGGTGGAACGCCAGGGCCCGGATATTGCGGCTGATTTCCCGTTTTTCCTCCGGCGGCAGCTCGTTGTCATTCTTCTCCCGCAGGTAGGGATACATACGGTCCGCCTGCCGGGAAATGCAGACATTGCACAGCACCGTTCCCGTGATAAGTACCAGAAGGTACGCCATATAGCTTTGGGTCGTGAGCAGAACCGCAATCTGAATGCCGGCCCTCGCCAGAAAAAACGCCGTGGTATAGATAGAGACAATGTACTCCCGCTGATGGGCCGTAATAACGCTCCATTTGTACATCAGCAGATAAGATACCACGGAGTTCCCCAAGTACAGCAGGTAAATCAGCTCAAGATGTTCAATCGCGGACAGATCCCCCGCCAGCTGGTGGAGAAAGGGCAGCATTCCCAGTCCCACCGCCCCCACAAAGGCCGCTACCACCAGATACAGGCGCTTGTACAGCTTCATCACAGCCTGTATCTTCGGGATATCGTTCTGCGCGATGGGGCGGTACAGGGCGTAGCTCATCGCCGAGGCGATTCCCATCTCCGACAGAGCAAGGATGCCCAAAATGTCGGTAAACAGCCCGTTGATGCCGGCATAGCTTTGACTCAGGGTACGGGTAAAAACCACCCGTCCGATATAGCCCGCCACAACAGAAATCGACTGGGCCGCCATCGCCACGCCGGCGTTGATGGCGGAATACTCCGCCCGGCTTCTCTCCCGGGCAATCCGTTCCCCTCCGCGCTTCCCTATCATTTTGTGCTCCTCCGTCGGCGGTCATGCCGCAGGCCCTCTATTCGGGCTGTGGCCGGCAGCATTTCTACAGGCTATTATATCCGCTGGTTTCCGGCGTGTCCACCCCATTTTTCCGCACCGCCTCCCAGGCGGCGGGCGTTTCGCCGGGCAGCGTACCAAGCTCCGCCGCAATCCGCCGCCAGTGGGCCTCGCACTCCTGCCAATGCCCGTCCGCCAGCTGGCGCTCCAGCCTGCGGATGGACGGCCAGCGGACGATGCACAGCCCCAGCATCAGCGCGAAATAGGGCGAAAAAAACCGCAGGAAGCGTACAAGCCGGCCGGAAGCGGTCCGGAAGACGGCGGATTTCTCCTGCCAAAGGAGCAGGAACCGCAGCGTCGGAGCGGTCTCGGCCTCCCGCTGGACGCGGCACAGCAGTCCAATCTCCCGGCTGTGCAGCAGCCGTCCGGGGCTTTGAAAGCTGGAGACGGAAGCATCGGATAGCCGATACAAAATCACAGGCCGGTTGACATAACACAGCCTCAGCGCCCGGTCCCCTGTCAGGAGCTTTTGCAGGCAGGCCCGGTCGTTCACCGTCCGGAACCGCAGGATGAAGTCGAAAACCTCCTCCGTCAGCAGGGATTTGCGGAATATGGCGGCGCCCATCACCGGACAGCCCAATTTCGCCGCCAGACGCAGAGCCCCGCCCCGGATAAACTCCTGCAGGACCACCTCCAGATAGGCGCCGCGGCCCCTGACGGCTTTGCCCGAGCCGGTAAACCTCAGAAACGCGGTGCAAATCAGGTCGTAGTCCGAAAGCAGGTCCGTGAGCTCAAACACGCTGCCGGGGGCCAGCAGGTCGTCTCCGTCCAACTTGACAAACTGTTCCCCCTCCACCCGCCGCAGTGCATCCACATAGTTTTGGCAGACTCCCCTGTTCTCCGGCCAGAACAGCAGGTCAATTTTGGCAAACAGCCCGCTGTGCTTCTCGGTCCATGCCCGGATGACCGCCTGGCTGCCGTCCGTCGAGCCGTCGTCCGCCGCGATGAGCTGGAATTCCCGGCCCTGACCGTAGTGTTCTATCTGAAAGCGGACGCTCTCCAGCGCCAGCGGCACCACATCCGCCTGCTGAAAGCACATGACGATAAATGTGAACAGCTTCAGCGCCTCCCTTTCATGAAGAAGCTGCGGCAATCGCCGAAGTACGATAGATTGGCCCAGCTTCTGAAAACCAGTTGCTTTTCGGAGAAAATACGATTATACTGAAGGATGCCCAGGCCACAGAACACAGAAAGGAGGGCGGCCAAAATTGAGCGTCTATATTGATCCAAGGTGGCAGAAAATCGCCCAAACTCTTTGCGCTGCCAGGACACACATCCGCCGGAAATCGCTCCGCTGCAAAAATTTCACGATTATCTCCAATAACTGCATCGGCGGCGTTATCTGTGAGGCACTGGGGCAGGAGTTTACCTCCCCTACCATCAACCTGTACATCCGTCCGAAAGATTTTGTCAAATTCTGCGCAGATCTGCGCCGGTATTTGTCTCTGCCGCTGCAGGAGCTCCCCTTCCATCCGGAAATTGGTTATCCGCTTGCCTCCATTGCGGGAGAAATCACTTTGTACTGCAAGCACTACCGTACTTTTGAGGAAGCGCGGGAAGCCTGGATCCGCCGCACAGGCCGGATTGACTGGGACCATCTCTGTTTGATGATGACAGACCGGGATTTCACGCCTCCGTTCTCCCTGAAAGACGCCGCCGAATTCTGCGGAGAGAACGTATTGCAGGCCTTCGACTCGCTGCCCTGCCCGCATAAGGTGTGCTTTGTGAAGGAGGCCGAATTTTCCCGGAAATACGCCAGCTGCGTCCAAGTTGTCAAATGCTGCGACCGCCGCAGTGTAGGCGTCATTACGGAATTTGCCACAGTGACCGGCAAGCATCTCTATGAGTGCGCAGCAGGCTGGGACTATATTTCGTTTCTCAATCAGCTTGAGGAAGCATAGCGCACCGCCAGAAGAAAGGGACGGGAGGGCCGGCCATGATTTCTGTGATGATCCCTGTCTGCAACGCGGAGCCGTATCTGCGCCGCTGTCTGGACTCCGTGCTGAATTCCGCCTGCCGGGACTTTGAGCTGATCCTGGTCAATGACGGCTCTTCCGACCAAAGCCCGGCAATCTGCCGGGAGTATGCCGCCCGGGACAGCCGCGTCAGACTGATTTCCCAGGAGAACCGCGGGGTATCCGCGGCCCGCAACCGGGGGCTGGAGGAGTGCCGGGGGGAGTGGGTGGTCTTCGTGGACGCCGACGACACCATCTCCCCGGATTTTCTGAGCATGATTGCCCAAGAGGAAAACCGGTCCCAGGATCTGCTTCTGTTCGATTTTGCATATACGGAGGAGGCCCTTGTCCCGGCGCGCACCGCCCCGGAGCCGCTCTGCTTCGGGCCGGAGGACGTACCAGAGCTGCTCCGCAGCCTCCTTCTGCGGCGGCAGCTGACCGTGGGCGGAAACCTGAATTTCGTTTCCCCTTGGGCCAAGGCGTATCGGAAGGAGCTGATTGACCGTTTTTCCATCCGGTTCTCCCCCCGGCTGTTTTTCGCGGAGGACAAGCTGTTCAACGCAGAGTTCCTGACGCGGACAGCCCGCTGCGCCTACCACCCCGTGCCGGTCTACCGCTATTTTGTACATCCCGGCTCCGCCTCCCAGCGGTTCAGCCTCGCGCTCCCGTATAATCTGGCCGGGCTGCTGGAGCAGCTCTGCTGTGTGTTGAAGTCCGGCCATGTCTGGGAACCGCTGGAGCGGGACTTTTATTCCTACGCTCTGGAGACCTTGAGCTATTCCTTGGTGTGGACGGTTTTCTCCCCGGAAAACCCCCAGACCCGGCACGAGCGGATGGAGGTATGCCGCGCACTGCGGGAAAACCCGGTGTATCTCCAGGCCATGAAATACAACCGCTCCTGCGGCCACTGGGTCAGGCAGACCCTCGTCCTTCTGTTCCGCCTGCGCCGGTACGCCGCAGCCGGGCTGCTGGCCCGGCTGTGGCATCGCTATCTGTCGTGGAAAAACCGCCGGTAAACCGGGTACAGCCTGTTCCAGGCCCAGGTGTCCCGGCACACGGACCAGATCAGCTCCTTCAGCAGCTCTGCGGGCCGGAGGCTTCCGTACCGGCGCAGCCGGCCCATGGCCCGAAGGGCTTCCCGCCAGCGGCCGTATTTCAGAGAAATATAATACCGCCGGGCCGCCTTCCAGCAGATGATACGGTTCCCCTCCGCCCCGCCGCGGATGGAGCACAGGGCGGCAATCTCATCCACCAGACGCTCGTAATCGGCATATTTTTTCTCCTCCTGCTCCCGGGTCAGCGGCCTGCGGGAGTGGCTCCCCGCCCGGACGCGGACGCCGTACAGCTCCTCTCGGAGGGTGGGGCACCGGTGCCGGTACAGGAAGGGAAGCAGCATCTGAAAATTCTGCCCTGTGTCATACTCCGGGATGCGGCGGTCCGGGTAGACGTCAAAAAACGCCGCCGAGCGCAGCATATAGCACCCGCAGCACACAAAGGTGCGCGACTCCAAGACGTCCCAGAACAGCTCCTCCCGGGACAGGTCGCCCTGCCTCTCACCGGCCTCGCTCCGGGCCGCGCCGGTCTCCTCATCAAAATACCAGGGCAGGGAGCGGACACACTGGTACGCGGGGTTCTGTTCCAAAAAGTCCACCCGGCGCTCCACCGATTCCGGCTTGAGTATGTCGTCGCTGTCCGGCCAAATCAGGAACTCCCCGGTTACCAGGGCCAGTCCCCGGTTGACGGCGGCGGAGGCGTTCCGGTGGGGCCCGGTCACCACCCGGAAATCATACCCCCGGGCGGCAAACCGGCCGCGGTAGCTCTCTGCCGCCCGGAGCGTACCGTCGTCCGAGCCGTCGTCCGACAGAATCATCTCAATTTCAGGATAAGTCTGGGCCAGGACGGAGTCCAGCATCTTCGGCAGATATTCCTCCGCATTGTACGCCGGGGTCACAATGGAAACCGTGCCCCTCCGGCTGAGAAGCCCCTTCTGATTCACTCCTCCGACCTCCCCCCCGGCCTGCGATCTGAAAACGCGTCCGGCTTACCGCTCCCCTCCCCCGGTTCGCCGCAGCAGCCCGGCCGCCCGCCGGGCACACTCAAACAGGGGAAACAGCGCCGCCGCCGGAAGCACCCGGCGCAGAGCCATGAATCCCCCGCGGCCCCTTGCCGCCGGGGTGGGCCCCATCAGCCGCGGCTGAAGCAGGTCCTTCTCCTCACAGGAAAACCAGTCCAGCTCCTCCCGGACCTCCGCCCAAACCCCCCGGGCCTTCTCCGTATGGAGCATCACCAGGGAGTTCCCCATACCGTCGTCCGCCTCCGGGCGGACCTTTCCTATGCCCCAGAAATCCCCCAGGGTAAAGTCGCTGCCCCGGTCTGTGGTGCAGTACCGGCAGGCGTGGCAGGAGGGCCGGATGATATAACCGCCGAAAAACATCCCGCAGTAGGGGTCCCCGCCCAGATCCCCGGCGTACTCCTTTCCGGCGCATACATAGGCCCGCGTATGGCCGTTGTCCCGGGCCCGCTTGTCCCGGAAGGAAAAGGCCGTCAGAGCGCCGCCATGCCTGCGCTCCAGAAATTTCACGTAATCCGCCCAGATTCCCGGGGAGGGAACGCCGAAGCACACCAGGTCTGCTGTAATCAGCCCATCACAGGGCCCCCCCAGAAACCGCCGCAGGGCATGGGCCTGACAGGGCGTCCCGCAGAAAAGAACCTGCCGCCCCTCCTCCAGCAGGGCCCTGACCCTGCGGTATACGCCGTCCATACGGCTTTGGATGTACTTGGTGGTTTTCAGCCCCTCCAGCTCCTCCAGGCTCCAGGCCTCCCGGTGGGCCGCCTCCATACCCTCCCCGAAGGCCGCGCCAAACACCGCCCCCCGCCGCCGGAGAACATACTCCGCCAGAACGGGAAACACCCCGCCCGAGGAGCTGGCCAACCGCACCCGGCCCTCCCGGGCCCGGGCGCCGAAATACCGGTTGTCCGGAGCGGCCTCCTCCCTGCCCATCGGGCACACCGCCTCGCAGCGGCCGCAGCGGATGCAGGCCGCCGCGTCTGCCTGGGGATAGAAAAAGCCCTCCCCGTCCTCCGTCATCCGAACGGCGTCCACCGGACAGGCATCCATGCAGGCGCCGCAGCCGCAGCAGAGCTCTTTTTCCCGATACAGCTTCATTCCGGCCTCCCTGCAATACTGCTGCACAAAAATGCCAGCGACCGGTCCGCCGCGGCCGCCGTCCGTGCCCGGACCGCAGGCCAGTCAACGGGGGCCGTGATATCCCCGCCCTCCTCCCGGCACAGCCGCTCCTCCAGCCCGCACAGGGCCAGCAGGGACGCAATCCGCTCATTCACCCGGCTGTGGGCAAAGACCAGGAACTGCTTTTCATAGAGGACGGAAAAGGCGGCGGCATGGAAGGAATTGGTCACAACATACCGCGCGCAATCCACATAGCCCAGAAATTCCGCCGGACCCGCCGCGGCGTCTGCGGGAAACCTCCCCCCGGACTCCGCCATCCCCGCCCGCAGCTCCAGCACAGAGAGCCCGGTTTCCCGAGAAAGCCCGTGGACATACTCGGCCATGGCCCGGTTTGTCTCCGTCACACAGACCAAAATGTAGTTTTCCCGGCCGGGAAGACGCTCTGCCTTCTTCCACTCCTGTTTCTTCAGAAAAAATACCGGGTCTGTCACCGCTGTCACCGTCCCCGGAAAAAAACGCCGGACGCAGGACACCGCCCCCGCTTCCCGGACGGACACCGCGTCCAGACGGCGGACCAGCTCCGCAAACCGGCGCTCATATCGGACAGGAAGAGCGCCTCCTCCGAGGCTGGCCGCATAGGCTACGGTGCGCTCCTTGTTCCTGGCCTCAAAATCCCCAAAGTACGCTCTGCGCAGGCCAAAGGTGATGTCAGGATTCCATATCTGGTCGCTCCCCACCACATAACACCGGTAGGAGAGCTTTTTCAGGCCGGGCAGAAACAGGATTCTGGGTTGGTTCCGGTCCACCAGGTATTCCATCCGAAAGCGGCGCATGCTGCTCCGCCTGGCTGTAAAGGACCGGATAGACCGCAGGTTTCGCAGCATCCCGCTTACCGCATAGGCCGCGCTCCGCAGCCACCCGCGCGGCCCCTCCGCCGGCAAATAGGGAATCAGCCAGTGCCGGCCCGTCAGGAAGGGCGGCTCATAGCGGACAATGTCTGCCGCAGCCCCTTCGGCGCGCAGGCGCCGCTTCAGCGCATAGGCCTGGAGCATCGCGCCGAAATTGTCGGAGCAGTGGAACGTCAGAATGCCCACCTCTCCCGCTTTCCAGTCCCGCTGTGCTCCCTTCCCCATGGAGCGGCCCTCCCCTTCCTGCGGATATGCCCGCCTTAAACGGGGAAGCGGTCCGGGTGGTTGCCCAGCCGGCCGCCCCGCTCCAGCGCATCCACTGCCGCCATCTCCTCCTCCGTCAGCCGGAAGCCAAAAACATCCCCGTTCTCGCCGATTCTCTCGGGTCGGATCGACTTTGGAATGGGAATCTGGCCCTTCTGAAGCTGCCACCGCAGGACAATCTGCCCGCTGCTTTTTCCGTACCGCTCCGACAGGGCCTGGAGGGCGGGCTCATTCAGGCATTCCCCCCTGGCCAGCGGGGAATAGGCTACCAGCGCAATGCCGCTGCGGCGGTGGAATTCCGACAGCTCCCGCTGCTGGAAATAGGGATGCAGCTCCAGCTCGTTGACCGCAGGAAACGAGCCGAACGCACGGCGAATCTCCTCCAGATGGTTTTGGTAGAAATTGGACACCCCCAGGGTCCTGAAAAGTCCCTTCTCCTGCGCCCGGAGGGCCTGCTCATAGGCGCGGAGACGGACAGACTCGTCCTGCCCGGGCCAGTGGAGCAGGAACGCGTCCAGATATTCTGTTTTCAAATCCCGGAGCGACCGGAGCAGCGCAGCCTCTACATCCTGAAAATCCGTGGGCCAGACCTTGGACAGCAGGAAACACTCCTCTCGGGCAATTCCGCTCTCCTTCAGCCCCTCCCCTACCTCTTTTTCATTCCGGTACATGGCCGCCGAGTCGAGATAACGGTATCCGGACTCCAAAGCTGTCCGGACCGCCCGGACCATTTCCGGGCCAAAGCCGTTATAGCATCCAAAACCAAAACAGGGGATGGCATTTCCGTCGTTCAGCCGAATCCGAGCGCCAATTTCTTTTACCATGAGATATTCTCCTTCCGCTGCGTCCTTTCAGCCCTGCCGGCTGTTTTTGGGGCTTCATTCTATCCCTGTTTTCCACGCCGCCTGCCAGTCCGGCGCACCAGCCCCTTCCCTGCACACCGCTGTATTGATCCTAAGCGCCTGTTTAATAGCTGGAAATATGCCCAATGGCAGGGAATTTCCCCGCCGGACAAGGCGCATTTTCCCAGGGATCCTTTGTATATTATAGGTAAAACTTCCTTTGAAACCCGCGGCGAAATCCGCCGCTGAAGGCCGTGAATGCGGTCCTGCGCTGGCTAAACCAGAAAGAAGCCACTCCCAAGCAGCTCATCCATCTGGGAGAGGCGCTTGGCGGCCTTCACAGAATATTGCCCTTCAATGGCGCGGGTCAGATAGTTTATCACTGTCATAGGCGCTACCAAAGAGTGCATGTAAGAAGAGGTCTGCACATAACAGGGAATCCGAATATCGCAGAGCTCCTCCTCCGGGATGGCGCCCATGTCAGAGATCAGGACCACTTTTGCCTTTTTCTTCCGGCAGTACTGGAGGATCGTACGGGTTGTACGGTTATATCGGGAGATCCAAAAGGCAAACAGAGCGTCCCCCTCCTGAATATCCGCAACTTCTTCCGGGAAAGCCAGACTGTCATTGTGAATCAAGCGCACGTTTGGGCGGCCTTGTCCCCAATGAATAAACGCGCAGGTGGATAGGCTCCGGCAGACGCGCATTCCCAAGACATAGATATTTCTGCTGCTGTTCAGGATTTTAGCGGCCTGTTCCACCTTTTCTACGTCAATGCTCTGAAAGGTTTTTTCCAGATTCAGCATATCGTCCTGAAAGGTCTGAGCAATCAGCGGCGCTTCCGGAATAGTGAGCTGCTGAGGATTCTCCTTATTCAGGTTTGGCCGCATATCCCACAGGGAATCCTGGGCGTCACGCTGAAGCTCCGCAAAACCGGCATAGCCCATCTCCTGGGCGAAGCGCACGATGGTCGTAGTGCTTACGCCGATCTGTGCCGCCAAATCGTGAACCGTTCCAAAGGCTACCTTGTCTAAATGATATAAAAAATAACTGGCCACGTTCTTTTGAGAACGGGTCAATGAATCCATCTTCTCACTTACCTTTGAGGTAAAACCTGCCATCCCAGCATCCGACCTATCCTGCAAACTACCGCCTGCTGTCCGCCTGGCGTTCCATTTCGCCGGGCGGACTTTTCGCGGCCTGAAAAAGACTGGCGGTCCATATTGGGTTCGCCTGACGAAAAAAAACTCCGCTGCTGTGCAAATTGAAGTTTTTCAGACAAAGCCTATTATTATGTATTATAGCAACAATATCTCACAGTTGCAAGCAAAAAATCCCGATTCCCTGAGAAAGCGCTGAAACCCGGTTCCTACTCCGCCTTGTGCTCCAGCAGGGAGAGCAGGATGACCGACAGCAGGATGCAGACAATACCCAGCACAGAACGGAATGTCAGCGATTCGCGGTAGACAAGAAAGCCGACTACCACGCTGGTCAAAGGCTCGAAGGTGGACAGCAGGGAAGAACTCTGTGGGCCAACATATTTGGTCCCCAGCTGAAAGGCAGCTGAGGCAAATGCGGCCACCAGCGCAAAGCACAGCAGCACACCGATGCTGACCGGAGTTGTTGGGAGAGCGGCCTGGTGAGTTAGCGCTGTAAAAGCACCAATCAAAACCGCGCTGATCAGGTTCAGATATGCCGTTACCTTGTAGACCGGCAGCTCCAACAGCCCGGAGGCTGAAATATATACGATGTAGAATGCATATGTCACGCCGGACACAAAAGCAATCCCAATGCCAAAGGCGCTGATTTCCCCGCCGGGCGTATAGAAGCACACAATGCCCGCAGCGCATAGTCCGCAGCACAGCAGCTTCCAGCGGCTGACCTTCTCGTGGCAAAAAAGAATGGTCCCCGCAATGACCAACACCGGATATACAAAGTGAATGGTGGTACACAGTCCGGAGGGGAGGTAATTATAGGAGCTGAGCAGCAGAACCGGAGTTGCCGCGTAACCCACGCTGCAAAGAATCAGCTTTTTCAGCTCCGCTCTGGTTACGCCCAGGCCGGTGCGGGTCAGTCCGAGATGGACCAGGGCCATGAACCCGGTCCCCAGGAACATGCGGAAAAAGGCCAGCGTCGCCGCGTTCCCGCCCCCTGCATACACGGTGCGGGCAAACAGTGGATTCAGCCCCCATAGGACAGCCGACAGTATGGTGAGTACAACCCCCTGAACGTTTTTTCCTGCCATGAAAAACAGTCCTCTCTTTTCATAAAAACCAGGCTGCCGAAACGTCCAAACGACAGTTTCGACAGCCTGTGCCGATGAATCACATACAGTCGATTCCCATAGGTTAGGTCCGCTTCAGGGAATATACGTCAGGCCGGCGGTTTTCCAGCGTAAAGATTTTGCGGCGCACCTCTTGGAGATAGTCCAGGTCGATCTCAGCGGTGATGACGCAGGGGCGGTCAGGGGCCCGGGCAATCACGGTGCCCCAGGGATCGACGATCAGGGAATTGGCATAGGCGGTAAACTTGGGTTTTACGCCGTACTGGCCGGGCGCGATTACATAGCAGCCGTTTTCAATGGCCCGGGTGCGCAGGATGGTCTCCCAGTGGTCTTTGCCGGTGGGCATGGTAAAATCAGCGGGGGTCAGCAGAATCTGCGCACCCTCCAGAGCCATGATGCGGTACAGCTCCCCGAACCGGATATCGTAGCAGACGGACAGGCCCAGGCAGCCCACCTCGCCGGTATCCACGGTGACAATCTCCCTGCCCGGACAAATGCGGTCAGACTCCCGGATGGGCTCCAGGCCGGGGACATTTACATCAAAGGGATGCAGCTTGTGGTATTTGGCCGCCAGTTCCCCCTTCGGGTTGATGACCATGCTGCTGTTATAGGGGCGGGGATCTGTGTCGTTCTTCTCATAGATGCTGCCGCAGTGGAGCCATACGCCATACTTCTTTGCCTGCTCCGACAGTACCCGGAAGGTGTGTCCGCCGGGAATTTCCTCGGCATGAGCAGCGCTCTCGCCCCCCACGTAGTTGCAGTTTTCCGGCATGGCAATGAGCTTGGCTCCCCGCTGTACGGCCTGCTCAATAAAGCCAACGATAGTATTCAGGTTCTTTTCCACGTCGCTTTGGGAGTCAAGCTGAATAATTGCCGCTGTAAATTTGTTCATGTTCTTCCCTCACTTTTCCCTGCGGTCAGCAGCCGAACCCGTTTTCCACCATATACTGCACGATGCGGTCTACGCACTTGGTGACAATCTTTTCGCCCTTCTCCCGGCTGGCCAAGGTGGCGTCGCCCAGGGTGCCGTTCTTGGTGCGCTCGGAAAACTCGGGATAGGTGACGATATCGGGGTACTTGTACAGGGAGGGGTCCTGCTCCACCTTGGTCAGCTTGTCCATCTCCACATACTCGGGGTGCAGATAGAGCATCACGCTGGTGCCGCTCTCGCTGGCGTGGCCGTGGGCCATCCAGCCCTTGCACTCGCAGATGTCTACGCTGTTGGGCTGGATAAACCGCCACCAGTCGATCTGCGCGCACCGGATGCCGTACTCCCGGATTTTTTCCTTGCAGATCTGGGTAATGATGGGCACGTTGCCGGCGTGCATATTGATGAACATGAATTTTTTGAAACCCCAGTGGGCCAGAGAGTCGATGATGTCGGTGATCATCATGGCGTAGGTCTGGGGCATAATCTTGATGGTGCCGGGGAACTCATACAAAGAGGCGGACTCGCCTACCTCAATGAAAGGGCCGATGATGGCGTTGGTCCTTGCTGCCACCCGCTCACAGATGGCCTTGGACACGATGGAGTCGGATCCCAGGGGGAGGTGAGGTCCATAGACCTCAATAGCGCCGCCGGGAATAATAACAGTGTCGCAGGTCTTCACCGCCTCAGCCAGCTCGGCAGAGGTCATTTCCTTCATCCATTTTGTGTTCGTCATGATTTTCATTGCCTCCAAATTTTAAGTTTTTTCATTGACAGCCAAATCAATTTCGCGGGTCCATTTCCCTTCAATGTATCAAACGTTTCATTTTCGGAGTAATCATACCCCGTTATTCAGAAGATGTCAACCATTTCTACAATACCCTCCAGGGGTGTCAGTCCCCCCGCTTATGGGCCCGGGCGCCAAAAAACAGGCCAAGGCCGAAGAGGATTGCGAACAGCCCCCAGCTCCAGGCGTAAACAAACATGGGCGCGGTGGTAACCAGGGTCATAAACACCAGGGTATATTGCAGCTGGAAGGTGTATCCCAGGGTGGAGGAGGAGGTGATGTTGGTGGCCGCATTGGTTTTATAGTCGGGATCAACCACCTTCAGCAGGAGCAGACCGGTGGACAGCACGCCGCAGGACTGGCCGAACAGGCCGATGCTGGTTTCCAGCCAGCCGTTTTTGTACAGAACCCTTTTGCTGATTACAAACGAGAACAGGTAGGTGACAGCGGCCACCGCAATGCTCATGATAACCAGAGGAACCGCATAGGTGACAAACACGCTCAGGTTGGTCAGCGCCAGGTTGGAGGCAATCATATACTCCAGTGCGGCGCCGGAGATGCGGATAATGGCCTTACGGTCGATCATATCCATCACGCGCTTGCTCTTCTGAGTGGCAATGGTGAAGACAGCGGAGATTACCAGGGCAAAGGCAAACAGAGGCACGTTGGTAAAGAAGGGGACCACGGCCATCAGGTTTGTACGGATCACATAGGCGCTGAGGATGATGACGCCGACCACCAGCAGCTGTGAGCCCAAAGGATCCAGGGTTGAGGAGGAAGAAACGCTGTCGCACATTGGTTTGCGCTTTTCCGGCGGGTAGTAGCCGGTCAATTCCTCGGGAGGCATATCCTCGATTTTCATCTTTACCGTGGTCTGGCCCTTTCTGGCGGCGCGGTTGATGATAATGATGCCCCAGATAACGCCGCACAGGATACCGATGGTGGCAAAGGTGGCCGCCACATCCGAGCCCCCGGTCATATA
This sequence comes from Lawsonibacter sp., assembly GCA_022795855.1. Taxonomy (GTDB): domain Bacteria; phylum Bacillota; class Clostridia; order Oscillospirales; family Oscillospiraceae; genus Lawsonibacter. Next base: position 14,628 of record JAAWHL010000033.1, read on the forward strand.
GCCGATGTCGTCAAATACCCGGCCGGCAGGGATTGCCAGCCCATGGCCGCCGTAGAAGCCCAGCACCGGGAGCAGGCCGAAGCCGATGGGCAGCTCCGGGATAACAAATCCAATGACAATGGCAAGGGTCATTCCTGCCAGGACCTGGGCCTGGTGAATGCTGCCGGCCATGAAATAGGTTTGCAGCGCGCCGCCGGTGACCTTCTCCAGCCGCTGCCCCAGGAAGGAACACGCAAAGACGATGGTGGACAGGATACCTGACCATTGACTCATAGAGCTGGAATAGGCAAAGCAGACGGGGGAAACCCGCCCCAACACCTGTGGTCCCAGCAGCAGGCCCAGGATTCCCGCAATCAGCGCCACGGGAATGTAATAGTGCTGAAGGATTTTTACATGGCGGCGCAGCCAGTAGCCTATCATAAGCAGAAGGCTGATGTACGAAAAGTCAATCAATACATCCATCAATGTCATAAAGTTATCTCCCCTCTTTAATTTTGCCCCTCCCGGTGCGGCCTAAACCTGGCCAGACATTCAGGCCGCATACGTGAAAAGCCTGCCGCGCAGATGGAGCACATAATACATTTGTTATAAAAATATTTTTTGTACTATTTGCTCCATTGCTAAGATAACAAAAATTGTGCCGCCTGTCAATCTGTCAGGAACGTTTTCTACATAATGTATAAAATAGTACATCTGAATTTGTCGTTTCCACAAAAAGGATATGTTATTCTGAGGGAGATTTGACAGTGCAGCTAAGAAACCACGGACAATCGGAGCATAACAACAGGAGCGGGAGACGCATTTCCAGTGTTCCCGCTCCTGTTAAATTGGGATTCTTCTGCCGGCTGGAAAAAGCTGTTCCCCCGTAAACATCTCAGTTTTTCAGGCCGCAAAGACCAAACAAAGGCCAAAATACCCAAACGGCAAAAAAAGAAAACCCCGGAACCCTGATAAATCAAGGGGTTTCGGGATTTTTCCGTGGTGCGGGTGCCGGTTCGGAAAAGGACATCGAGCAATTCCAATCCGGACAGGGGCAGAAAATCTGTCCGGGAATCCAGGTTTACAGTGCAGAGGCGTCCGGGCAGAGAAAACCGCCGGTTTTGCCGTTGGAGCCGGCGAAACCGGCGGTTCTTCAGACGCTTCGCGGCAGGGCCGCAGTCACTCCAAGCACTTCAAAATCTCCGCCCAGGCCCGGCGGTCCGGGGTCAGGGCGGCCTCCCGGACAGCCTGGGCGGTCTGCTTCCGGGTCAGGGGGGCGGCGGTTTGGGTTCCCCCGTCCACCCGGGCCAGCACCGCGCTCCGGCCCCGGGGGCGGAGCGCCAGGGCGGCGGCCAGTACTCCGGCGGTACACAGCAGCCACATCCAGGCGGCCCGGCTGGTCTCCGGCCCCCCGCCCGCCTGACCGCCTCCTGCGGCGGCCTCCTGCCCGAGAGCAGTGGAGAAGTGATAGCCCTTGCCACCCTCAAACCCCACCATGTCCCCGTACTGCCCGGCGCACCGGTCCATAAAGGCCCGGGCCCCCGGATGGGCAGTGTCGATGCCGATGACCACCCGGTTTTCCATCTCGTGGACCCCGATGGAGCAGGCCCCCGTCTCGTCCCCCAGGTACGCGGTCAGCTCCTCCTGGAGCTGCCGAAGCTGGCGATGGGTGTAGGTCTGATGGGTGAAGGTCAGGGTGGAGTCGTCCTCCACCTGGGCCAGAATGGCCTCCTTGCAGGCCTCCCCCGCCTCGTCCGGGGTGACAGCGATGGTCAGCCGGTCCATGGTGCCGTCGGTGCTCCACACGCCGCACACCCCCTCCGGGTAGACGGACAGCTCGTCTCCCTTGGAGTTGGCGTACCAGGACTCGTACAGCTCGCCCGCGTTGGCGAAGGGGACCGCCTCCCGGGCTCCGGCGGGGCCGGAGGCGTCCGGGCGGGAGTCAGGGACGTCCTGCTCCCCCACGGCCGGAGCAGGCGGCGCCTCTCCGAAATAAACTTCCGGCATTTCCGCCGGCGCGTACTCCGCCGGCCGGCTCTCCTCCGCTGCGGCGGCGGGGGCCGCCAGGGCCAGGCACAGAATCAGGGCAAAAATTGTTTTCATGTCGCGCCTCCATTCAAATAATTCCGCATGGTCCCCAGGGCTTTCCGGTATTTCCAAAGCACGGTGCCCAGGGGACGCTCCACAATTTGGGCCACCTCCCGGAAGGTCAGCCCGCCGTTTAAGTGCAGGGTGACAATCTGCCGCTCCTCCGCCCCCAGCACGCCGAACGCCCCCTCCAGATCCAACCTCCGCTGCCAGCTCTCCGGGCCGTCCCGGTCCGCGGCCCCCTCCTTCAGCTCTGACCAGTCGGGCCGGGAGCGCAAAGCGTCCAAGGCCAGGTTCCGGGCGGTCCGGTACAGATAGGCCCGGGGATTTTTCACGCCCGGTTCCGGGGGCGTCCGGAACAGCTTCAAAAAGAACTCCTGCAGCACGTCCTCCGCCAGCATCCGATCCCGGGTGATGCGCACCGCGACGGTGAACACCGGACCGCTCAGCTCCCGGTACAGCGCCTCAAAGGCGTCCCGGTCCCCGGTCCGCAGGCGCTCCAGCAGCGGCCTCAGCTCAGTGTCGGTCATGTCCTCCCTCCTTTCTCTAAATAAGACGGAATTTTGGGCGGAATTATTGGCCCGTTCTCTTTTTTTGTGGCGCGGGTTGTGGTAGAATGATAGGCAGAGCGGAAACGCTCGCTACATATGAGAGGAGAGCCCCCATGAGCAAACAGTATGACGTGATTATCCTGGGCTGCGGGGAGGCGGGCATTTTCGCCGCCTATGAGCTGGCCCGGATCCGCCCCGGCCTGAATATGCTGGCCCTGGACCAGGGCCATGACATCTACCGCCGCAGCTGCCCCATTGTGGCCGGCAGAGTGAAGGAGTGCATCCACTGTCCCGTATGCGACACCATGTGCGGATTCGGGGGCGCGGGGGCCTTCTCCGACGGCAAATTTAATTTTACCACACAGTTCGGCGGCTGGCTCACCGATTTTATGGAGGCCGGCGAGGTCATGGAGCTGATTGACTATGTGGATTCCGTCAACGTGCTTCACGGGGCCACCACCGAGGTGTACTCCACCGAGACCCCAGAGGCCCGGAAGCTGGAGCGGCTGGCCCTGGCCCACGACCTGCACCTGCTGCAGGCCCGGTGCAAGCACCTGGGCACCGAAAACAACCTGCGCATCCTCACCAATATTTACGAGGGGCTCCGGGAGAAGCTGGAATTCCGCTTTGACACCGCCGTGACACAAATCCGCCAGGCGGACGGGGGCTACCGGCTGGAGCTGGCCGGCGGTGAAGAGCTGTCCTGCCGCTTTCTGCTGTCCGCCCCGGGCCGCTCGGGGGCGGAGTGGTTCGCCAAGCAGTGCCAGGGCCTGGGCATCGAGCTGATTAACAATCAGGTGGACATCGGCGTGCGGGTAGAGCTGCCCGCCGCCGTCTTCGAGCACATCACCGACGTGGTGTACGAGTCCAAGCTGGTCTACCGCACCAAGCGGTACGGGGACAGCGTGCGCACCTTCTGCATGAATCCCTACGGCCACGTGGTGGCGGAAAACGTGGAGGGCATCAACACGGTCAACGGCCACTCCTACGCCGACCCGGCCCTGCGCAGCGAGAACACCAACTTCGCCCTTCTGGTGTCCAACCGCTTCACCCAGCCCTTCAACGAGCCCTACCGCTACGGCAAGCATGTGGCCTCCCTGAGCAACATGCTCTCCGGCGGGGTGCTGGTTCAGCGCTTTGGGGACCTGGTGGGCGGCCGGCGCACCAACGAGCACCGGATGAGCAAGTCCTACGTCCGGCCCACCCTGACCGCCGCCGTGCCCGGGGACCTGTCCCTGGCCCTGCCCAAGCGTCAGCTGGACGATATCATTGAGATGATTTACCAGCTGGACAAAATCGCCCCCGGCACCGCCAATTACGACACCCTGCTCTACGGGGCGGAGGTGAAGTTCTACTCCTCCCGCCTGGCCCTGTCCGGCGAGCTGGAGACCGCCCTGCCCGGCCTCTTCGCTGCCGGCGACGGCGCGGGGGTCACCCGCGGCCTGGCTCAGGCAGGCGCGTCGGGGGTGCGGGCAGCCCGGGCAATTGCAGAGCGCATCTCCTAAAAGAGGCCGCCGCAGGGGCCCTGCCGAACGCGGGCCCAGCGCGGCAGGCCGGAACCGTGAATGATCTTTTTCGGAACCCCCTCTGCCTCCAAACCGCGTAAAACAGCACTTATTCTGCCTGAAATTCCATTTTTCGACAGCCCGTCCCCGGTTGCTCCCGTTATTCTTTTGACACGGCATTATGCGCCCGCGCTGAATATTTTCCCCCGTCCGCTCCGGGGAACTTTTCCCTGTGTCCCAAGGGTTATCCACATTTTCCACAGAGTTTTCCACATACGTTATGTCAGTGTGGGAAACCCAAAATATTCATCCCCGGATTTACATAATCCATGTCAATTCTTTTTTCCGGGGAATGATGCACAAACTTTTATATGACGCGGGCGGGGCTTCATCCCTCCGCCTGTACGGGAAAGGAGCAAGTCTTCATGCCTTCCACCGACACCATTGCCGCTCTCGCCACCGCCGCCGCCCCGGCCGCCATCGGGATCCTGCGCCTGTCCGGCCCCCGGGCGGTGTCCATCGCCGAACAGTGCTTCCGCCCGCTGGGCGTCAGGAGCCTGCGTGAGCACGGCCCCCGAAAGCTGGTCTACGGCGACCTGCTGGACCGGGGCGGCCAGCCCATCGACCGGGTGCTGTGTACCTACAGCCTGGCCCCCTACACCTACACCGGGGAGGACACGGCGGAGTTTCAGTGCCACGGCTCCCCCATGGTGCTCACCCTGGGGCTGGACGCCCTGTTCGCCCAGGGGGCGCGCCAGGCCCAGGCCGGTGAGTTCACCCGCCGCGCCTTTGTCAACGGCCGTCTGGACCTGTCCCAGGCCGAGGCGGTGGGAGACCTGCTGGAGGCCCGCAGCCGGGAGGGGGCCCGCCACGCGGCGGGCCAGCTGGCCGGGGCGCTGTCCAGAAAAATCGGCACGATTTATTCCGCCCTGGTGGATATGACCGCCCATTTCCATGCGGTGCTGGACTATCCGGACGAGGATATCACCCCCTTTCGCGCCGGCGAGCTGGGCGCCGTCCTGTCCGCCCAGGAGGAGGCGCTGGACAGGCTGCTGGCCTCCTGCGGCCGGGGAAAGCAGCTGCGGGACGGGGTGCCCTGCGCCATCGTGGGCCGCCCCAACGCAGGCAAGTCCTCCCTGCTCAACGCTCTGGTGGGGTACGACCGGGCCATCGTCGCCGACATCCCGGGCACCACCCGGGATACGGTGGAGGAGCGGTGCGAGCTGGGCGGGGTTTCTCTGCGGCTGATTGACACCGCCGGCCTGCGCCGGACGGAGGACCCGGTGGAGCGCCTGGGCGTGGAGCGCAGCCGCGCGGCCATGGAGCAGGCAGAGCTGATTCTGGTGCTGTGGGACGGCTCGGTCCCGGCCGGGCCCGAGGACGCCGCCCTGCTGGAGGAGGCGGTCCGGCTGGCCCCCACCATTCTGGTGCGGACCAAGAGCGACCTCCCCCCCGCCCCGGTCTCCCTGATGCGCCTGCCCGAGCCTCTGCCCACGGCGGAGGTAAGCGCCAAAACCGGCCGGGGCCTGGAGCAGCTGGAGTCGGCGGTGGCGGCCCTCTTCCCCCGGGAGGAGGGAGTCCCCTACGGCCAGCTGCTGACCAACGCCCGGCAGGAGGAGGCCGCCCGCCGGGCCCGGGAGGGGGTCCGCCGGGCCCGGGAGGCTCTGGAGGCGGGGATGACCCCCGACGCTCTGCTCACCGATGTGGAGCAGGCCCTGGAGGCCCTGGGCGAGCTGACCGGCCAGAGCGTGCGGGAGGACGTCACCGACCGGATTTTCCAGCGCTTCTGCGTAGGCAAATAGCAGTTCCCTGCCGTCTCCGGCGGCAGCAGTCTTTAATCATAGGGGAGGTGGGCCGATGGAGGAAAAGCGGCCCGAAGGAAAAACATTATACGACCTCAAGCCCGGCCAGAGCGGAGTAATCCTCTCGGTAGGCAACCGCTCGGGCGCGGTGAAGCGCCGTCTGGTCGATATGGGGCTGACCCCGGGCACGGCGGTGAAAATCAATAAAATCGCCCCTCTGGGCGACCCTCTGGAGGTAACCCTGCGGGGCTACGAGCTGTCCCTGCGCCGGGCGGACGCGGCCCAAATTGCGGTGGGACCGGCGCAGGGAGGCGGAACGGACCGCCGGCCCGGCCAGACCGCCCGCGGCGCCGTCACCCGCCGGGCTCCCGACCCGGAGGCCCGCCGCCGCCAGCTCAGGGACCACGAGCACGAGCTGCGGGAGCACGCGGAGCGCTACGACCCCTCCGCCCACGACCAGCGCCCCATGCGCATCGCTCTGGCCGGCAACCCCAACTGCGGCAAGACCACTCTGTTCAATGCTCTGACTGGCTCCAACCAGTATGTGGGCAACTGGCCGGGGGTCACGGTGGAGAAAAAGGAGGGCCGGGCCAGCTTGGGCGAGAACTCCGTCACCGTTGTGGACCTTCCCGGCATCTACTCCCTGTCCCCCTACTCCATGGAGGAAATTGTCACCCGGGACTATATCATCCAGGACGCCCCGGACTGCGTCATCGACATCGCCGACGCCACCAATCTGGAGCGCAACCTCTATCTGACCGTGCAGCTGCTGGAGCTGGAGCGGCCCATGGTGCTGGCCCTGAACTTTATGGACGAGGTGGAAAAGCGGGGGGACCGCATTGACGTGCGCCGCCTGTCCCGGGAGCTGGGCATCCCCGTGGTGCCCATCACCGCCAAAACCGGCCAGGGGCTGGAGGAGCTTCTTCACACCGCCCACCGGCAGATGCACCTGGGCTTCACCGTAGAGCCCGACGACCTGTACGACGACTTCACCCACGATATACACCACCGCATGGGCGAGCTGCTCCACGACCGGGCCTATGCCGCCGGCCTGCCCGCCCACTGGGCCTCCATCAAGCTGCTGGAGGGGGACGGCCTGGTGGAGAAGGCGCTGGGCCTGCCCCCGGAGGTATCCGGCCGGCTGGAGGGCATCATCGCCGAATATGAGAACGCCAGCCCCCTGGGAGACCGGGAGACCCTGGTGGCCGACAGCCGCTACCAGTTCATTCAGCGGGTGGCCTCCGCCGCAGTGGAGCGGGGCTCCGCCTCCGGCGCCGTGACGCTTACCGAGCGAATCGACCGGGTTGTCACGCACCGGGTGCTGGCTCTGCCCCTGTTCCTGTGTACCATGCTGCTGATGTTCGCCGTCACCTTCGGCCCCTTCGGCTCTTGGCTCCAGGACGGCGCGGCGGCGGGGATGGATCTGCTGGGCGCGGCCCTGGCCTCCCTCCTGACCGGCCTGGGCGTCTCTCAGGTGCTGGTCAGCCTGGTGCGGGACGGCATCGTCTCCGGTGTGGGCGGCGTGGTCTCCTTTCTGCCCCAGATTGCCCTGCTGTTCTTTTTCCTATCCTTTCTGGAGGACTCCGGCTATATGTCCAGGGCCGCCTTCATCATGGACCGGCTGCTGCGGCGCTTCGGCCTGAGCGGCAAGGCCTTCATCCCCATGCTCATGGGCTTTGGCTGCTCGGTGCCCGCCGTCATGGGCGCCCGGACCATGGAGAACGAGAAGGACCGGCGGATGACCATCCTGCTGGTGCCCTTCATGTCCTGCTCGGCCAAGCTGCCCGTCTACGGTCTGATTGCCTCCGCCTTCTTCGGCCCCTGGGCGGGACTGGTGGTCTTCGGACTGTACCTCATCGGCATGGCCGCCGGCATCCTGTCCGGCCTGCTGTTCAAGCATACCCTGTTTTCCGGCGAGCCGGCCCCCTTTGTGCTGGAGCTTCCCCCCTACCGCCTGCCCTCCCTGGGCAACATGCTCTCCCATGTATGGCAGAAGGTAAAGGGATTTCTGGTCAAGGCGGGCACCCTGATTCTGCTGATGAGCATCCTCCTGTGGCTGCTTCAGTCCTTCGACCTCTCTCTCCGCATGGTCAGCGACCCCGCCCACAGTATCCTGGGCAGCATGGGCTCCGCCCTGGCTCCCCTGTTCGCCCCTTGCGGCTTCGGCTTCTGGCAGGCGGTGGTGGCACTGCTCACCGGTTTCATCGCTAAGGAGATGGTGGTCTCCTCCCTGGGAATGTTCTACGGCTTTCCCCTGGCCGCCGGCCCGGCGGCGGTCTCCGCCGCCATGACGGGCTTCACGCCCCTGTCCGCCTTCTCCTATCTGGTGTTTATCCTGCTGTATGTGCCCTGCGTGGCGGCGGTGTCCACCATCGCAAAGGAGATGAACAGCAGAAAGTGGACGCTCTTCTGCGTCGCCTGGCAAATCGGCTGCGCCTACGCAGTCTCCCTGCTGGTCTATCAGCTCGGGCGGCTGCTGGCGGGATAATCCGGGATTCCCGCTGATGGGAGCAGCGCAGTTTGTTCTCGTCCAGTCAGCGGGCCATAAGCCCCCCGCGGCGCAGACGCGCCTCAGAGCCTGTTTAACATCTCTCAGCACACCGGCTGTCGGCCCTTTTGCCGCTGATGTCACCTTTTAGGGAGAAAAACTTCCGCGTCCGGCCCTCTCCCCGTTCTTCCAATGCAATTCCTATAATACCGCAGCGCCCCCAGTGCATCGGGACGTTTTTGCCCTCTTCCAATCCGGTATCCGGCAAATAACCTGCCTGCCGCAAAAAGTAACCCTCATATCCTATAAATCCTCTTGCAAAAGAGGGAGAAATAGGGTAAAATGAATTAGTTAATCAAAACACATTTGGAGGATGATTTCTATGGCAATGATTTCCGCCAGTGATTTCCGCAACGGCGTGACCTTCGAGATGGACGGCAAGGTCATGCAGGTCGTCGAGTTCCAGCACGTCAAGCCCGGCAAGGGCGCTGCCTTTGTCCGCACCAAGATGAAAAATATCATCACCGGCGGCGTGACCGAGACTTCCTTTAACCCCACTGCCAAATTCGAGCAGGCCTTTGTGGAGCGCAAGGACATGGAGTACAGCTACAACGACGGTGACTTGTACTATTTCATGGATATGGAGAGCTTTGACATGCTCCCGATCAGCAAGGACCTGCTCAGCGACTCCTTCCGCTTCATCAAGGAGAACATGACCTGCAAGGTCATGTCCTATAAGGGCAGCGTCTTCGGCGTGGAGCCCCCCAACTTTGTGGAGCTGGAGGTCACCGAGACCGACCCCGGTTTCAAGGGCGACACCGCCACCAACGTGACCAAGCCCGCCACCCTGGAGACCGGCACGGAAATCAAGGTGCCTCTGTTCATCAATCCCGGCGACAAAATCAAGATTGACACCCGTACCGGGGAGTATCTGGAGAGATGTAAAGGCTGAGCATCCGAGCCGCCGCGTGCAGAACGAAAAACCGCATATGAGATTTTATCTCAGAAAGGGAAACAACTATGACTATTTCCGAGAAAGTCGCCTATCTGAAGGGTCTGGCCGAGGGTCTGGATCTGGACACCCAGAAGTCCAAAGAGGCCAAGCTCATTTCCGTAATGATCGGCATTCTGGAGGAGGTCGGCCTGTCCATTGAGGATCTGGAGGAGAACTCCTTGGCACTGGGCGAGGAAATCGACGCACTGTCCGATGACCTGTCCGACGTGGAGAACTATGTCTTCGACGATGAGGAGCCGGATCTCAGGGAGGATGACGATGATTTCTTTGAGGTGGAGTGTCCCAACTGTGAGGAGCCCCTTGTCATTGACGACGAGGCGCTGTCCAAGGGCATGATTACCTGTCCCAACTGTGAGACCGCCTTCTCCCTGGATCTGAGCGATGACACAGTGGAGGCGGACGAGGAGTAATCCCTTCTCCCCCATCACAAAAAAATCGGTATCTCAATTGAGATACCGATTTTTTTATTTCTGTCAGCCGAAATTCTCCAAAGCCGCTTCGTCCTGAAGGCGCTTTTCCTCAATGGCCTCTTTCAGGATGAGGTCCTTGACCTTCATCAGGCGGATGGTATTGGAGCGCTCATTCTCGTCCAGCTTCATGGAGATATACTTGATGTTCGCTTCCATCTCCGGAATCTTGACGTACTCCAGGGCGTTGACGCGCCGGCGGGTCTTTTCGATTTCCTCGGCCAGCAGCTGGGAGGTCTTCTCAATCTCCGCCAGACGCAGCATATCCTGGAACACCTGGGCCAGAGCGGCCACGGCGTCGTCCAGCTCGCCCGAGGTAGCGGCAAAGCCGTAGGGGTAGATCTCCCCCGGGTCTTCGCTGCGGGTCTTGAACTGGTACTGAGGCACATCCACCGACATGACGTTCTGGAAGGTCATGTCCAGCTCCACGCTCTGCTTGGGGTAGAGCAGGGACTGCTCCAGCATCTCGGGGGACATCAGGGCGGCGGCCACGGTAAAGGATCCGTGAGCCCGCATCAGCCCCTCCTCTACCCGGCGGCGCAGCGCCCGGTTTTCCCGCACCACGTCCATGAACTGCTTCATCAGCTCGTCCCGCTTGTCTTTCAGCAGCTTATGGCCCCGGATGGAGGTCCGCAGCCGGTTTTTCAGCCGGTTCAGCTCCTGTCGGGTGGGGTTGATCGTTGCGGAAGGCATTTATACCCCCCCTTGATCCTGCTTGGGCAGATATTTGTCAATCATCTCCGGCTTGATACGCTTCAGCTCACCCCGGGGCAGGATGCTCAGCAACTCCCAGCCCAGGTCCAGGGTCTCCTGGATGGAGCGGTTCTCGTCAGTCCCCTGGGCCACATAGCGCTTCTCAAACTCGTCGGCGAACTTGGCGTACAGCAGGTCGGTGGGGCTGAGGGCGGCCTCGCCCAGAATGGACATCAGCTCCTTGTTCTCCTTGCCGGTGGCGTAGGCGGCAAAGAGCTGGTTCATGGTGCCGGCGTGGTCCTCGCGGGTCTTGCCCGCGCCGGTGCCCTTGTCCTTCAGACGGGACAGGGAGGGCAGCACGTCCACCGGGGGATTGATGCCCTTGCGGTACAGCTCGCGGGAGAGGATAATCTGTCCCTCGGTGATGTAGCCGGTCAGGTCGGGGATGGGGTGGGTCTTGTCGTCCTCGGGCATGGTCAGGATGGGAATCATGGTGATGGACCCCTCCTTGCCCACCTGACGGCCGGCCCGCTCGTACATGGTGGCCAGGTCGGTGTACAGGTAGCCGGGGTAGCCGCGGCGTCCGGGGACCTCCTTCTTGGCGGCGGAGACCTCGCGCAGAGCCTCGGCGTAGTTGGTGATGTCGGTCAGAATGACCAGAACGTGCATTCCCTTCTCAAAGGCCAGGTACTCCGCGGCGGTCAGGGCCATACGGGGGGTGGCGATACGCTCGACGGCGGGGTCGTTGGCCAGGTTGGTGAACAGCACGGTGCGGTCGATGGCGCCGGTGCGGCGGAATTCCTGAACGAAGAACTCCGACTCCTCAAAGGTGATGCCGATGGCGGCAAAGACCACGGCGAAGTTGGAGGCGCCGTCCAGCACCTTGGCCTGACGGGCAATCTGGGCGGCCAGGTTGGCGTGGGGCAGGCCGGATCCGGAGAAGATGGGCAGCTTCTGTCCGCGGACCAGGGTGTTCAGTCCGTCGATAGTGGAGATACCCGTCTGGATGAACTCGTTGGGGTAGTCGCGGCCGGCAGGGTTCATAGGCAGGCCGTTGATATCCCGGTACTCGTCGGCCAGGATGGCGGGGCCGCCGTCGATGGGCTCGCCCATGCCGTTAAAGACGCGGCCCAGCATGTCCTCAGACACGGCCAGCTGGAGGGGATGCCCCAGGAAGCGGATCTTGGAGTCGGCCAGGTTGATGCCGGCGGAGGACTCGAACAGCTGAACCACGGCGGAGTCGCCGTTGACCTCCAGCACCTTGCAGCGGCGGGTGGTGCCGTCGGTCAGCTCAATCTCGGCCAGCTCGTCATAGGTGACGTTCTGCACCTTTTTGACCACCATCAGGGGGCCGGAAATTTCTTCGATGGTTTTATATTCCCGAATCACAGTGCTTCCTCTCCCTTCTCCGCGATGGCGCTGATCTGCTGCTCCATATCCCGGCTGAGCTGGGCGTAGACCTGGGCATACTCATCGGCGGGCACGCTCTTGGCGCGGCCGATGACCTCCCGGGCAGGAATGTTGAACAAGTCATTCAAAGACCCGCCCTTCTCGCTGGCGGCGCGGCACTGCCCGTCGTAGTCCCGGATGATAGCCAGCATCCGGCCCTGGCGGTCCCACTCGGAGAAGGAGTCGATGTCCACAAAGGAGTTCTGCTGGAGGAAGTCCTCCCGGACCATTTTGGCTACCTCCAGGGTAATCTGGTCCTTGGGGGACAGGGAATCCTTACCCACCAGCTGGACAATCTCGTTCAGGCTGGCCTCCTCCTGGAGGACGGCCATGGCCCATTCCCGGTTGAGCAGGAAGTCCTTGCCCAGGTTCTCGTCATACCAGGGCTTCAGGGACTCCAGGTACAGGGAGTAGGAGTTCAGCCAGTTGATGGCGGGGAAGTGGCGGCGGTAGGCCAGGGAGGCGTCCAGGGCCCAGAACACCTTGACGATGCGCATGGTGGCCTGGGAGACGGGCT
>JAAWHL010000126.1 GCA_022795855.1 Lawsonibacter sp.
CGCTGTTCATAATCGCCGCTCCAACAACTTACCGATGAGACCGCTTGACTGGCGCTCTCCTGCTGAGTTCCTTGTCCAATTTGTTTGACAAACTTACACATAAAATCCGCCACGGTGCTGAGGATGGCAATGCCGTAGTTGATGGAGGCAAGCCTCACCGCAGCGCAGTCGCCCTGAATCTCGGACAGCACGTTCAGGGAAGCGCCGTGGTATTTGAACAGCCGGCGCAGGACCGTAATCTGCTCCGGGGAGACCACCAGCGAGTATTGAGACAGCTCCCTCAGAGAAATATGGTCCTTGGCCGACAGCGGGTTCCTGGAGGACACCAGGACGACAAATTTGAGCTGGAGGATCGCCGTCAGCTCCAGGCCGTGGTCCCCCGTGTCGGGCGGCGAGCACAGAATCAGGTCGCATTTCCCCTGCCTGAGCTGCTCAACCAGGCCGGCCGTGGACCCCTGGGTCATCCGAATCCGAAAGCGCTGGTTCTCCGGCCGTGCGGTGAACCCCTGGATGATCTCCGGCATGATTCTCGGCCCCAGGGAGTAGATCGACCCCAGGTTGATTTCGCCGCAGTTGGGGTCCGCCATGTCCTGGACATATTTCCGTCCGGTGTCCAGCGTATTCAGGGCCTCCTGCACGTACCGGTAGTACGCCTCTCCGTACCGGGTCAGACGGATGTTCCGGCCCTGCTTTTCAAAGAGAAATACGCCCAGCTCCTCCTCCAGGGCCGAAATCGAGCGGCTCAGGGAGGACTGGGCCACATCCAGAAGCTCCGCGGTAGAGGTGTAGTGCTGGGACTGCGCCAATTCCTTGAAATAAATCAGCTGTGACAGAGTCATGGTCCGTCCTCCCCTCAAGCTCTTCCTGTAGGGAGTATACCACACCGGCGGCGCCTTAATCCAATAACAAATATGTAATCAATCTTTGAAATTTGTGCGATTGATTTACGAAACCGGGCCCTCTATCATGTATTATAAGCTAAAAACCACAAAGGCGCAGCCTCTCCCGCCGAGGCGGGAGGGCGCGGGGGAAAGGAAGGAGTTTTCAGATGGGCGGCAGACTGGAACAGAAAAAAGCGGTGATTGTCGGAGGGGCCTCCGACCTGGCGAGGACGGCCAACGCCCTGTTTTTGCGGGAGGGGGCCGAGCTTTTCCTGATTGACTTTGACGCGGAGGCCCTGAACGCCATTCAGGCCGAGGCGGCGGAGCGCGGGCAGAAGATTTCCGTCTGCCGGGCGGACATCACCAGGCCGGAGCAGGTGGAGGCGGCCATGGACCGGGCGGCCGGGGAATTGGGCCGGATTGACATCCTGGTCAACACGGCGGGCATCATCCGCCACGCCCCGATTACGCAGATGAGCTGCGAGGACTGGAACGCGGTGATCCAGGTCAATCTGACGGGATATTTCAACTCCTGCAAGTACGCGGTGCCCCGGATGCAGGCCCAGAACTACGGCCGGATTGTCAACATCGCCTCCATCGGCGGCCGGACCGGCCGGCCGGGCTGCGGCTGCAACTACTCCGCCTCCAAGGCCGGGGTCATCGGTCTGACCCAGGCCCTGGCCAAGGAGCTGGCCCCCTGGTCCATCACCGTCAACGCGGTGGCGCCGGGCCCCCTGAAGGGCAGGATGTTCTATTCCATGACGCCCGAGCAGCAGGCCTCGCTGGAGGCCGGAATCCCGCTGGGGCATCTGGGGGATATGGAGCATATCGCCTACGCCGTTTTGTTCCTGGCCTCGGACGAGGCCGCCTACGCCACCGGCGAGGTGCTGGACGTCAACGGCGGACTTTACATTTAGACCCCAATAAGAACCTATATTGGATACGGAGGAGAATCCAAATGGAAATCAAAACATTATGCGTGGCCCTGATTGGGACAGGCTATGCCGGCCGCCTGCACAGCGACGCTTTCGGAAAAATCGGCGGGATCCACATCCGGCGCAAGACCGTGGTGGACATCGACCTGCCCAAGGCCGAGGCGTTCCGGGAGAAGTACGGGTATGAGGCCGCCCTGGCGGACTACACCGCCGTTCTCTCCGACCCGGAAATCGACGTGGTGGATATCTGCACCCCGCCCTTCCTGCACACGGAGATGGTCTGCGCCTCTCTGCTGGCCGGGAAGCATGTCATCTGCGAAAAGCCCCTGACCGGATATTTCGGAAAGGAGGGCGATCCCGCGCCGGTGGGCCTGCGGGTGCCCAAGGCCGCCATGTATCAGGCGGTTCGGGAGGACATGGAACAGATCCGCGCCGCCATCCGCCGGTCAGGGAAGCGGTTCTGCTATGCGGAAAACTATGTCTATGGCGCCGCCGTGCTGAAGGCCGCCGAAGCGGTTTCCAAAAAGAAGAGTAAAATCATGTTCATGAAGGGCGAGGAGAGCCTGAAGGGCTCGCTCTCTCTGGCGGCGGGCGAGTGGAGCCAGATTGGCGGCGGCGCGCTGATTCGGGCGGGCTGCCACCCCCTCAGCGCCATGCTGATGCTCAAGCAGGCAGAGGGCCGGGCCCGCGGAGAGGACCTGAAGCCGGTCAGCGTTCTGGCGGACACGGGCACGGCCCTGCCCGTCCTCAAGCCGGAGGAGCGGTCCTACCTGAAGGCAGCGCCCCACGACGTGGAGGACTTTGCCAACGTCACGGTCACCTTCTCCGACGGAACCAAGGCCGTGGCCATGGCCTCCGACCTGTATATGGCGGGTTCCCGGGGATATCTGGAGTGCTACTGCCATGACGCGGACTATCTGTGCAAAATCTCCCCGGGCGACATCTTTGACAGCTACTTCCTGGACGAAAACGGGCTGGAGGACCTGCCCCTGTCCGAAATGTGCCCCACCAAGCTGGGCTGGAACAAGGCCTGGATTGCCGACGACGTCATCCGCGGGTATCTGGGCGAGCTCCAGGATTTCG
>JAAWHL010000034.1 GCA_022795855.1 Lawsonibacter sp.
AGAGCGGAAAAAGGTGTAGGAGAGTCGTTTACTTCTTGACTACTCCTACACCTTGACCGTTTTAGCCTTGGAACCACTGGACTTTGTGCTTCTATTATATCTTTATTTAGACGTACAGCTACAGGGACTAATTAACGCACGTTCCCGGTATGATGATCGTTGAGGTGGGGGTGTTGCAGCTGAATCAAGCCGTCAGCAGACGGATTGTCCAATTATTGGACGAGCGGGGAATGACACAGTACGAGCTGTTTCTGAAAAGCGGCGTGCCCAGATCGACCATTGGAAACGTGGTAAATTGCGCATATGATTCCGTAAAGCTCCGGATCATCCATGAAATGTGTCAGGGTCTGGACATCAGCTTGGCAGTATTTTTCTCTTCCCCGTTTTTTGATGAAACCAGTTTGGAACCGTAAGTTCCTTTGACTCAAAGTCAGTCAAAGGAACTTTTTATTTATGGAATTCCTCTATCCACAAGTTTTCAGCTGACCAGTATCACGGACAATATTTTTGTTCAGTTTATCATAAACTAATTTTAATTGCAACCAATACTGGTCAGAAATTTTGCGGGGAAAGCGATATGGAGCAAAAAATCAGACGTGACAGAAATCTCGGCGATAATTTGAAGCGGCTCCGCAGGGAGCGTCACATATCACAGGAAAAATTGTGTGCCGAATTACAGCGGCGCGAATGTGACATTGGCAGAACCACCTATGCCAAGTATGAGTCCGGAGAACTGAATATTCGGGCAAGTGTTCTGATTGAGCTGAAAAAATTTTATGGATGCTCCTATGACGATTTCTTTTTTGGTCTTGACGGCAGTGGTGAGGACACGCGCCTCGGTTGATGAAATCAAGCCGGAGGGCTGTGTCTGCGATCCGTTGTGTACCGCGAGGTGGTTTTATGAACGAGGAACCGATTTATGATTTTGGCATCCGGCTCCGCCAGCTGAGGGAGGAGCGCGGACTTTCCAGAGCCGTACTGGCCAAAAGGCTGGGGGTCAGCTCAGAAACTATCTACCGATATGAAAATAATATTCAAAATCCATCTTTGGACCGAGCAAAGCAGATCGCTGTTGCTCTGCGGACATCCGTTGATTACCTCATTGGATTGGATCATGAGTATACTGTCAAATTACCGGGCTTGACAAAGCAGCAGCGAGATGCGCTCAACTTATTTCTTCAAGTTTTTGTTCAGCCTGACCCATAATAAAAACAGCACTGTATAGAGGCTACGGTGCTGTTTTATTCTCTCCGCTCATCCTGTACCGAACAGCGAGGGTTCTTGAAACCTCTATTCAGCTGTTAAAATTTGATTGGTTTTGTGCGCTGCAGGGGCGGGCCGGATGTGCCCGCCCTTTAATATAAATAGAAAGCGGGCCGGATATTTTGCCGGAGAGGATGAATTTTTATTCAAATTCCCTCTTGACCGCCGCCCTGAGATGCCGTATGATAAGAGCGGCTGTATGGGGCGCCCCGCCGGCGCGTCTCTCCGCTTCCATTCAGCTTTATTCTTAAAATATGAACTGTGCCGGCCCTTCGGCGCCGGACGGAAAAGAGGTAGCTGTTATGCCTTGCTTAAGCAACCGGGTACAGAGCTTCACCGACTCGGTCATCCGCCGCATGACCCGCATCAGCGACGAGCACGGGGCCATCAACCTCTCCCAGGGCTTTCCCGACTTCGACCCGCCCCGGGAGATTATGGACGCTCTGGCCAGGGCGGCCCACGCCGGCCCCCACCAGTACTCCATCACCTTCGGTGCGGAGAACTTCCGCCAGGCCCTGGCCAAAAAACAGGAGCGCTCCTTCGGGCGGCCCATCGACCCGGAAACCGAGATTGTGGTCACCTGCGGCGGCACCGAGGCCATGATGTGCGCCATGATGACCATCTGCAACCCGGGGGACAAGGTGATGGTCTTCTCCCCCTTCTATGAAAACTACGGCGCGGACGCCATTCTCTCCGGGGCCGACCCCATCTATATCCCCCTCGTCCCCCCGGACTACCGCTTTGACATGGCCCTGGTGGAGGACGGCTTCCGGCAGGGGGCCAAGGCCATCATCGTGTGCAACCCCTCCAACCCCTGCGGCAAGGTGTTCTCCCGGGAGGAGCTGGAGGGCATCGGCAGGCTGGCGCTGAAGCATGACGCCTTTGTAGTCACCGACGAGGTGTACGAGCACATGGTCTACGCCCCCTGGAAGCACACCTGCATGGCCTCCCTGCCCGGCATGTTTGACCACACCATCACCTGCAGCTCCCTGTCCAAGACCTACTCCATCACCGGCTGGCGGCTGGGCTATCTGGTGGGCCCGGCGGAGGTGATGGAGGGGGCCAAAAAGGTCCACGACTTTCTCACCGTGGGGGCCGCCGCCCCCCTGCAGGAGGCCGCCGTCACCGGCCTGGAATTCCCCCAGAGCTACTATGACCAGGTCCGGGAGCTGTACACCAAAAAGCGGGCCTACTTCCTGGACGGCCTGGACCGCATCGGCTTAAAGCACAACGTTCCCCAGGGTACTTACTTCGTCCTGATTGACATCCAGGACTTTCTGGATCTGCCCCAGTTCCGGGGCTGGTCCGACCTTCAGTTCTGCGAGTGGATGATTGTCCACATCGGGGTGGCCGCCGTGCCCGGGTCCAGCTTCTTCAAGGAGCCGGTGAACCATCTCATCCGCCTCCACTTCGCCCGGGAGGAGTCCACCATGGACGAGGCCCTCTCCCGTCTGGCCAAGCTGACGGAGCTGCTGAAATGAGCGGGGCGCGGTCGGTCTTCTTCTGCGATTACTCCGTAGGGCCCCAGGCCTACTCCCTGGTTCCGGAGGTCTGCCGCCCCTTCGGCACAAAGGCCCTGCTCATCGGCGGGCAGCGGGCCATGGCCGCCGGCCGGCCCAGGCTGGAGGCCGCCCTGGCGGGCAGCGGGCTGGAGCTGGCGGACGCGGTCCTCTTCGGCGGCGACTGCACCCAGGCCGGTATGGACCGCTGGGCCGGACACGCCCGGGCTCTGGGGGCGGACATGGTCTTCGGCATGGGGGGCGGAAAGGCTCTGGACACCGCCAAGGGGGCGGCCTTCGCCGCAGGCCTGCCGGTGTTCACCTTCCCCACCTCGGCCTCCACCTGCGCCGGAACCACCGCCCTGTCGGTGGTCTACCGGGAGGACGGCAGCTTTGAGCGCTTTGCCTTCTTCCCCCGCCCCGCCCGGCACTGCTTCCTCGACCTGGAGGTGCTGGCCCGGGCCCCGTGGCAGTACCTTCAGGCGGGGATGGGAGACACCCTGGGCAAGTTCTTCGAGTGCCGCTTCGCCGCCCGGGGGGACCGGCTGGCCCACAGCTCCGCCCTGGGCCGGGAAATCAGCGGTATGTGCTACGCCCCTTTGGCGGAGCACGGCGTCCAGGCCCTGGCGGACTGTCGGGAAAACCGGGTCTCCCACGCCCTGGAGCAGGCCGTGCTGGCCAACATCGTCAGCACCGGGCTGGTGTCCCTGCTGGTGCTGGACCAGTACAACTGCGCCGTCGCCCACTCGGTGTATTACGCCCTGGTGCTCCTGCCCGGTTTTGAGGAAAAATACCTCCACGGAAACGTGGTAGCCTACGGCGTCCTGGTCCAGCTGGCGGTGGACCGGGACTGGGACCGGGCCAGGGAGGTGAAAAAATTCCTTCAGGACCTGGAGATTCCCACCACCCTGGCGGAGATGGAGGTCCCCCTGGACCGGGCTTATCTGAAGGACGTGCTCCGGGAGGCCGTCTCCGGCCCGGATATGGAGCACATCCCCTACCCCGTCACTGAGGACATGCTCTTCCAGGCCATGGAGGCTGTGGAGGCGCTGTAACCCCCCGAAATTGCTGTTGTTTGGAGAGAGATGCTATGACAACTCAGACTTATGTCAACCCCAAGAACCTGCTGAAATTCATTCTGGGCTCCGCCCTGGGCATTCTCATGTTCCTGGTTCCCGTCCCCCAGGGGGACTCCTTTACCACCCTGCTGGACTTCGTCAAATCCTTCCTCAAGAGCCTGTTCGGCGCCAGCCTGAACTACATTCTGGTGGTCATCATTGTGGGCTCCGCCGTTCTGACGGTATACGACTACTTCTGCAAGCCCGGCTGGATCCGGAACAACCACTATCTGAGCAAGGCCTTCTGCTCCACCCCCCTGTACCTGGTCTCCAAGATACTGGGCGCCGTCTTCATTGTGATGGTGGTGTTCCACATCGGCCCGGAGTACGTCACCTCCATCGACACCGGCGCCACCATGGCCGACCTGTGCGCCACCCTGTTCTGCATCGTGCTGGGCTTCAGCTTCTTCCTGCCCTTCCTCACCGACTGCGGCATCATGGAGTTCCTGGGCGTACTCCTTCGGCCGGTGGTGCGCCCTTTGTTCCATGTGCCCGGCCGGGCCTCCATCGACCTGATCGCCTCCTGGTTCGGCGCGTCCAACGCCGCCGTTATCCTGACCCGGGAGCAGTACATGAAGGGCTTTTACACCAAGCGGGAGGCCGGCTACATCATGACCAACTTCTCCATCGTCTCTATCCCCTTCTGCCTGCTGATTGCCAACACCGCCGGCATCGCCCACCTGTTCCCCCCCTTCTACCTGTGCATCTGCCTGGTGGGGGTCGCCCTGGCCGTCATTCTGGCCCGCATCCCCCCCATCTCCACCCTGCCCGACACCTATCAGGAGCAGACCGGCAAGCAAATCAACGAGGACGTGCCCCGGCAGACCTCCCTGCTCTCCTACGCCCTGGAGAGCAGCTGCAGGCGGGCGGAGTCCTTCCGGCTGAAAAATGTGGTCTCCGGCGGCATGGAGGTGCTGATGGGGATGTACTTTGACCTGATTCCCATCGTCATCTCCTGGGGCACCATCGTGCTCATCATCGCCACCTATACCCCCCTGTTCCAGTGGCTCTCCTACCCCATGGGGCTGTATCTCAGCCTGTTCGGCCTGGAGGAGGCCTTCGCCGCCGCCCCCGCCACCCTGATCGGCTTTACCGACATGTTCGTCCCCGCCCTGCTGATTACCGGTCTGACCTCCGTCAAGACCAAGTTCGTTATCGGCGTGCTCTCCCTGGTGCAGATTATCTACATGACCGAGGTGGGGGCCATCATCATCAAAAGCGAGATTCCCCTGAACTTCTGGAAGCTGTTCCTGGTCTTCATGGAGCGCACCCTGATTGCCATCCCGCTGATTGTCCTCTTCGCCAACCTGGCCCTGTAAATGCAGAAATTCCCCGGTCCGCCGAAAAGCGGACCGGGGAATTTGACCTGCGGCCTTACCGGCAGCAGCTGCAGCTGCCGGGCACCAGGTCCTGCCTGGGGCCGGAGCTGTTGGGCGGGAAGAACTCGTTCACCGGGAACTTTACCTGGCGGAAAATCTCGCAGGGGTCCTCCTGGCTGCAGTCGCCGCAGGCGCACTCCTTCTCCGGCAGGCAGTAGTCGTACACCGGCATCAGCAGATGGGTGTCCCGCTCCAGCCGGATGATGGAGAACTGGCCCAGGGTAACGTACAGCCGGTGTACGTCGCCGCTCTGCAGCAGCTCGTCGCCGAATGCGTCGCTGACACAGCCGGGAATCTCGGTCACCCCGCAGTCGCAGGGCCGGCAGTCGCACACGTTCACCAGCTTCATGCTGAGGATCAGCGGGTCTACCGCCTCCACAACTGACATCAAATAGGGATGTGTTCGTCTGCCTGCGCAGAATCCAGCTTTCTCAGGATGATTTTTACGTTTCCGTCCTTATTTACCACAATTTTTTCAATAATCTTCCGCAAATCGACGTTCGTGACAGCCTCGAACGCAAGGATGCGTTCGAGCTTGGCCACGTATGGCTTAACAGTATCCGCGCCCTCCCGCTGACGCATCATTGCTTGCTCATATTGTTTTAGGCTGCAGTCGAGCTCATTCAGCTCCTCTATGATCTCAGATGTCTTCTCCTTTAGCTCTGTCATTGTCATAACATCATTTGCGTACATCTCTTGATAGCGGCCTTTTTTGGCCAGAAGCCTTTTCCTCTTTGCGGCGATAGCTGATGCATCCATGTTTTTGTTGTCGTTCCTGGGCCGCCTTTCAAGAGAGGCGAGGATCTCACGTATAAATTTTTCCTTATCCTGGATCAGCGACGTAAAATACCTTCTCAACTCATCCAGCAACTCATTCTCATTCACTTTAACGTTGTTGTCACATCTTATCGCAGTGTATTGATCGTTTGTCGTACACGTCCAGTACACCCGTGTGTTCACGTAAGTATAGTGCTTTTGGCAGAAAGAGCGGCCGCAATGCTCACACTTTATCAGAGTGCTGAACAGGTGCCTTGTACTGTGCCTTGCCCCTTTGAACGGCTCTCCGCAGTCAAATTTTTTCCGGCGTTCTTCCAGCTGCTTTTGCGTTTTCTCAAACGTATCAGCAGACACTATCGCCCATTCCGGCCTGTCGTGATGGAAGTGCTGCCCCTCCGGAATACGGACCTGCTTTCCGGTCAGGTAGTCTTCCGTCTCATATTTGTTATTAACGTAATGCCCACAGTAGATCGGGTTTGCCAAGACACGGCGAACAGCCCTTGCATTCCATTCGCAGCCAAACTTTGTCTTAGCGCCCATAGCGTTCAGTCTGAGGCTGATTGTTCTGCATCCAAGCCCTTCCTCCAAATACAAGCGGAATATTTCCTTAACTGTTTTGGCCTCTTTATGATTGATGGCGAGCGTGAAATTATCGACTCTGTCGTAACCAAAAATACGCTGCGGGACTCTCCCCTTTTTAGCATTGACCTTCTTCCCGAACTTCACACGCTTACTTAGATTCGCGCTTTCCTCCTGGGCCATGGCGCCGAACAAAGTAAGAACGAATTCTGATTCTCCAAGACTATCCATGTTTGCAGTCAGGAACAAGGTATTGACGCCAAAGCTCTTCAACGTTCGGATGCTCTGAAGAAAATCCACCGTGTTTCTGGCAAGTCTTGACACGTCTTTTACGACTACCATTTCAAAGCGGCCAATCTTTGCGTCCCGTATCAGACGCATAAACTCGTCTCGCTTTTTCAGGCTTGTACCGGAAATGCCTTCGTCCGCATAGAGGCGGACGAGTTCGTGCCCATTTTTTCTGGCATACTCATCAAAAAACTCTTTCTGGTGGACAAGGCTGTCGATCTGCTCGTCTTTGTCAGTAGATACACGGCAATATGCTGCTATTTTCATTTGTTGGCCCTCCTTCCTGAAGCCAACCTATAACCTGCACATCTTATCACATTGAGAACCGCAAAGGTAAAATGGATTTTCTTTGCCGCCATTTTGCTCTAGGCCGGAATAGGTTTAGTTCCCGGTCTCATGGCGTCATCTTCTCGGAGCATGTTTTCAATGATGATTTTTTGTAACGCCCGTATTGTATCCATTGATGTATTTGGATTGATAATCGTATATTTGAGCCCCGCGTTTTTCATAACATCACCTCTGATTCAGTTTATTGGAATGAGAGGGTCCTTATGAGTATAAATTTGTCAAAAAGACGGCTGTCTCCGCGCCTCCCCTGATTCTTAAACAGCAAAAAGGGCTGGCGCAAAGCCAGCCCCAGCTGATGATGCCAATGAGCTTCCGCCCGATGAATACAAGATGCGCTCACCGGCGTGGATCGCTGTGCCTCTCATGGCGACAGCCGGGAAGTGCCACTGGTCATTGTCACCGCAGCAGCTCCCGTCCACCATGCCCATGCGGTTAGCCTGGATGGCGCCGAAGTTCTTGAACGCAGCGCTGCGGGGAATCCGGCTTGTCACGCCTGGGACCAGTCCCACAGGAACAGTGCCGCTGACAGCAGGTCGGCACAGCCCCCAGGGGAGAGGTTCTGCCGGATGAACGCCTCGTCCAGCCGGGAGACCGCCTCCATAGAGGGCATCGCGTCCCCCTCCAGCAGGCGGGCGCAGTCCTCCGCAGCGCTCCTGGCCGCCTCCGGGCCGCCCCGGGACAGCATGTTGGTATCTGCCACCCGGGCAATCAGGCTGAGCAGTGCGAGCACCGCGGCGTCGTTCCGGCTCCGCCCGGCCGCCAGGGCCCGGCGCAGGGCGGGCAGCGCGATTTGCGACACGCTGGGAAAGCCCTGGGCGGCCTCCCCGCGGATTCCGGTGATCCCCTGTTCCGCGTAGAGCCGCTCCCCGGCGGTGCGGGGCGGGGTATCCCGCAGGGCGGCAAAATCCCTCCGGGCCGCTCCGGCGGCCAGGGCGGAGCACTGGGCCAGTATGGTCTCCGGGTCCCGGCAGGGGGACTCCGGCCGCCACAGGCGGCCCACCGTGCCGCAGATTATGCCCAAGGTGAAAATCGCCCCCTTGTGGGTGTTGACTCCGCCGGTGGCGGCGAACATGGCCCGCTCCGCCCCCTGTCCCGCACGCCGCAGGGCCCGGAAGGTCTCCTCCGGGCCCTGCTCCGCCGTATCCTGCCCGATTTGGACGCACCGCCTCCAGTAGGGGGCCAGCGCGGCGGCGCTGGCGGTAAAGGTGAAGAGACTCATATCCCGGTGGCTGCCGTTGTTGGCCCGATCCACCAGGCCCGGCTTGGGGGTGGCGCACACCTCATCCAGCAGGGCCCGGGTCACCAGCGCGGCGGCCCGCTCCCGGTCGGCCAGAGCGAAATAAGCCGCCATCCGCCGCCGGGCCTCCCCGGGCGGCGGGATTTGAGCGCCCAGTATGTTTTCTCCGTCCTCCAGGTCAAACAGCCCCGCCAGGGGCCAGCCCTCCCGAAGGGAGGCGCACACCGCCGCTGTGTCCCGCGCAGTACCCTCCACCGCGTACAGCGCCGCCCGGCCGCCGGGGATTGGCTCCTCCCGCCGGGCCAGTACCGTCAGGCGGGCTCCGGCCAGCCCCGCCTCCAGCTGCTCCGTGCCTGCCCGAAAGGCCCGGCCGGCCAGAAGCTCCGACTCTCCGCCGTCCCAGCGCAGGACGGCGGAGATCACCGGCGCGCCGTACCGCTCCCTGAGGGCCGCCCGGGCCCGCTCCAGCTCCATCTCCTGCGCACTCCTCTCCGCAAAAGGGCCCGCGATTCAGAGGCCGCTCCATATTCTCCCAAGCGCCGCCCGGCGGGGGCTATCCCCGCACGGCGGCGCTTTTTGCTCAAGGGTTCCCGATGATTCCGGCAAAATCCGGCGCTGGCCGGCTTTTCACAGTCCGGCCGGCGCTCCGGCCTGTTCCGCGCCGCGCCGGCCCTCCGCTCCGGGGGCGGACAGCGACAGAACGCGCACGCCCTTCCGGCCCTCCAGGGCGGCCCGCTCCCGGCCGTGGCAGGTGAACAGCAGAATCTGCCGCTCCTCTCCCAGCCGGGCCAGGCAGTCCAGGGCCAGCCCCAGGCGCTCGTCGTCAAAGGAGGCCAGCGCGTCGTCCAGCACCAGAGGCGCGGGGTCCTCCTGGGGCAGGCACAGCTGGGACACCGCCAGGCGCACCGCCAGGTACAGCTGGTCCGCCGTCCCCTGGGACAGGGCCAGCGCCCTGCGGGGCAGCACCTCCTCGGGCCGGGCGGCGCTGGCCTCCAGCTCCCGGGACAGGGAGACCGAGGCGTACCGCCCTCCGGTCAGCTTCTCCATCCACGCCCCGGCCTGGCGGTTCAGGGCAGGGGAGAAGCGCTCCTGCATCCGGGCGTCAGCCGCCTTCAGGGCGTCCAGCGCGGTGGAGATGGCCAGATGCTCGGCCCTGCGCCGCGCCAGCTCCTCCTCCAGGGCCTCTCGCCGGGCGGCCAGGGCGGCGGGATCGCCCATGGCGTTCTGCTCGCCCCGGGCGATATTCAGCGTCCGGTTGATTCGCTCCAGCTCGTCCTCCGCGGCGGACAGCCGGGCGCGGGTGTCCATCAGGGAGTACCGGGGCGGATGGCGCAGCTCCAGGGTATCCTCCCCCGAGGCCCCCTGCGCGGCCAAATCATCCCGGCGGCGGCGCAGCAGCTGCGCTCTCTCCCCGGCCGAGCGCAGGGCGTCCTCCAGGCCCAGGGCCCGGGACAGGGCCGCCGAGCAGCCGAACAGGTCCCGGACCTCCGGGGCGAAGGCGTGGACAAAATCCAGCAGCGCCTCCCGGCAGGTCTCCCGCCGGGTCCGGTGCTCCTCCACGCCGCTTTGTATGTTCCGGACCGCCTGTTCCTTCCCCTGGACCTCGGTCCAGCGGCGCTGGTAGTCCTGGGCGAGGGCCAGCAGCTCCTCCGGCTGCTTCACGCCGTACCGTGAGAGGACGGCCGCCTCCTGCCGCCGCCAGTGCCCGCCGCGCTGGAGGGCAAGCAGGCCCAGCGCCAGCAGGACCGCGGCCGCGCCCAGCAGCCCGTGCAGCGCGGGGACAAACCGGGCCGGCGTCAGAAGCTGCCAGGCCAGCCCCCAGACGGCGGCGGCCGCCGCGGCCGGAATGAGCAGGGCCCAGCCCCGCCGGGCGTTTTTCTTCCGGTTTTCCCGGGCGGTCCTGACGGCGGAGGCCTCCTCCTGGGCCTTCCCCAGGGCCTCCGGGCCGGCCATATCCTGAAACAGGGGGTCCTGGAGGGCGGAGGAGGCCTCCGCCTGCTCCTTTCCGGCCTGCTCCAGCACAGCCTCCCCCCGCTTAATCTCCTCGTCCAGAACCTTCAGATACTGAAGCTCCCCCTGGGCCCGCTTCAGCTCCTCCCGGGGCGGGAGCGCGCCGAACCGGGCCTGCTCCCGGCCCAGGGCGTCCAGCTCCTCCTGGGCGGCGTCCAGCTCCTCCTGCGCCTGGGCAAAGCGCTGGTTCAGCTCCCGGCGGCGCTCCCGGTCATAGGTCTCCAGGTCCCACTCCAGCTCCCGCTTCACCCGCTCCAGGGCCAGGCGCTCCTCCTCGCCCCGGGCAATGGCGGAGGCGGTCTGGTCCAGACGGGCCAGGGCCTGCCGGTTTTCCTCCAGCTCCTCCTCCAGCCTGGGAATCAGCCCCACCGTCTTGTTGACCCGGCGGCGGTTGAGCCACTCCCGCAGCCGGGCCTCGGCCTGGGAGTAGGACACCGACTCCTCCCCGGAGGAGGCCAGGGCGGCAATGCGCTTTTCCAGGTCGGGGGCGGAGGTCAGGGCCATGCCGCTCTGGCCGATGAAGGCGGAGCGCTCGTACACCTCCCGGCTGACGCCGGTGAGCACCTCGCCCCAGCGGGCCCCGGCCAGTCCGGGGACCAGCTCCTCGGTTCCGGTGTACACGGCGTTCAGGGCGGCAAAGGGAACCGTGCCCCGCTTCCCCCGGCGCAGGGTGATCTCGCGGCCGCCCCACTCCAGCACCGCCTCCCCCTCCATTGGGGCGCCGGACCAGGGCTGATAGCGGTTTTTCTCCGCCAGATATCCCTTCCGGTCCCGGTCCCTGGTGTCAATGCCGTAGAGCATGGCCTTCCAGAAACCGGCCCAGGTGGATTTGCCCCCCTCGTTGGGGGCCTCGATGATGTTCAGGCCGGGGCCCGGCTCCAGGGTCTCCCCCTCCAGCCGGCCGAAGGCGGCAGTCAGTTTCTTGATTCTCATGGCGCTGCGTCCTCTCCTCCCTCCAGCGCGGCCAGTCCGAACCGGACCGCCAGCATCAGGCTTTCGTCCTCCGGCCGTTCCCGGCGCAGCCGGTCCATCTCCCGCAGAAACAGGCCGGTCAGGGTGTCCTCCTCCATCCGCTCCCACAGCCGGCGCGGGGGCCGGGTGCGGTCCCGGAGGCTGAGGCCGTAGAACCGGGGGGCCAGGGCCCGCTCCAGCGCCGCCAGGTCAGGGGGCTCCGTCTCCCCGGTGAGCACAACCCGGCAGATATCCTCCTCCGTGACCCCGGCCAGGGCCCCCAGAACCGCCTGGACCGGGTCCTCCCGGCCGGTGAGGTCGGCCTCCGCTATCTCGTACCGCCGGGCGCACAGGGGGGCAAATTCCGCCGTACAGGTCTTTTCCCCCAGCTCCAGATAGAGGACCCCCTTCTCCCCCGGCTCGTCAAAGCCCCGCCCCTCGGGGCAGCCGGGATAGGCCCAGAAGGTGTCCCCCTCCCGTCCCAGGCCGCCGTACTGGTGGACATGGCCCAGGGCCAGATAAGAAAGCCCGCTGCGGGCGATGTCCTCCCGGGTGAGGGGGGCGTAGCTTCCGCCGCCCTCCAGCTCCCCGTGGAGCACCCCGATGTGAATCCTTCCGTCCCGGGGGGCGCAAAAGCCGGCCAGGGGGGAGCGCTCCGACCGGGGGGAGAGGAAGGCCGCCCCGTGGACGACACAGCCGGGGAGCTCCACCGCCTGCATCCGCTCCTCGGTAAAAATATGTACGTTCTCCGGCCAATCCAGGGTGGCGTAAACCGACCGGGGGCTGTAAAAATCGTGGTTGCCCGGGGCGATGACCACGGGACAGCCCGCCTCCTCCAGGGCCCGGGACAGGGCCTTGGCCGTCTCCCGGTACACCCGCTCAGAGTCCAGCAGGTCGCCGCTGAGCAGCACCAGGTCGGCCTGCCGCATTTGGGCCAGGGCGGCCAGGCGCATCAGCAGGTCGCGCTGCTCCCCCCGGCGCTGGGCGGCCCGCTCCGGGGACAGCCCGGCGAAGGGGCTGTCCAGATGAAAATCGGCCCCGTGAATGATTTTGAGCATGGATACTCCCTCCTGTCACTCCTGAATGTCCACCCGCCGTACCTCCACACACCGTTTTTTCTCGGTGTCGATGGTGAAGCGGCAGGCGTTGAGCTTGCAATTGCCCTCCGCCTCCTCGTACCGCCGGGGCAGCCCCCCCAGGAAGCGGTTGACCGAGTGCTCCGGCCGGATGCCCAGCACCGAGCGGGAGGGGCCCGTCATCCCCAGGTCGGTGACAAAGCCGGTCCCCTTGGGCAGGACCTGGCCGTCGGCGGTGGGGACATGGGTGTGGGTGCCCCACACCGCCTGGACCCGCCCGTCCAGATACCAGGCCATGGCCCCCTTCTCGCTGGTGGCCTCGGCGTGGAAGTCCACCACGGCGATATCATACCGGGCGCTGCGCAGCAGGCTGTCCGCCGTTTTGAAGGGGCTGTCCAGGTTGGAGTCCAGCTCCAGCCGGCCCATCAGATTGAGCACCGCAATCCGCACCCCGCCGGGGCCTTCATACACCCCCAGCCCCCGGCCGGGCACACGGCCGGCGTAGTTGGCCGGGCGGAGGATGCGGGGCTCCCGGTCCAAAAAGTCGCCTATCTGAAGGCGGTTCCAGGTGTGGTTGCCCAGGGTAATGACGTCGGCTCCCGCCTCCAGTATGCCCCTGGACTGACGGGGCGTGATGCCTACCCCTGAGGCGTTCTCCCCGTTGACCACCGTAAAGTGAATGCCGTGTTCCCGCCGGAGCTCCCCCAGCCGCCGGGCCAGAATGTCCTGGCCCCCCTCGCCCACTATGTCGCCCACAGCCAGCACCTGCAGCAGCATGGCGCGCCTCCTCTCACCCTTTTTTGTTATTATAGGGCATTTTTGTAAAAAACACAATGGCCTCCCCCGGCGGGCCGCAAAAAATATGCGGAAAGGCGGCCCCTCCGGCAGGGCCGCCTTCCGCGCAGATATGCTATTCGGCTCCGTCCAGCTCCTTCAGAGTCTCCCCCACGGTCCGGGCAAAGAGGCGGGCGGCGGGAATGGCCTCCTCCAGGGTGTTGCCGTGGCCCCCCACCTCCACCAGCAGAGAGCCGGCTGACAGATGCTGGTTGAACCGGGCGGAGCGCAGCGTAATGGGCCGGGCCAGCTGGACGTAATCCCGGGTCAGCGCCATCTGCAGCTGGACGGCCAGGGCCAGATTCTGCCGCCAGTTGGGGTGCTCCGCCCCGGAATCGCTGCTCCCCGCTACCAGCATCACCTGGGCGATGCGCTCATCCCCCTCCTGGGCAATCAGCTTATAGGCCGCGCCGTCGGCGGACACCAGGGCGTCCCGGTGGACGTCCAGAATGAAGCGGATGGTCGGGTACTGCTCCAGCCACGCGGCCACCCCCGCCCCGGAGCGCTCGTAAGCCCCGTTGTATACCGGGTAGTCGTACAGCGTGGTGTCGTGGACCACCTCAAAGCCCAGGCTCCGGAACACCTCCGCCATCTCCTCCCCCACGCGGACCACGTTGTGGGTGCAGTCGGTGGTGCGGTAGGGGTCGCTCTCCACATAGCGCTCCTGCTCAGTCTGGGTGTAGCTCTCGCTGCCGTGGGTGTGGTAAATCAGGATCTGGGGCCCCGCCTCCAGGTTCAGCTCCACCGGCTGGGAGGCCAGCGCGGCCACGTCCACCGGCTGAGAGGTGACGTTTTTGATGTACACCCGCTCCGAGGACAGGTAGCTGCCGTCGTCAGAGCCCAGCGCGGTGTGCTCCACCACCTCCCCCTCGGGAATGGGGTCCAGCTGGGGCTGGCTGCCTTCCTCCCCCTCCTCGGCGGGCGCGGGCTCCCCGGCGGGCGGAGAGGCCCGGCCCCGCAGCTCCTCGACCCCGGGGGCCGCGGAGGAGAGCAGCGCCGACTGGCTGAGCAGCAGCCGGCCCCAGCCGTCCAGCGCCCCCCGGCCCTCCTCCGGCGGAACGTACCCCAGCTGAGCGGACATCACCCCGACGACAAAGCCGGCGTCCTCCCCCAGGCCCAGGGCCGTCCCCGGCAGGTCGGGAGGCGGGACCGTCTGCGCAGCCGCCCACACCGCTACCAGAGCCATGGCCAGCGCCGCCGACCGGCGCAGTATGCGTGCGCCTCCCCGAAATGCCCTGCGGTCCATCCGCGCTCCCTCCTCTCTGCGATATAAAAAGGGTATGAGCCGGGGACGGGGATTATGACGGCCTGTCCAAGGAATACGGACGGTGGCCTGCGATGACGGGCTGCGCATCGAGGCTTAGCGCTTTGAGGGGATCGTTCCGCCCTTTCCCAACCATTTCCATAAATACGATGTAATCGGGTTTAAGAGGACGGGGAACGTGTGCTGTCCTGCAAACATCAGGAGTACACCGTCACAAAGGGCGATGTCCTCCTGTTCAGCCCCGGCGGCAATCACGCCTGCATCCCAAGCGGCGGCGGAACCCTGGGCTGCCGGGGCTTTAACATCACGAGGGAGGTCATGCTGGACTTGGCGGAAGAAGTGACCGGCAGGCGGGCGCTTCCCGGATTTTCACGGAACGTGGTTTCTGATGAAGGAATCACCTGCTGCCTGCGCCCGCTTCATGAGCTGGTATGGCTCGGGGGCGGCTGCTGCGTACGGAAAAGCCTGCGTCAGGGCATGGTAGGGGTAAAGGGCTCGTCCGGATGAAGCTCCTTCCGGGCCTCCCACAGCTCCGGAGGGACGTCGGGCCAGCACTCAAAGGACCCGGCGGGCAGGACGACCAGGGTCATGTCCATGGGCAGGCCAAAGCGCTGGGCGTAATAGTTGGCGCCCTCGGCGCTGACCGCGCCGCGGGGATACCACCACAGGCCGTCGTAGCGGTCGGTGGGCAGCACCAGACGGGCGCTCCCCTCGGCCAGGGCCTGATTGGTCAGGGACCAGCGCAGCAGGTTGCAGGCCATCACGTCGCTGCCCCGCCAGACCCAGGGGGCCGCCAGGGCGGCGGTGAGCAGGGCGGCCGCCGGCAGGCATACCCGGCCGGTCAGAAGCGGAGCGGCCTCGTCGGCGGCCAGCAGGGCCAGCAGGGCCATGGGGAAGAAGCAGAAACGGTCCCCCAGGATGTCGATGGCGGCCAGAGGGGCCAGGGAGAGGGGCGCGGCCAGGAAGAGGAGGACCCGTCCGGCCTTATTCCGCGGGCTGTCCTCCTGAAGGAGCAGGGCCGCCAGCGGCAGAGCCCAGCACAGGCAGCACGCCAGGACGCTGGGGACGGTGTTGTAGCCGATCCAGACCCAGCAGCTGTACAGCAGGGGAAGAAGGGCCAGGGCGGAGAGCTTCCGCAGCGGGCCCCGCCAGAAGGCGCAGCCGGTCAGGACGGCCAGCGGAAGGGCTATGCCGGGCCCGTGGAGGAAGAACATGGGCATCAGGTGGTCGAGATAGCGCCGCAGCATGATGAGCACCGCCCGGACCGGCCCGTCCTCCGGGGAGAAGGTGAGGGCGCGGCGGCCTCCCAGGGAGACGCCGTCGCGGAGCAGATCCAGGACGATGCCGTTGAAGAACATGAAGTAAACCGCCGCAGCCGCGCCCGCCAGACAGGCCCAGAAGGGGATGCGCACAGGGCGGTCCCAAACCGCCCACAGGGCCAGAATCAGGCTGGCCCCCAGGAACAGCAGCGTCAGGTTTTCCAGAAAAAGCCCCATGGCCAGCGTGAGGCAGAACAGGGCGGCGCCCCACAGCCGGGGACTGCGCCTGGTGCGGTCCACCCGGCGCAGGGCGGCCAGCCACACCAGGAAAAACAGCAGGGACACGGCGTAGTTGCCAAAGCCGGACACCCAGCCGTAGACCTCCCGCCACACAGGCTGGGGGGTCAGCAGGAGAAAGGCATTGCACAGCAGAAAGGCGGGAAGGAAGGAGGGGGAGCCGGTTCCCTTCCCGTCCCGCACAGCCAGCCGGGCCATGAGATAGGGAATCAGGGCCATGGTCAGCCACATGACCGGGATTCGGAACCAGGTGAAGTGGCACAGCAGGACGGCAAAGAGGTTGCCCGCGTAGCGGCTGTTCAGGACGGCCTCCTTCCACCAGCGCACGCCGATGTGGATGGCCCACTGCATATCGTCAATATAGCTGTAGTGGGCGGCGCCGGCCAGCAGCCCCCAGAAGAGGCCGGAGAGCAGCAGCGCCCAGCCGGTGGGGGAGAGCAGCCTTTTTCTCATGTCGGTCCTCCTTTCACCGGTGATACAGCTTGTTGGTCTGATAGCAGGGCTCGCACGTCAGCTGAAGGCCCAACTTTTTATAGGTATTCCCGTCGGCGGGGGAGAGGATGACGGAGCAGTGGGCCTGACAGCCCCGCAGGTCGGCCAGCCGGTCCAGGGCCCGGGCGGCCATGGGGGACAGGCGGGCGGAGGAGGCCAGGGCGATGAGCACCTCGTCGCTGTGGAGGCGGGGGTTGGCCGAGCCCAGGTGCTTGACCTTGACGGTCTGGATGGGCTCGATGGCCGACTGCTCGATGAGATGGACCCCGTGCCCCCCTGCGTTGGACAGCTTTTTCAGGGCGTTGAGCAGGGCGGCGGCGGAGCAGCCCATCAGCTCGGAGGTTTTGCCGGTGACAATCTGGCCGTCGGGCAGCTCGATGGCCATGGCGGGCTCGCCGGTGGCCCGGGCCAGGGTATTGGCGGCCTCGGCCGCGGGGCGGATTTTGGGGGTAATCCCCGCCTGCTGCATCAGAAGCTCCAGGCGGTACACCGTCTCGTCCCGCCCCTTGCCCTGGCGGCGCTCGCACAGGGCGTCGTAGTACCGGCGGACAATCTCCTGCCTGGCGGCCTCCTGGACGGCGGCGTCGTCAAAGATGCAGTTCCCCGCCTGGTTGACCCCCATGTCGGTGGGGGACTGATAGGGGCAGGAGCCGGTAATCCGCTCGAACATGGCGGCCAGGACGGGGAAGACCTCCACGTCCCGGTTGTAGTTGACGGCGGTCTGGCCGCAGGCCTGAAGGTGGAAGGGGTCAATCATGTTCACGTCGTCCAGGTCGGCGGTGGCGGCCTCGTAGGCCAGGTTGACCGGGTGCTTCAGGGGGAGGTTCCAGATGGGGAAGGTCTCAAACTTGGCATAGCCGGCCACCACGCCCCGCTTGTGCTCGTGGTAGAGCTGGGACAGGCAGGCGGCCATCTTCCCGCTGCCCGGGCCGGGGGCGGTGACCACCACCAGGGGCCGGGAGGTGCGGATGAATTCGTTGCGGCCAAAGCCCTCGTCGCTGACAATCCTGGAGATGTTGTGGGGGTAGCCCTCAATGGGGTAGTGGAGGTAGACCGGCACGCCCAGGGCCTCCAGACGGGCCCGGAACGCGTCGGCGGCGCTCTGTCCGGCGTAGCGGGTGACCGCCACGCTGCCCACGTACAGGTCCATGGACCGGAAGGCGTCAATCAGCCGCAGCACGTCGCTGTCATAGGTGATGCCCAGGTCTCCCCGTATCTTGTTCTTCTCAATGTCCCCTGCGTTGATGACAATGACGATTTCCGCCTTGTCTCTCAGCTGGGCCAGCATCCGAATCTTGCTGTCCGGCGCAAAGCCGGGCAGCACCCGGGACGCGTGGTAGTCGTCAAACAGCTTGCCGCCGAACTCCAGGTACAGCTTGCCGCCGAACTGGGCGATGCGGTCCTGAATATGGCGGGACTGCCGGCTCAGGTACTGGTCGTTGTCAAAGCCCTGCTGGTACATCCCCCGTCACCTCTTTTTTCTTGTCAATCCGCTCCGGATTGCGGCATACCCTGTTATTTTACGTCGGAGGCTGGGGGAAGTCAAGAAAATTTGGGGGCGCTACTCCAGGGGCTTGAGCAGCTGGTAGGGGGCCACGCGCAGCTTGGCGGCGATGTCGCACAGCAGGTCGATGGACACGCCCACGGCGGCCCGCTCGATTTTGCTCACGTGGCTCTGGTCAATGTCCAGCTTGTCCCCCAGCGCCCCCTGGCTCATACCCCGGAGGTTGCGGTAATAGGCGATATTTAATCCGATGGTGCGGTAAATCTCGTAATATGCAGGGTTCATTGTCGTCACCTCTGCATATAGTCTGCCTGTTTCTGCCAGGAAAATTAAGATATTGGAATTATATAAATATGAAACGGAAAAACTTCCCCCGCAGGCGGGCGGAGCGGGCCGGGGGAGGCGCGGCGGCGGGCGCTTTTTTGCCCGCGGGGGGCAAAAGTGCCGGATACCCCTTGTAAAACGGGGAAGAATCCACTATAATAACCTCATTCCGCAGGAATCGGACACCGAAAAAGAGGGAGAGATAGCTATGGAACGCACTGCGATTGCGGCCGTATTTGCCGACCGGGAGCAGCTGGACGGCCAGACCGTCACGGTCTGCGGCTGGGCCCGGACCATCCGGGATATGAAGACCTTCGGGTTTATTGAGCTGAACGACGGCTCCTGCTTCAAAAATTTACAGGTGGTCATGGACGCAGGGGTTTTGGAGAACTACCGGGAGATTGCCGGGCAGAACGTAGGCGCGGCGCTGATTGTCACCGGGCAGGTGGTGCTCACCCCCCAGGCCAAGCAGCCCCTGGAGGTAAAGGCCGCCCGCATTGCGGTGGAGGGCCCCTCTGCCCCCGACTACCCCCTGCAGAAGAAGCGCCACGGCGCGGAGTTTCTGCGCACCATCCAGCACCTGCGCCCCCGGACCAACCTGTTTTCCGCGGCGTTCCGGGTGCGCTCCGCCGCCGCCCACGCGGTCCACTGCTTTTTCCAGGACCGGGGGTTTGTCTATGTCCACACCCCCATCATCACGGGCAGCGACTGCGAGGGGGCCGGGGAGATGTTCCAGGTGACCACCCTGGACCTGAACAATCCGCCCCGCACCCAGGACGGGCAGGTGGACTTCTCCCGGGACTTTTTCGGGAAAAAGACCAGCCTGACCGTCTCCGGCCAGCTGAACGCGGAGAACTTCGCCATGGCCTTTGGAAATGTGTACACCTTCGGCCCCACCTTCCGGGCGGAGAACTCCAACACCCAGCGCCACGCCGCCGAGTTCTGGATGATTGAGCCGGAGATGGCCTTTGCCGACCTGACCGACTATATGGACACCGCCGAGGCCATGATCAAACATATCATCCGCACCGTGCTGGAGCGCTGCCCCGACGAAATCGCCTTTTTCAACTCCTTTGTGGACAAGGGGCTGAAGGAGCGGCTGGAGCACGTGGCGTCCTCCGACTTTGCCCGGGTCAGCTACACCGAGGCGGTGGAGATTCTGACGAAGAACAACGACAAATTTGATTTCAAGGTGGAGTGGGGCTGCGACCTTCAGACCGAGCACGAGCGCTATCTCACCGAGCAGGTGTACAAGCGCCCCGTCTTTGTCACCGACTACCCCAAAGAAATCAAGGCGTTCTATATGCGCCTGAACGACGACGGGAAAACCGTGGCCGCCGCCGACTGCCTGGTGCCCGGCATCGGGGAAATCATCGGCGGGTCCCAGCGCGAGGAGCGGCTGGAGCTGCTGGAGGGCCGCATCCGGGAGCTGGGCATGGACCCCAAGGACTACTGGTGGTACTGCGACCTGCGCCGCTACGGCTCCTGCCGCCACGCCGGCTTTGGGCTGGGCTTTGAGCGGATGGTGATGTACCTGACCGGCATCAGCAACATCCGGGATACCCTGCCCCACCCCCGCACGGTGGGAAACGCGGATTTTTAACGCACGCAAGGGGCCTGTCTTGGCAAGACAGGCCCCTTTCCTGTATGCGCGGCGGTTACAGCAGCCCCGGCACCAGCTCCGCCAGCCTCCTGGCCAGCTCCGCGTGGCCCTGGCGGGTCAGGTGCATCCCGTCCACACGGTTGAACTGGCACCCGGCGGCGTCCATATAGTGGGCCCCGGTGAGCTGGGCGGCCTTCCGGTAGTACCGGGGCAGCTCCAGAGACTTCTCCACGCAGCCCCTGCCCATGGGTTCGCCCACCTCGGAGCCCTCCATCTCCGGGAGGATGGGGGGCGGGCAGACAATCAGGATATTGGGCCGGCCGGCCCCCCAGCAGTCCACGCTCTGGGCCTTGCGCACCAGGCGCTCCATGCCGATGCCGATGCAGGAGGCGTTGGCCCCCAGCCGCTCCTTGGTGTCGTTGGTGCCCAGCATGACAATCAGCAGGTCGATGACCTCGTGGCTCTTCAGCAGGGCGTAGAGGACGCCCAGGGCGTCCATGCTCTCGTGGAGCGGGTCGGGGAATACGGTGGTCCGGCCGGACAGGCCCTCCTCCGTCACCAGATACTCCTCCCCCAGGGCCTTTTGCAGCAGGCAGGTCCAGCGCTCGTTTTCGTTGAAGCGGATGCCGCCGTCGGCACAGTCGGCCGGGTCGGCACAGTAGCCGTGGGTGTTGGAGTCGCCCAGACAGAGAACGTGCTTTTTCATTGAGAGAGGCCTCCTCTTTGTTCACTTTTTCTCATCTATAAACTATCATTTTTTCCTGATTTGTCAAGAATTATAAAGAATATTTTATTCCGGGATGTCAAATTTTTTCTTTTTTTCGTCATTTCGGAAAATGTTTTCATTTTCTATTGACAAAAGAGGAATTCTTTTATAAAATTTTCACAGCGTCAAAAAGTTTCGTGTTCCAATTTTTATTCAAAAGGGAGGACATCTGAATGAAACTGAGAAAAACTCTTGCTATGCTGCTGGCGACAACCATGGTTGTCGGCCTTGCTGCCTGCGGCAGCAAGCCGAGCGAGCCTGTGTCCAGCACCCCTGCGGCTCCCCCCGCTGCCAGCACCCCCGCTGCCAGCACCCCCGCCGCGCCCGCCGATAACGTGGCCGACTCCATCACCGTGTGGGTCTACCCCGTAGGCGGCTGGGGCGACGAGGCCAAGGTGAAGCCCCTGATCGACAAGTTCACCGCAGACACCGGCATCAAGGTCAACATGGAGTGGCTGGCCTACGCCGACGGCGACGACAAGGTCAACTCCGCCCTCACCGGCGACAACGCCCCCGACGTCATCATGGAGGGCCCCGAGCGCCTGGTGGCCAACTGGGGCGTCAACGGCCACATGGTGGACCTGTCCGACATGATCGACGCCACCGACCGGCAGGAGATTCTGCCCGCCGCCCTGGAGGCCGGAACCTCCGCCGACGGGAAGGTCTATCTCTACCCCATGTTCAACGTAGCCCACTGCATGGCCGTGAACTACACCGCCGTGAAGGAAGCCGGCGCCGAGGCCAACATTGACTTGGAGACCCGCACCTGGACTGTGGAGCAGTTTGACGCCACCGTGAAGGCGCTGCACGACAAGTTCGGCGGCACCGTGGCCGCGGTGTACTGCGCCGGCCAGGGCGGCGACCAGGGCACCCGCGAGCTGATCCGCAACCGCTACGGCACCAAGCTGACCAACGCCGAGCACACCGCCTACACCTGGAACACCCCCGAGGTCATCAACGCCCTCACCGACCTGAAGAATATGCCCGGCATTGAGTTCGACGCCTCTCTGGCCGGCGGCGACGAGATCGCCAAGTTCTATCAGGGCGTGCTGAAGATGGCCTTCTGCTGGAACGCCGCCCAGCAGCTGGATCCCAACTCCGCCGGCACCGGCGAGGGCAAGACCCTGACCGGCGACGAGATCGTGTACATGTGCTTCCCCACCCAGGAGGGCAAGCAGCCCGAGGAGGGCTCCGGCGTTTGGGGCCTGGGCGCCTTTGACACCGGCGACGACGCCCGCATCGCCGCCGCCAAGCAGTTCATCAAGTACATGTGCGACTCCGAGAACTGCGCCCAGGCCGGCGACATCTCCAACTTCTTCTCCTGCCGCTCCATGGCCGAGGGCGTGGAGATCAAGTCCAGCAATCCTCTGCTGGTGGAGTACTACAGCAAGATGATG
Organism: Lawsonibacter sp.; assembly: GCA_022795855.1. Taxonomy (GTDB): domain Bacteria; phylum Bacillota; class Clostridia; order Oscillospirales; family Oscillospiraceae; genus Lawsonibacter. The sequence goes on from JAAWHL010000034.1 coordinate 22,266, forward strand.
CCTTACATGGGCGAGTACTACCAGATCACCAAGGGCTGGGCCGGCGCCCGGACCGAGTGGTGGAACATGCTTCAGCGCGTGGGCGCGGGCGATGACATCGCCGAGACGGTGGCCAAGTACGAGGCCAACGCCAACGCCGCCGCCGCGGGCTGACGCCGCGATAAGCGCCAATCATCTGTAATTGAAGGGTTCGCGCGCCCTCTCTCCGCATTGCGCGGCAGAGAGGGCGCGCCCTGTTATCTCCGGAGAGGGACGCGCAGGAGCTGGCCCGGCCAAAGGGGCCCTGCGCAGGAGTTTCTTCCCAGCAATCTCTAAGAAAGGGGCGATCCGCTTTGGCAAAACAGAAGCAGTCCATGAGCCGGGAGCTGGCGCGCCGGGAGACCGTCTCGGCTTACCTCTTCCTTCTGCCCAGCCTGATCTTTTTCGTCGGTTTTGTGGTCATCCCCATGCTGATCTGCATCGGCTACAGCTTTACCAACGCCAACATGAACTCCAAAACCGTTGCCACCACCTTTGTGGCTCTTCAAAACTTTGTCGACCTCTGGAAGGACGAGACCTTCCTGCTGGCCCTGAAAAACACCTTTTTAATCGTGCTGGTCAGCGTGCCCACGGTGTGCCTGTTCTCCCTGTGGGTGGGCTCTGCCATCTACAACCTGAAGGGCCCCGTCCTGTCCGCCTTCCGCTGCATCTTCTATCTGCCCGTGGTCACCGGCTCGGTAGCCGTCACCGTGGTGTGGAAGTGGATGTACGACAACTACACCGGCATCCTGAACTACGTCCTCAAGGGCGCCGGACTGATTGACAAGAACATCAACTTTCTGGGAGACGAGCGCTTCGCCCTGTGGTGCATCATTCTGATTCTGTTCACCACCTCTGTGGGCCAGCCCATCGTGCTGTATGTCTCCGCCCTGGGCAACGTGGACCACTCCCTGGTGGAGGCCGCCAAGGTGGACGGTGCCACCGACATCCAGGTATTCTGGCGGATCAAGTGGCCCCAGATGATGCCTACCACTCTGTACATCCTGGTCATCACCACCATCAACTCCTTCCAGTGCTTTGCGCTGATTCAGCTGCTGACCCAGGGCGGCTCGGGCACCAACACGGTGATGTACTACATCTATGTCACCGCCTTCAAGATGACCGAGCAGCAGGGGCACTTCGGTTATGCCAACGCCATGGGCGTCGTGCTGGCCATCTTCATCGGCATCCTGTCCGCCGTCCAGTTCCGTCTGGCCAAAGAGAAGTAAGGAGGTGGAAATATGAATTCAGGCGTAAGACGTACAACCCCCTACCGGGTGGCATCCATCATCATTCTGGTGATTCTGGCCCTGTTGTTCCTGTTCCCGCTGTACTGGATTGTCACCGGTTCTCTGAAGCCGGTCACGGAAATTCTCAACCCCACGCCCTCGTTTTTCCCCAAGGAGTTCACCCTGAACAACTTTGACCGGCTGTTTTCCAAGCGCACCGCCCCCCTGTGGGAGCTGGCCGTCCCCTTCAGCAGTCAGTTTTCCGCCGACCACAAGCCCATCTTCTTCTCCGTGGGCCCCACCGTTCCCGCCGCCTTCCGGTGGCTGATCAACACGGTGTTCATGGCGGTGGCCGCCATGATCCTCACCTGCATCACCGCCTCCATGGCCGGCTATGCCCTGGCCAAGAAGCGCTTCCGCGGCCGGGGGCTGCTGTTCTCCCTGATCGTGTGCGCCATGGCCCTGCCCAAGCAGGTCATTCTGATCCCTCTGATTAAAGAAATCTCCGCCCTTCATATGTGGGATAACCTGTGGGCGGTGATTGTTCCCACGGTGGGCTGGCCCTTCGGCGTGTTCCTGATGAAGCAGTTCTCCGAGGGCATCCCCGGCGAAATTCTGGAGGCCGCCCGCATCGACGGCGCCAGCGAGGCCAAGACCTTCACCACCGTGGTGCTGCCCATGGTTCAGCCGGGCATCGGGGCGCTGGCTATCTTCACGTTTATCAACTCCTGGAACGACTACTTCCTCCAGCTGATTATGCTGGGCAGCGGCAGCAACTACACCATCTCCCTGGGCATTGCCACCCTTCAGTCGGAGACCTCCATCGACCTGGGCATCCTGATGGCCGGCGCGGCCCTGGCCGCCGCCCCCATCATCATCGTCTTCCTGATTTTCCAGAAGTACTTTACCCAGGGCATCACCATGGGCGCGGTAAAGGGCTGAGGCAGAACCGCCCGGCGAAGAATTCTGATTTTAATTTGAGAGGAGTCCTCAAATATGAGCGCCTTAAAAAAATACCAGGGCATATTCCCGGCCTTCTACGCCTGCTACAACGCCCAGGGGGAGATTGACCCCCAGGCGGTGCGGGCCCTGACCCGCCACCTGATGGATAAGGGGGTCACCGGCCTGTATGTGGGCGGGTCCTCCGGCGAGTGCATCTATCAGAGCGTGGAGGAGCGCAGGCTGGTGCTGGAAAACGTGATGGCCGAGGCCAAGGGCAAGCTGGTCATCATCGCCCACGTAGCCTGCAACAACACTGCGGACAGCCGCGCACTGGCCGCCCACGCCGAGAGCCTGGGGGTGGATGCCATTGCCGCCATTCCCCCCATCTATTTCCACCTGCCCCCCTACGGCATCGCCCAGTACTGGAACGACATCTCCGCCGCCGCACCCAGCACCGATTTCATCATCTACAACATCCCCCAGCTGGCCGGGGTGGCCCTCAGCGGCGCGCTGCTGAAGGAGATGCTGAAGAATCCCAGGGTCATCGGCGTGAAGAACTCCTCCATGCCCACCCAGGACATCCAGATGTGGCGGGACGAGGGCTGCATTGTCTTCAACGGTCCCGACGAGCAGCTGCTGTCCGGCCTGGCCATGGGCGCGGTGGGCGGCATCGGCGGCACCTACGCCGCCATGCCCGAGCTGATTTTGAAGATTTTTGAGCTGTTCCACAAGGGCGAGATGGCCGCCGCCCTGGCCGTCCAGGACGAGGTGTGCCACATCATCTACAAGATGTGCTCCACCCGGGGCAACATGTACGGGGTCATCAAGGAGATTATGCGCCGCAGCGGCGGGCCGGACATCGGCGGCGTGCGCGCCCCCCTGGTCCAGCTGGTCCCCGAGGACCTGCCCATTGTGGACGAGTGCGTGTCCATGATTCAGGCGGCCGTGAAAAAATTCTGCTGATCCCCCGGAGAACGGGACCAATATAAGAGGCCGCGGGGGTTACTCCATTTCCATAACCTCCGCGAGCAAAAAAAGGAGGAAAAATATCCGCCGGCCGGCGGTGCGGCAGTGTGGAGACCTGTCGTAAGCCCTCCGGGGACGCTCCCCGGCGGGGAGGGCTGGGCGCGGAGGCGCCCTTCCCACGGCGCAAACCATGTCAACTGTCAGTCTGAAGAACATCTACAAGATTTATGACGGCGGCGTCACCGCAGTCAGCGACTTCAATCTGGAAATCGCCGACAAGGAGTTTATCGTGCTGGTCGGGCCCTCCGGCTGCGGCAAATCCACCACCCTGCGCATGGTGGCCGGCCTGGAGGAAATCAGCAAGGGCGAGCTGCACATTGACAACAAGCTGTGCAACGACGTCGAGCCCAAGGACCGGGATATTGCCATGGTCTTCCAGAGCTACGCCCTGTACCCCCACATGACGGTCCGCGAGAACATGGAATTCCCCCTGAAGCTGAAAAAGTTCCCCAAGGAGGAGATTAAGCAGCGGGTGGATCAGGCGGCGGAGATTCTGGGCATCACCCAGTACCTGGACCGCAAGCCCAAGGCCCTGTCCGGCGGCCAGCGCCAGCGCGTGGCCATCGGCCGCGCCATTGTCCGCGAGCCAAAGGTGCTGCTGATGGATGAGCCTCTGTCCAACCTGGACGCCAAGCTGCGCAACCAGATGCGCGCCGAGATTATCAAGCTGCGCCAGCGCATCAACACCACCTTCGTCTACGTCACCCATGACCAGACCGAGGCCATGACGCTGGGCGACCGCATTGTCATTATGAAGGACGGCTTTGTGCAGCAGATCGGGACCCCCCAGGAGGTGTTTGAGCACCCCTGCAACGTCTTTGTGGCCGGCTTTATCGGCACGCCTCAGATGAACTTCTTCAAGGCCCGCCTGGAGAAGACCGCCGGCGGCTATCAGGTCAAGTGCCTGGGCGCGGTCATCCCCGTGGACGGCGAGATGGCCAAAAAGCTGGAGGCCAAGGGCCAGCAGAGCGCCGACGTCACGCTGGGCGTCCGCCCCGAGCATATCACCATCTCCACCGACGCCGGTACGGCGATTGAGTCCACCGTGGAGGTCTCCGCCACGTCCAGCAGCCGCTTCAGCTCCAGGTTGTCGTAGTCCCGCACCCGGCGCTCCGGCAGCTCCCGGTCATAG
>JAAWHL010000127.1 GCA_022795855.1 Lawsonibacter sp.
GGGGAAGTGGCGGCGGTAGGCCAGGGAGGCGTCCAGGGCCCAGAACACCTTGACGATGCGCATGGTGGCCTGGGAGACGGGCTCGGACAGGTCGCCGCCGGGCGGGGAGACCGCGCCCACGGCGGTCAGGCTGCCCCGGCGGTTCTCGTCGGATCCCAGGCAGGAGACGGAACCGGCCCGCTCGTAGAACTGGGCCAGACGGGAGGACAGATAGGCGGGATAGCCCTCCTCGCCGGGCATCTCCTCCAGACGGCCGGACATTTCGCGCAAAGCCTCGGCCCAGCGTGAGGTGGAGTCGGCGATGACGGCCACGGCGTAGCCCATATCCCGGAAGTACTCGGCGATGGTGATTCCGGTGTAGATGGAGGCCTCACGGGCGGCCACGGGCATGTCGGAGGTGTTGGCAATCAGCACGGTGCGCTTCATCAGGGTCTCGCCGGTGCGGGGGTCGATCAGCTCGGGGAACTCCCGGAGCACGTCGGTCATCTCGTTGCCGCGCTCGCCGCAGCCGATGTAGACCACCAGATCCACGTCCGACCACTTGGCCAAGGCGTGCTGCATCACGGTCTTGCCGCTGCCGAAGGGGCCGGGGATGGCGGCGGTGCCGCCCTTGGCCACAGGGAAGAAGGTGTCCACAATCCGCTGCCCGGAGGACAGGGGGATGGTGGGGGGATACTTGTGCTTGTAGGGGCGGCCTACGCGGACAGGCCACTTCTGCATCATGGGCAGCTCCACCCGGGAGCCGTCCTCCTGCTCCAGCACGCACACCGTCTGGGTGACGGTGAAGGATCCGGCCTCAATGGAGGCGATTTTTCCCTTCATGCGGGGAGGGATCATAATCTTGTGGAGAATGGAGGGGGTCTCCTGGACGGTGCCGATGATGTCGCCGCCCACCACCTGGTCGCCGGGCTTTACGGTGGGGGTGAACTTCCACAGCTTCTCCCGGTCCAGGGCGGGGACCTCCACGCCGCGGGGCAGGTTGTTGCCCTTGGCCTTCTTGATAATCTCCTCCAGGGGGCGCTGAATTCCGTCGTAGATGTTCTCAATCAGGCCGGGGCCCAGCTCCACCGACAGGGGGGAACCGGTGGTCACCACCTCGGCGCCGGGACCCAGGCCGGAGGTCTCCTCATAGACCTGGATGGAGGCGGAGTCGCCTGTCATGGTCAAAATCTCACCAATCAGGCGCTGCTCGCCCACACGGACCACGTCGGCCATGTTGGCTTCCTTCAGGCCGGTGGCAACCACCAGCGGGCCGGAAACCTTGACGATTTTACCCATAGGCTTTACAAACCTTCTTTCTGCTTATCAGAATAATGCGCAAATTCTGCACAGGCGCATGCCGCGCGCCATGTGCGCCGGGGGGACGCCATCCTCCCCTGCGCGCAAGCATTACAGAATGTCCGCGCCGACCGCCCGCTCCACGGCCGTCTTCACGTTGGCCATGCCGATGCCCAGAGAGCCTTCCTTTCCGGGAATCAGGATGATGGCGGGGGTCAGGGAATCCTTATACCGGGCAATCTCCTGCCCCATCTGGGCGGCCAGCTGCTCGGTGAGATAGATGATAGCGCAGTTTTCCTTGGCCAGAGTGTGGACCGCCCTGCGGGCCTGGTCCACGTCGTCCACGGGGTGGACCTCCAGTCCCAGGGCCTTAAAGCCCAGAACGCTGTCCTTATCGCCGATAACGGCAATCTTATACATCCCGGTCCACCTCCCTTAGACGTAAGCCGCACGCAGGCGGCTGCGGATGGTGTCGGCGTCCAGCCCGGCCATGCGGCCGGACATGATGGTGCGCACCGTGGTCAGCTCGGCCTCCCTGGCATACAGGTAGCCGATCACCGTCTGCTCTCCAAAGGGCACCCGCCGGGCGGAGGACAGGTAGGCGGTCACCGCGTTGTCGCACATGGCCTCAAAGGCAGTCAGGGGGCCGGAGTCCGGCTGGGTCAGCTTCGCCCCCAGGGCGGCCGCCTCAGCCAGCGCGCCGGTCTGGAACAGGTCGCGCAGCCCCTCTCCCTTGACTGCGGCAATGGAGCGCCGGGACACGTTTCCGCCGGGGAGCAGCACCTGAAGCAGGAATTCGCTGCTCTTATCCAAGCGGGCGCACCGCACGGCGGCCCGCAGGTTGGCCACGTCCACGCTCAGGCGGACATAGCCCTGAAGAAATTCGCTTCCGCTCTCCTTGGCCAGCCGGCCCATCTCCTCGTAGCAAGCCCGGTCCAGCACCAGGTCGGCCTGCTGAGGGTCCAGGGTGGCGGCCAGCACCTCCCGGGCCTGGGCTGCGGCGTCCCGGAACGTCTGCGTACACATGCGCAAATCGTCCCGCTGCCAGCCCTCCAGCAGCTGCCTGGGATCGTACCGTCCGCCGGACAGCAGCAGCCGCGCCGGATCCAGCTCCTGAGCCTGGGCCTTGACCAGGGTTTTGGCATTGTGGTAGTCGTACTTCAGCTGAAACACTTCCACCAGACTGCCGTCGGGCACGGCGGCCCGGATGTCCTGAAACACCGCGCTCCGGGCAGCGGCCAGCACCGCCTCCAGGCCCTGGGCCCGGTCCCGGCCGAGTTCGCCGTATCCGCACTCCTCCAGCACCTTCAGAGCCTCGCCGTCGTCCTTGGCGTCAATCATCCGGTCCATCCGCTCCCGGGTCAGCATCCGCGTCTCCATGGCGTGGATGCGGGTGGAGATGGATAAATAATCCGTATCTTTTCGGTGGGACAAGTTATCCCTCCTCTCGTCGTCTCGTCGTCGCTGACTCCGTATCATTCCCTTCCGCCTGGCGGCGAAAGCTCACTCACTTCGTCGCGCCTCCTCTCCGTGTCAAACCCGCTGCGCTGGGCTTTGACC
>JAAWHL010000001.1 GCA_022795855.1 Lawsonibacter sp.
GTATCAGTTTTTAATAGACATATACGAAAAAGACTGGAGAAATGGAGTGCTCCAAGTGTATGGTATTTCCAGCTTCCGCCAGGGCAGCTTTTTGAATGCCTTTGCAGTATCTATTGTGTTTCCCTCCGACAGAAAGAAAACTGCGGGGGAATAAGCAACAGTTTGTTCTACCTGGTAAGAGTCGTCTATCTTGATCACTCCGCTGCCCTCAATATAGCGGTTAAGCCAACTATGATTCAAATGGGCGAACTGTTCGGCGGTCAGGGAATCGCTGTTCCATTGTATGAGAAAGCGCAGCGACTGGTCATAAATTAAATATTTTTCTGCCTGACTTTGGCTGGAAGGATAGAGGGCATGGTCTACTTTGCCGTCCGTTAACAGATATAACCATTGAGAAAAAGCGGTGCTGTTTCCGTGGATATACCACAGGTATTTGGAAGGAATGGTACAGCAAAAAATACGGGCGAACAGCTCCGCCAAAAGTTCCAGCTTGTCCACATTGCCATCGGTCAGGGTTGACAGCGTACGCTCCAAAGCATCTGAACACTGCAAGTCGCTGGACAGCGTGCCCAGCCAGAGGGGATATGGAATGTCAGTCAATTTCTCTTTGGAGAACCGCACAGCAGCGGCAGCCATGCTGGGTAAATATTCTAGCACTCCCTCCTGATAGCAGACAGTCAATTCCTTCTCCCAGCTGCTCTTTTTTGCGTATGGGTCGTTTTGATGCAGTCTGACCAGGAGTTTGGTCAGGTGCATCTTTTGGCGGCGTCCAATCTTGTTGATACCGCTGCAGAGCCGGATTTCTTTGTCAACCGTTTTTTCGGTCAAAAGCTGCCAAGCATACTCCGAATCTTTTGCGGTTGAACAGGGCAGCCAGCCGAACAGTTTGCCATCTATCAACTGTATCCGTTCATATTGATCAAAGAGAGGAAACGACAGCAAACGCGCTGTCCACTTGAAGGATAGCAAAGTGTCATAGTATTCTGAAAAGGTCTGCGCTTCTAAAAAGCGGTAGATTTCATACAACGGTTCTCGTAGCCATGCCGGACCGAGGACACGTGCTACTTTTTCTTGCAGCGACGGTGACCAGTCTTTTTCCATGGGAAGTTCCAGATCGGTTCCTATTACCCGCAGGTGCTTGCTGACAACCCAGAAATAAAGTTCTGGATGCTGGAACTGTGGCTGTGTATAGGGAGGAATGCCTGGTCTATAGTTGCGGTGAGCGTAATAGCTCTGTATGTTGATTACCCGATTCACCCTTTGTCCAAAGTCCAGTTTATCTTTGCCGCAGCCATCGTCGAATAAATAACGCGGATCAACATAGTAACCGTTCTTCATTACACTCACCTCACCTACCATTATACCAGTATTCTCCCCTGTAGGAAAGTTGTATCGGTAGGAAAATTTTTATATTTTTCCAATGCAGAGCCAGCAAAACCCTGCGACAGGGGTGAACCAGTCCGAGATGCGGCTCCCTACTAATGCAGGAGCAATTCCCCAGTTGTCAGGTGGATATAGAGATTTACAAAGTCTGTAACTATCCCATTAAAGCCGTCTCAGGCCATCATTAGCTTGGGTTAGCCACAGAGGTATCCTGTATGGTTATCGCAAACACACTTACAACGAAAGATGCTGTCTTGCAAACTGCCGATGTGGACTGCTGCCAAACTGTCAGGAATAGGAATGAGTATAGATACGACAGCAGATGACTCTGTTGTCGTAAAGTGAAAATTCACGTACCAATCAACAGTGGAGTAACCCGAAAAAGTGAAGATTTTGGGTTACATATCATAGTCCTGAGGCCAAGGACATACATTGTTGCTGGGAGTGGTAAAGGTGAAGTCACAGAGCGACATTTTGAAAGAAGAAATTATGCTTCAATGTAACGAACGATTGCACATAGCCGGAATTATCAGCAGGGAGCTTTATGAACAAGCAAAAGTTAAAATTGTAGCAAAAAAGTAAGCTTCATTGATTATGAGGCTTATTTTTTTGCTCATCAATCATTGTTTTTGATTGTAGTTATTTATTTTTAATGGAACATTGATATAAGGGCCCCGGGGAAGCATTGATGTTTGGTACACATTTGCTTCCCCTGGCGGCAATAAGATAAATCAAAAAATAGAAATGAGGAAGTAATATGAACACAGATATCTTAAATAAGAGCAGAGAGACAAAAACAATAAAAATAGAATTATCAATAGATGAACATAAAAAAGTGAAAGAGGATGCAAAAAGAAGAGGACTAGCATTAAGGGAATATACAAAGATGAAGATATTAGATGAAGATGAGGGAATCGATAGTATCCGCAGATACTTTGTCTGCGCGATTCCAAGATTTAATGCCATGGTAGAAAAAATTCCGGATGTTCAATTAAGAAATGACTTTTATATTTGGGGGAATGAACTATGGCCGTACTTAAAGTAAAATATGACACAAATCCGACCTATAAACTACAAACAGGGGCAAAGAAGTACCATGATAATGCTTCTTTGGAAGATGTTATTTCTTATGTTCTGCTATCGGAGAAAACGCCGCATCACTTTATAGGCGGATATAGTGTGAATCTTAACCAGGCGGCTTTAGAGATGAAAATGCTTGCGTATGCGTATGGAAAGGATTACGGGGTCCGGCTTCGGCACTTTGTACTTTCTTTTTCATGTCGGGAGGCAAGACGCTTTCATCCCTATATTTATGAGACACTCTATAAGATTGGCGGGTTTACCGCAAACTACTATAGAGGTGAATACCAGATTATCTTTGCGGTGCATGAGAAGCCTGAAAATCCGCATATTCATTTTGTGATGAATACAGTAAACTATATGACAGGTAAAAAATATAGAGCAGATATAGGGGACTATCATCGGTTTCAAGCATATGTGGGGAAATTCCTGATGGAGCAGTACGGATTAGAGTTGATGGCAGTAAAGGATCATTATAATTCTGTAGAGGACTTATAAAAAGTATGGTTATTCCTCCGGATTTCAATTAGATATTATCTTTTTGAGTAAATTTGTCATCTGTCAAATGTATGTGCAGATAGGTGGCAAATAATTTAATTTTAGGAGGATACGCTATGTCCGCAAACGTTGAAACCATGTTCTATGTCCGCGAAAAGCCTTGGCATGGCCTGGGTAGGTCAGTCAAGGAGGCCCCAACCTCCGCTGACGCTTTGAGTTACGCAGGTCTGGATTGGGAGGTCATTCAGAAAGATGTCTATACCGAGAACGGCTCCCTGATTCCCGGCTACAGGGTCAATCTCCGCAGCACCGACAATGCCGCCCTGGGTATCGTGTCCGACAGGTACAAGGTCGTGCAGAACGAGGACGCTTTCCGGTTCACCGATGACCTGCTGGGTGCTGGCGTGACCTACGAGACTGCCGGGGCCTTGCAGGGAGGACGTAAGGTCTGGATGCTGGCTCGTATGCCCCACCGCTACATCATCGCCGGGGATGAGATCACTCCCTATCTGGTTGTCATGAACTCCCACGATGGCAGCTCCAGTATCAAGGTCGCCATGACTCCCATCCGAGTGGTCTGTCAGAACACCCTCAACCTGGCTCTGGACAGTGCCAAGCGCATCTGGACGACCAAGCACACTGAGAATGTGATGATTCGAGTCCATGAGGCCGAGGAAACCCTGGGGTTGGCTGAGCGTTACATGGGCGAGCTGGGGCGGGGTATTGATATCCTGTCCAAGATCAAGCTGACCGATAAAAAGGTCATGGAGTTCATGAACGAGTTCTTTCCTGTCACACTCGATCTGCCGGATGTCCAGAGGAAGAATAATCTGCGGATGCTGGATAACATGAAGGTCCGGTACTGGGAGGCGCCGGACCTGTCCAATGTGGGCAAGAATGGCTACCGCTTTGTCAATGCCATCAGTGACTTTGCCACCCATGCCGACCCCATCCGCAAGAGCAAGAACTACAACGAGAACCTGTTTCTGCGGACTGTCGAAGGCAATCCCATGATCGACAAAGCGTACAAGATGGCACTGGCCGCGGCGTGATGTACCGCATTTATCAGGGAGCACACGGCTGTGCAGCCGTGTGCTTTTTATCAAATTTCACTGAAAGTGAGGAAGTTCTATGCCAGCAAAAATCTTAGTGTCCACCGGGAATATGCCCTATTCGGACTGGCTGGAGTATCGGAAACAGGGTATCGGCGGTTCAGACGCATCCGTGGTCTGTGGCATCAACCGCTACAGGTCTCCCGTGGAGCTGTGGATGGAGAAGACCAACCAGCTCCAGGCGCAGGAGGCCGGGGAAGCTGCTTACTGGGGGACACAGTTGGAGCCCTTCGTTCGGGCCGAGTTCACCAAGCGCACCGGAATCGAGGTGAGAACAGTCGACCAGCTTCTCCAGAGTGAGGAACATCCCTTTATGCTCGCCAATTTGGATGGAATCTGTGAGATCCCGGACATGGGAACATGTATTTTTGAGGCCAAGACTGCCTCCGCTTACAAGGTTGTCGAGTGGGAGGAAACAATCCCGGACGAGTATATGATCCAGTTGACCCACTACATGGCCGTGACGGGATATGCCGGAGCCTATATCGCTGTGCTGATTGGTGGAAACATTTTCAAGTGGAAATTCGTGGAGCGTGACGAGGAAATGATTTCCATGCTTATTAAGTTGGAATCAGATTTTTGGCATCATGTTCAGGATTGCACACCCCCTCCGCTGGATGGTTCCGATGCGACCGCTAAGTTCCTTGCTGAACGGTTCTATAACAGCATCCCCAAGTCCAACATTACTCTGCCTGACGCCGCCGCTGATCTGCTGACTCAATACGATGAAGCCTGTGCGCAGTTGGAGATCGTCACCGAGCAGAAGCAGAGAGCTGAAAATCTTCTGAAAGAGATGATGGGGGAGAACGAGGTGGGGACCGCCGGTGATCGTATTGTCATCTGGAAGAGCGTTTCACAGGAACGGCTCGACAGCAAGACCTTGAAGGCAGAGCATCCCACCCTCTGCAAGAAGTACACCAATAAAACATCCTACCGCCGCTTTACCATCAAGTCGGCAAGCTGAATGGAGGTTCATTATGGATAACACAAAACTGAAAGGCCGCATGAGCGGCAAGGTACAGGAGGTACAGAAGTCCTCGGATGCGGCCGCTGCTCCTGACACTTCCTTAACCCCGATATCTGCTTATCTGGCCCTGACGAACAACGCCCTGGACATCATCCGGGCCAATTTGAAGAGCCAGCCGCTGACGCTGGATCTGTTCGATATTGTGAAGTCGCCGTCCGGCGGTGCTACGGTGTTTGAGGTGCCGGGTCTGGCGGGGAATGAAGCGGAGAAGGAACTGGTAGGCATTGTTTTGGACTACACCACCCCGAGAGCCTACTGGGATAATCCTGACCCGGTGGAGGGAACGCCTCCTGTCTGTATGAGCCAGAACAGTATCATCTCTCACGATGGGAAAGCCTGCGCGCACTGCCCTTACAACGATTTTGGATCCAAAGATGGGGACAGCAACGCCAAGGCGTGTAAGGAATCGGTTCTGCTGTTCCTGCTGCGGCCTAACAGCATCATCCCTCTGCTGGTTCGGGTTCCCGTGACCAGCAAGCCCCGGTTCTTGAAATACTCCACCCGGCTGCTGAGTACCCTGACGCCGATTTCGAGTGTAGTCACAAAGATTACCTTGGAGAAAGCTACCAGCAAACAGGGTAAGCCCTACGCTTTGTTCAACTTCCAGACGGTTGGCACACTAAGCCCGGAGGAAACTGCCCAGGTGAAAGCGTTCGGGCAGCAGTTTATGGAAATCGTGAACGCAGCCCAGTTGGTGCCGGCGTTGGCAGAGGCCAGCTAAGACAGGATACGCTATGATGGCCCGGTGTTCCTGCGATACGCAGGGATGCCGGGTCCTTACCCCACGTGGCTGCTTTCTGACGAAAGAAGGCTGCAAGAGGGTTGCGATGGGTAACTCCACTGTAGACACATGGACGGAGGAATTTCCTCGGAAGCGTCAGGTCATTTGTTGGCTGCGAGGCAAGTTTATAAGAAAGGGAGCATTGTTGTGCGTGTGTTAGTAGTCGAACCGGAGCGAAGACCAGAGGTGAGGGAAATTGAGAATTCCTTGGAGGCTATGCAGGAGATTGTAGGAGGTTTGATTCAGACTATCTATTCCTTTGACGAGCCTGTTGCCCTGATTTGCAACGATGAAGGCAAGATGATAAATCTGCCAATGAACCGTGGGCTGCGGGATAAGAACGGGCAGATATACGATATCGTGTCCGGGACATTCTTCCTATGCAGTGCTCCAGCAGACAGCGACCACTTTACCAGTCTGACACAGGAACAGATTGAACGATATAAAGAACGATTCCACACTCCTGAAATGTTCTGGGTTATGGATGGTCACATCATCTGCCTGCCATTGGAGGGCGATTGAGAGGTGAGCATATGAGTCATGATAACCCCTTCATGGGGAAGTCTATAACCGTGATGGCATCAAGACCAGGCTGCTATTTTACCGGGGCCTGCTATACGGATGATATGTATGGCATCCAGGAGGAGGCTGCTTATGGGTAGAACGAGATTCAAGGTAACAATCACCGAGACATTGAAGCGGATGGTTGAAGTGGAGGCTGACGATATGTATGAGGCCGAGCTGACGGTGTCCGACGGCTGGCACAACAGCGAGTACATCCTTGATGCAGAAGATTTTGTTGGGGTGGCGTTTGAAGCTGTTCCTGTGTTGTCAAATGCAATAGTTTTTGAAAGGAGGGCAGGGGAGGGTGAAGAAAGCATTTCTTAAGTCTGTTTTTGAGTCAGGAGACGAGTGCATATGGATGTTTTGAAGTGGCTTTCCCAAAACAAAAGGTTATTCCCTTTTCCGCCAGAGCAGGATCAAATTATGGGGGAACAATCGGAAAAAGCAGAATGGGCATTGGAGGAGGTGAGACAAACGCTGGATGCCGGACAGGCAGCACAGCTAAACGTTTACTTAGAGCAGCTGGAACAGCTGCAGGTCATGGAGCAGCGATTGGCCTATGAAAATGGATTCCTGTTTGCTTATACTCTATGGCTGCAGCTCTTAGAACGGTTAGGTGGGTTCAAAACATGAAAACACAAAAATGGAAGGGGCAAATGCGGCGGAGACGGGGGTGCTTGGCGGCAGGCCGAAAACAGATTTGCACGAGTCACAGCAAGCGGTGAAGCTGCATTAGGCCGGACAACATACGTTAAAAGACATTGAGGGTTGACAGAGGGAAAGAAATCTGCTTTGTATTGCACAATACGGAATTTATGTTCTTAAGTGGTTATTCGATTGGCTGGTTCATTGTTTTTTACGTAGCCGTCCAAGACGCCATGAACATCTGCTGAACTACTCGGAATGGCAGAACATGACGAATTCCAAAGCAAGCTGTCATCAAGTGTACCTGCAATCAAGCCGGATGGAAGTAGAGTCTGGGATGCCGCAAAAAAGGCATCCCAGAATTTATTCTTGCCGGTCAGCTAATCCCTGCATGTAGACCAACGCAAGGGCCTTGCTCTTATTATCCAAGATATTCCATTTTTCAAGGCAGGTCAGTTGATCTTGAGTCAGTTTGGACGGTTCATCATCCGGAGAGAAGAATTGTGCCAATGTAATACCAAAGCCGTCACATAGCTTCATTAAGGAGGGGAGTGTTGGAACATAGCTTTTATGGAGCATCGTACTTAGAGAAGAATAGGGAATCCCGGCCTCCTTTGCCAGACGATAAAATGTCCAGGCGCGGGCGTCGCACAACTCTTTAACGCGGTCCATAACATTAAAACTATCCATCAGCCAGCCTCCCATAATACTCTATCCAATATTTTATCCGGGAAGTCAGAATTTCGTTAGATATAAAAAGAAAACCTAAAATTGTTGACAGTATAACGTTAATACGATATAATAATTCCAGGATTCGTAGGAGGGAACAAAATGGAAGGAAAAAGGGCATGGCTTGATGAAATAGAACGCCTAACAGATGTTCTTAGTATAATAATTTCTCATACATGCAAAGAGGAGGGGCGCAAAATGGAAGGAGCAGGGACATGGTTTGATGAACTGGAGCGCAGGGGAGTTCCGCTGTCAGAAACCCAAAGACAAAAAATCAATGAAAAAATGAGAGAAATCCTGAGCTATGAACCGAGGGTTGGCATTTTTGGAAAGACTGGCGTTGGAAAATCCAGCCTTTGCAACGCCTTGTTCGGACAAGTGGTTTGCCCAATCAGCGATATTGCCGCCTGCACACGAAACCCGCAGGAGGTCATCCTGAATGTGGGAACAAAGGGAATCAAGCTGCTTGATGTTCCGGGCGTCGGTGAGAATCTGGAGCGGGACGAGGAATATGCGGCGTTGTACGCAAAACTGCTGCCTGAACTTGATTTGGTGCTTTGGCTGGTGAAGGCGGACGATCGGGCGATGGCTTCAGATGAAAAATTTTTCAAAAATGTGGTAAAGCCCCATCTGGAACAGGGCAAGCCGTTTTTCTTTGTCATTAACCAAGTGGACAAGATTGAACCATATCGCGAGTGGAACGATGAAAAGCATGAACCCAGTCCGCAGCAATTCCAGAATATCCATAAGAAAATCCATTCTGTGGCAGAGCAGTTCAGTTTTCCGGCTTCTAAGGTAGTACCGGTTTCTGCGTCAGAGAGGTACAACCTTGCGCAGTTGGTGGATGAGATTGTTTTTGCGCTCCCAAAGGAAAAAACGGTCACCATGTTTCGGGCTGTAGATGATGCATTCAAATCAGAGACAGCAGAAAGGCAGGTCAAAAAGAACTTCCTTGAAATAGTTGGGGATGTGATTCAAGGTGTGGCGGAGGGTGCAAAGGAACTTGTAAAAGATGTAGTATTTGATGCAGGAGTTTGGCTTATCAATCACTTGCCTTGGTGGTGGCCGCTCTAAAAACAATTTAGTATGGTGAGATACAGACCTATACGTTTGGGGCCGTTGGGACGTGGTAGACCCGATGTCCCAAACGGTTGTGGATAGGTTCTGTTCTCAAATAAAGACAGCCGGAAAGGGTCATATCAACCCATTCCGGCTGTCTGCATCAGGAGTTTCCTTTTGTTGACTTCTTGAGTTCGATATATTATAATGAAACAAACAGAAGTTAGGGGACACATCAATGGATATTTACAATATAAGAAACGCACTGAGCACCGGTAAGACGATTTATGATCTTCCGCTCCGGGTGACTTACTACGCCAGAGTGTCTACCGACAAGGACGAACAGCTGCACTCCTTGTCGGCTCAGGTGCGGTATTATGCCGAGTTTATCCGGCGCAGCCCTCAGTGGGTCTATGTGGAGGGTTACATTGATGAGGGAATCAGCGGGACAAGCGTAGGGAAGCGTGAAAACTTTCTTCGGATGATTGATGATGCAAGGGCGGGGCACTTTGATTTTATTGTAACCAAGGAGATATCCCGTTTCTCCCGCAATACTTTAGACAGTATTCAATACACCCAGGAGCTGCTGCGCTGCGGGGTGGGCGTGCTCTTTGAATCCGATAATATCAATACGTTGATGCCCGATGCCGAGCTGCGGCTGACAATCATGTCCAGTATTGCTCAGGATGAGGTACGGAAAATATCGGAGCGTGTCAAATTTGGCTTCAAGAGGGCCATCGAAAATGGAGTGGTTCTGGGAAGCAGCCGGATATGGGGATATGAAAAACAGGGCGGCCGATTGGTTATCAAAGAAGATGAGGCCAAAATTGTTCGCATGATTTTTGATCTCTACGCAAATCAGATGATGGGGATTCGCACGATAGCCGGCTATTTAGCAGGCCAGGGCTACAAAAATACCAACGGCAACGATTTTTCTTTCAGCACAATTCGAGGGATTCTATGTAATCCCAAATATAAAGGCTGGTATTGCGGCAGAAAGAGCAGCAAGATTGATTATAAGCTCAAGACCATCAAATACTTCCCGGAGGACGAATGGGTCATGTATAAGGACGAGGAAAATGTTCCGCCCATCGTCTCTGAGGAGCTGTGGGATAAGGCAAACCTGATTCTGGGTAAGCGATCAGCCAAGCAGAGCGCAGAGGACAAGACCGGCTATCAGAATCGCTACTCATACAGCGGTAAAATCATCTGCGGCGTTCATAAACTGCCGTATTACCGCTCTTTGTACCGCTATAAGAGCGGCAATAAAGAAATATGGCAGTGCCAGGAATACAGTCGGAAGGGCAAGGAGGGATGTACTTCACCCGTTCTTTACACAACAGAGCTGGACGAGATGATGCGTCAAGTATTGGAAGCGTTGTCTGTCAATAGAGCAGAGATTGTCCATGATCTGGTTCAACTTTATACCTCCATCGGAAGCGGAAGCAGGATAGAGGAGGACATTGCCAAATGTAAGGTAGGCATTGATGGGATACTGAAGCGAAAGGACAAATTGTTGGACTTGAGTATTGACGGGCGAATTTCCAATGAAGAGTTTTCCCAACGAAACGAGCGATTCAATGAAGAAATAGACAGGCTGCGCCTGCGGCTGGAGGAGCTGGAGGCGCAGAGATTGAAGGATCAGGATATGCTCCAGTCCATCAATGTGCTGCGTCAGGCTATCACAAAGGAATTGGATTTTAGGGAAGGATTTTCTGCCGGTGTGATTGATACCATGGTGGATCGCATTGAGGTCCACCCACAGGAGGAAAAAAATGTAGTCAAGGTGTCCGTTTATCTAAAGGTTATCCCGGAAGAGGAGAAATTCACCATCCGGCGGGGGAGAGGACGTACTTCTGTTTGTTCCAGGCAATACACATGATACGGGCCGATATTGAGACGGAGGTATCGCCTATCGTGGGCAGTGAAAAGCAGAGCGAGGAGATGATACGATATCTGCTGAAGGAGTTTGAGGGAGACGCCCAGAAAATCTGGCAGTCCAATATCTTTGGAAAGTCCTTCCATGAATTGGTAGGGGAGGACCTGAACACCAAAGTGAAACGGATGCCTGAAGAGGCCAGGGAAAAGCTGAGAGAGACCTTGCAGCGCATCATTAACGAGGGATCCGGCGGGCTGATTTGCATCATTTTGTAATCGCACAGGGACGGCGCCGCCGTCCCTGAATTTTTATTCCTTTACAATTGATTCCCTGGCAGAGTATAATGGCATAAAACAGCCGCGCCCTTACAGCCGTTTCGGCGGACTGAAGATATCTGTCATGGAGGTGTTTTTTCCAGCATAGTTTTCAGGGGGAGGTGTTGGGGTTGAAAAGAAAATGGATTGCCGCCTGTGGACTGACCGCCGGTGTTCTGGCAGGGTTGCTGTATACCGCAGGCTGTCTGCGGGCAGTTCCGGCAGCTGGGTGGGCCCCTCAGCCGGAGCGCGTTTTGATAATTGACGCAGGGCACGGGGGAGAGGACGGAGGCGCCTCCTCCGCTGCCGGCGCGATAGAGAGCCGCATCAATTTGGCGATCGCATGTAAATTGGAGGATATTTTGGCCTTCTACGGAATCGCCCCGGAAATGACCCGCCGGGAAGATATTTCGCTGCATGACAGCAGTGCGGCGACTTTAAGGGAAAAAAAGACCTCTGATCTACATAACCGGGCCGCAATGGTGGAGGAACTCAATCCCTGGCTGATGGTCAGCATCCATCAGAACAGCTTTCCGGAGTCCCGATATCACGGCGCACAGGTATTCTATGCGCCCACGCCCGGGTCGGAGGAAATTGCGCAGTATATACAGGAGAAGCTGGCCGCAGGCCTGGATCCGGATAATACCCGGGAAGCCAAGGAGATTCCGGACTCAGTATATCTGATGAATCACATCAGCTGTCCGGCTGTTTTGGCTGAGTGCGGATTTCTGTCCAATCCGCAGGAAGCTGAGCTGCTGAGCCAGGACAGTTATCAGCGTAAGCTTGCTTCAATTCTGGCCGGGGCCATTTTAACAATTCCGGAAGAGGCGGAAAATACATAGGAGAATTTCAGAATTATGAAAGTAAAGACTCTTTTTTACTGCACCGACTGCGGAAATGAGACACCAAAATGGCAGGGCAAGTGCCCTGCCTGCGGTGCATGGAATACCATTGTGGAGCGTCCGGCGGAGAAAGCGGCCGCAAAAAAAAGTCCGGTCCGCACCGGCGGAACCACGCTGGGGGTTCCGGTACGGCCTCCTCAGGTGCTGAAGGAGGTGGAGACAACAGATGAACTGCGCTTCTGCACCGGCATGGGAGAGCTGGACCGTGTGCTGGGCGGCGGCGCGGTGAAGGGCTCACTGGTGCTGGTAGGCGGTGCGCCGGGAATCGGAAAATCGACCTTGATGCTCCAGATATGTGATAACCTATGCCGGTTTGCCAAGGTGCTGTATGTCTCCGGCGAGGAATCCGAGCGGCAGATTAAACTGAGGGCGGAGCGGCTGAAGGTCAGGGGAGAAGAGCTGTATCTGCTGGGAGAGACCAATCTGGAAAATATGCTGGACGCAGTCCATACACTCCAGCCGGATGTCTTAATTGTGGATTCAATCCAGACTATGTATCATGGAGATATCAGCGCCGCCCCAGGCAGCATCAGTCAGGTGAAGGAATGTACCTTGGCACTGATGCAGCTGGCAAAGGGGGAGGGGATAACGGTTTTTGTCATCGGCCACGTGAATAAGGAGGGGTCCATTGCCGGGCCCAAGGTGTTGGAACATATGGTGGACTGTGTGCTCTACTTTGAAGGAGAGCGGAACATGGCCTACCGGATTCTTCGGGCTGCGAAAAACCGGTTTGGAGCAACCAATGAGATCGGCGTGTTTGAGATGGAGGACGGTGGCTTGGCTGAGGTGCCGAATCCCTCCGAGGCGCTTCTGTCCGGGCGGCCCGTAGATACGCCCGGCACCTGTGTAACCTGCGTGATGGAGGGCATCAGACCTGTTTTGGCAGAGATTCAGGCGCTGGTAGTACCGTCCAGTTTGGGAAATCCCCGCCGGGTGAGCAATGGATTTGACTTTAACCGCTCCATGCTCCTGCTGGCTGTGCTGGAGAAGCGAGGCGGACTGATACTCGGAGGGTGCGACGCCTACCTGAACGTAATTGGGGGCCTGTCCTTGGATGAACCGGCTGCCGATTTGGCCGCTGTAATCTCTCTGGCCTCCAGTTTTCGGGACAAGCCTCTCGCAGGGGATTTGGCGGCCATTGGAGAGGTGGGATTAACCGGTGAGCTGCGGGCGGTCAGTTCTTTGGGACAGCGGCTGAGTGAGGTGAGGCGTCTGGGGTTTACCAAATGCCTTATTCCGAAACGAACGCAGGGGAAAATTTCAGTTCCGGACGGACTGGAACTGATTCGTGTCGGCAATATTCGAGAGGCCATGGCAGCCTTGCTGTGATGCTGGCGCCCGAATTTTGGGAATCTGATTTCCACGATTGTGAGACGGCCACAATACACGGTGGGAAATTTGCACAGGGGCCATTTTGCGGCAATTCCGGGGCGTGATGGCGCAGTCATTACTCCGTTGGGCGAATTGGGATTCAAGCCCCTTGGCCGCAGTGGGGGCACGTTTTTTGCTCCAGCTTACGCCCGGCAGGGGCCTATTTTAGAGGGACAGTCGGGCGGCATCCGCGAAGCGGACGGATGGGGAAGATTTAAGAAGGGCCTGGAACGGTGTGCCATTCCAGGCCCTTTTTCAGCGGCCGAAGACCGCTGTGCAATAGCCAAGCGCGAATGCGTTTTGGGCAATTAGAACGTCAAAAACGTTCGCCGCTTGTGATTTTGGTGAGCTAGCGAATGGCAGACGGGAAATGAAACGTAAGCCAGGAGGAAAACTCCCACGGGGCTGTTCCAAGGGGGGACACTGCCTCAACAGGCGAAAAAAGATTTTCGGCGGCATACCGGAAGTCTGTTTGGAGTCTTTATTGGAAGAAAGAGTAGGTAAAGCCCGACAATGGAGGTTGAACATAGTCTGGCTTTGTGCTATACTGCAAGACAGATGAGATTTGACAATGTTTGTGGGCCATCGCACATGAAGACGAAAAACTGCTCAGCAAGTACATGGAAACAAAGAGTAAAGGTGCTATGGCGATATGCCGGGGTGCGCCCGGCGGCCTTTCACAATTGTGGGCTGGCAGCAGTCAAGCTGGCGCAGAAAAGAGGCATTCGGTGTAGGTTCAATGTCAAAGAATTGCCAGAGAACATTTGTCAAGGGGACTTTCACCCAAAAGATGAAAGCCCCCTACAAATCGGGATTTATTACCTTAATACTGATGAAAGAATATAAGTACAAGCAAAACACTAATTGCTCCCAGTACACTTACAACGATTACTTTCCAAAAATCATGCTTTTCTCTTTCAGTCATATCAATATACCATTTCATGCTCTGTTAACCTCCATAACTCCCGATTTGTTGAACGAACCTATTCTAAAGTATAGCACAAAGTCAATCGGTGTTCAATCCCCATTGCAGGGCGCCACCTAACCGGCAAGCAATGCCCCAGGATATACCCGGCGCAACTTGTTGGTGACCAATGTCCCCCAACCCCCCGGTGCAACAGCGCAGCTCCGCCCGATGCACAAGCCGCTGGTGGCGTCTGCAGGCCTGTCCATACTGGCAGGGAAGGGACGCCCGGCGGGCCTCCCTCGGAGAGCGCACGACTGCCGTAGGCAGTACCGCCGCCCGTTTGCGGGTGGTGAGTAAGTGCGCTCTTAGCAGAGGGCCGGCAAAGAGAGGGGAGCGCCCAGGTCATCCCTAGACGCTCCCGCTTCGGTTCCCTTCTGCCGGTCAATCACCGCCCCTTCAGCCTGTGCCATTCTGCCACAAATGAACCGCAGTCAATGTAATGTAGTGGCTTGGTGAAACCACCCTTTATACATTACATCTCATATCTACTTCTTGACGTTCTTGACGATATCAGAGTGGATACAAACAGGTTGATTTTTCCAAAGCAGAACAAACCTGTTCTATTATTGAGTATAAGGTAAAAAGGGATTTCATCTTTTGGGTGAATTCCCCCTTGAAAAATGCCCTCATAGAACGGTTTTGAGGCAAAGTTCCCGTCAGATGAAGCTCTGGCGAATCAGCCCCAGAATCAGCAGATGAGCGGGGTAAAAGATGTACCACAGATATTTGTCTCCGGGGAAGGACGTCCCTTTTTTGCCGTTATAGCAGAAGGTCAAGGCAACGCCCAGCAGAGGACCCAGGGCATTGACACCCCAGAGATGCAGCCAGCGGAGGGTAAACAGGCCCTCGCTCAGAATCATCCAGGTCAGCCCATATCGGGACAGGGGCATCAGCACCAGCCACAGAAGGAATTTCTTTGGGCGGGACCAGCTGTCTGTCAGGTAGAAAACCAGAATGAACAGCAGATAACGGCCGTCTCCCTCGACGACGTTCAGAAGCTCGACGGCCGTCACCATGCCGGCGGCCAGAAGATAGCCGAGGCCGGCCCGTTTGCCGTTGCCCCACTCCAGCAGCTGCAAGGTCAGCAGGCCCAGCAGCAGGGTGAACAGGATATTTCCGTGAAATCCGAACAGGAGGAAATAGGGCCATTCCGCCAGGCAGGCGAAGACCAGTAGGCGCAGGGCATATTTTTTCCAATCCCTGGTGTGGCGGAAGCCGTTGGCAATGGAAAACAGGAAGATGGGGGCGGCGATGCGGCCCAGATAGTTGGTGCAGGACGTAAGGGCCGTAATCCAAGGAATGCTCTCCTGGCAGTTGGGATAGAGCAGGGTTTCCAGCGTCATGGAGAGGGGCCAGACGAAAGTCAGATGGTCCCAGAGCATGGACAGCAGGGCGATGGTTTTCAAGGCAAAAAAACTCATGGTAAAGCTCCTTTCTATGATTGGACTGAGAGTATAGTAGCAGAAAATTCTTACAAAAAAGTGGACAAAAACCTTACGGGTTTCTGAAACTTTGGGAGGACCTTATGAACATTCAGTGGTACCCCGGACACATGACCAAAACCCGGCGGCAGATTGAGGCGGACTTGAAATATGTGGACATGGTGGTGGAGCTGGTGGATGCCCGCATCCCGGTCTCCAGCCGCAACCCGGACATTGATGCCATCTGCTCCGGCAAGCCCAGGCTGGTGATTCTGAACCGGGCGGATCAGGCCGATCCTCAAATGACCCGAGCATGGCGGGACTGCTTTCAGAGGCAGGGCTTTGCGGCGCTGGAGGCCGACTCTAAGTCGGGACAGGGGGCGGGCCGGCTGGCCGCCGCCGCCCGGGAGGCGCTGAAGGACCAGATTGCCAAGTGGCGGGAGCGGGGACAGGTGGGCCGTCCCATCCGGGCCATGATTGTAGGGGTGCCAAACGTGGGCAAGTCCACCTTCATCAACAAGGTGGCCAAAAAGAAGGCGGCCAAAGCCGGGGACCGTCCCGGCGTGACCCGGGGCAAGCAGTGGATTCACGTGGAAAGCGGCATGGACCTGCTGGACACCCCGGGGATTCTGTGGCCCAAGTTCGAGGACGAGCGGACCGGAATGTACCTGGCCTTTACCGGAGCGGTGAAGGACGAGATTATGGATACCGAGACGCTGGGCTGTCATCTGATGGCCCTGCTGGGGGAGCGCTACCCGGAGGCTCTGATGCGGGGCTATAAGCTCAGCGAGCTTCCCGCCCGCCAGGAGGAGGAGAACGACGTGTCCTACGGCTGCCGCCTGCTTCAGGCCGCCGCCCAGCGCCGGGGAATGCGCATTTCCGGCGGCGAGCTGGATACCGAGCGCATGGCCCGGGTGCTCCTGGATGAGTTCCGGGGCGGAAAGCTGGGGAGATTTACGCTGGAGACGCCCGGCTGACCGGGCTGCGGCCGATGGAACAGGAGGCCCCCATGGACGAAAAAATGACAGAGCTGCTGTATCCCGCCGCCTTTGCCTGGGCCATTCTCTATATCGCAGCCGCGTTCCACAATTTTGTACACGGAATTGACAAGGGATATGGCCACAGCTACGGCTGGGCGGGGTATGCGCTGGCGGTGTCCTGTCTGCTGGTCCTGCTGCTGGTGCATGTTTTGGTGCTGTATGGACGAAAACGGTCAGCAGCTCGGATTCTGGGAAGATATTGGGCCGTTACCCTGCTGATTTTTGTATTCTTTGCGGTAGTTGGAGCTGTTTCAGATCATTTGCTGCTTGCCGGTTTGGCGATTCTGATCACGCCCTGGCTGCCGCTGGCGCCGCTGATGGAATTGATTCCGGTTCCGGCTGCAATTTCCGGCGCTCTCCTGGCGCTCTTATGCGGGCTGTTTTGTCTGTGGGTGTATCAGAAAAAGTAAAAGCGGGGTGGTCCCTTGGATTTATGGCAGTATGAAAAAGAAGCAGCGGCAGCCGGATATCAAACCGTCTGCGGCTGCGACGAGGCCGGGGCAGGGCCCCTGGCCGGGCCGGTGTACGCCGCAGCGGTGATTCTGCCTCCGGGGGTGGAGATTCTCGGGCTGAACGACTCAAAGAAGCTGACAGAGAAGAGACGTAAAGCACTTTTCCCTGTCATCCAGGAACGGGCCGCCGCCTGGTCGGTGGCCTTTGTAGACGCGGAGGAGATTGACCGTACAGATATTCTGAGCGCCCGCATCCGGGCCATGCAGCTGGCCATAGACGGGCTGGCGGTCCGGCCGGATTTTGCGCTGATTGACGGCAACCGGGACTGCGGGCAGTCAGCGGCGATTAACGCTTGTCACCGCTGCATTGTAAAGGGGGATAGCTTGTCGGCATCCATCGCCGCCGCCTCCGTTTTGGCCAAGGTCAGCCGGGACGCTTTCATGGAAGAGATGGACCTGCGCTACCCGGAGTACGCCTTCGCCCGGCACAAGGGATACGGCACTGCGCTGCATTACGAGCGCCTGCGGGAATACGGCCCCTGCCCTATCCACCGCCGGACCTTTCTCAAGCGCCTGTGAGCGGGGGAGACAGGCAGCTGCTGGGCCGCTGGGGGGAGGCGGCGGTAGCGGAGTTCCTGCGCGGGCGGGGCTTTGTCCTGGAGGCGGCGGGATGGCGCTGCCGCTTTGGAGAGCTCGACCTGGTCGCCGGCGACGGCCGATTTCTGGCCTTTGTAGAGGTCAAGCTGCGCCGGGACAGCCGGTTTGCCCAGGCCAGAGAGTTTGTGGACGGCCGAAAGCAGCACAGGCTGCGTCTGGCCGCCCAGCTGTACCTGGCCCAGCATCCAACCGCGCTCCAGCCCCGGTTTGACGTGGCGGAGGTCTACGCGCCCCAGGGCACGGCGACCAAAAACCCGGAGATTCGCTACTGGGAAAACGCCTTCTGGTGACATTTCCGGTTATTTTACCCCTTGACCCGGCGGGAATTAGCTGGCATAATACTTGTTTGAGGCAGATGGCCCTCACACCGTTTGATAATAATTGGATGATGAAGGATGAAGTGACAATGCAGTACATCAGTACAAGAGACCGCACCCGCTCGTTCCGGGCCTCTCAGGCCATTGCGCGGGGACTTGCGGAGGACGGCGGCCTGATGACGCCGGCCTATTTTCCCAAGCTGCCGGGCACGGCCCTGAAGGAGCTGTCCGGCATGTCCTATCAGCAGCGGGCAGTCTATGTAATGAAGCTGTTTTTGGATGAGTTTTCCATTAAAGAGCTGTCTGAGTTTTCCGCCGCAGCCTACGGGCCGGACCGGTTTGACACGCCTGCGGTGGCGCCGGTGCGGGCGCTGAACGGGGATACCTTCTGCCTGGAGCTGTGGCACGGCCCCACCTGCGCCTTCAAGGATATGGCTTTGCAGATGCTGCCCCATCTGCTCACCGCCTCGCTGGTGAAGATTGAGGAGGAGAAAACCGTCTGCATTCTGGTGGCTACCTCGGGAGATACGGGGAAGGGCGCGCTGGAGGGCTTCAAGGACGTGCCCCGCACCCGCATTCTGGTGTTCTACCCAAAGAACGGGGTGTCCGCGGTGCAGGAGCTGCAGATGGTCACCCAGGAGGGGCAGAACGTGGGGGTCTGTTCGGTCCGGGGCAACTTTGACGACGCCCAGACCGGCGTGAAGCAGCTGTTCTCCGACGAGGGGCTGCGGGAGCGGCTGGCCCGCCAGGGCTATTTCCTCTCCTCCGCCAACTCCATCAACTGGGGCCGGGTGCTGCCCCAGATTGTCTACTACATCTCCGCCTACTGCGACCTGCTGCGGGACGGACGCGTCGCCGAGGGGCAGAAAATCAATGTGTGCGTCCCCACCGGCAATTTCGGCAACATTCTGGCCGCCTTCTACGCCCGCGAGATGGGGGTGCCCATTGACCGGCTGATCTGCGCCTCCAACAGCAACAATGTGCTCACCGATTTCATCCGGAGCGGAGTGTATGACCGCAACCGCCCCTTCTACAACACCGACTCGCCCTCCATGGACATCCTGATTTCCAGCAACCTGGAGCGGCTGCTCCTGGCGCTGACCCAGAACGACCAGGAGGTCCGGGACTATATGGCCCAGCTGTCCGCCTGCGGACGCTATCAGGTCAGCGACCGGGTGCGGGAGAAGCTGCAGAAGCTGTTCGCCGGCTACTGCTGCGATGACCAGGGCACCAGGGCCAGAATCGGCGCGGTGTACCAAGAATATGACTATCTCATTGACCCGCACACCGCTGTGGCCTTCGACGCGCTGGAGCAGTACCGCCGGGAAACGGGGGACATGACGCCCGCCGTGGTGGTGTCCACTGCCAGCCCCTTCAAGTTCTGCGGCAGTGTGCTGGAGGCCCTGGGGGTGAAGGAGCAGGCCCTCGGCCTGAACATTCTGGACCAGCTGAGCGAAAAGACCGGGCAGCCCGCCCCCGAGCCGCTGTCCTCTCTGCGGGGCAAGCCGGTGCGCTTCAGCCAGACCGTGGACCGGGACGGGATGCTGGCCGCAGTGCTGGGAATGCTGGAGTAAGCCTATGGCCCTGTACGCCATTGGAGACACCCATCTCTCCCTGGGCTCGGACAAGCCCATGGACGTGTTCGGCGGAGGCTGGAGCGGCTACGTGGACAAGCTGAGGGAGGGGTTTGCCTCTCTGACCGGGGAGGATACGGTGGTGCTGTGCGGCGACCTGTCCTGGGGGATGAGCCTGGAGGAGGCCAGGGCGGATTTTGCCTTTTTGGACGCCCTTCCGGGGCGCAAGCTGCTGCTGAAGGGAAACCATGACTACTGGTGGACCACAGCGTCCAAAATGAAGCGGTTTTTCGCGGACAACGGCTGGAACACCCTGGAGCTGCTCCACAACAACTGTCATTTCTACGGCGAAACGGCCCTGTGCGGAACCCGGGGCTGGTTTTATGAGGAGGACCGGGGGGAGCACAGCGCCAAGATTTTCAACCGGGAGCTGATTCGCCTGGAGGCCTCCCTGAAGGCGGCGGGGGAGCGGGAGAAGCTGTGTTTCCTCCACTACCCGCCCCTCTACCAGGGGTACTGCTGCCGGGAAATTGTCGCCCTGCTGGAGCGGTACGGCGTGACGCGCTGCTTCTACGGCCACCTCCACGGGGGGAGCCACCGTCTGGCGGTCTGCGGCCGCCGGGGCGCGGTGGACTACCGGCTGATTTCCGCCGACTATCTCCGCTTCCGTCCGGAAAAAATCATGGGTTAACGCAAAAAAGGTCTAGTCAAAAGCATTGATATCTGTTACAATATGAAGTCGCAAGTATAACGGCGCAGTGGCTGCCATCCGGTGGAGCACAGCGCCCACAGGAGGAAAAGTTACATGAAGGTCACCAACGTCGAAAAGAAAGAAAACAGCACCGTCGAGCTGACCATCCAGGTGGATGCCCAGGATTTTGAGGCCGCTGTTCAGAAGGCCTATTTGAAAAACCGCTCCAAAATCGCGGTGCCCGGCTTCCGCAAGGGAAAGGCGCCCCGGAAAATCATTGAGGGGATGTACGGATCCGGCGTGTTTTATGAGGATGCCGTCAACGCCGTCTACCCCGGCGCCTACGAGGAGGCCGTGAAGGAGCAGGACCTGGACGATGTGGGTTACCCCAAGATGGAAATCGTGGAGGTGGGCAAGGAGCAGGGCCTGGTGTTCAAGGCTCTGGTCTCCGTGCGCCCCACCGCCGTTCTGGGGGAGTACAAGGGCCTGACCGCCCCCAAGGAAGAGCCCCAGGTCACCGACGAGGATATTGAGGGCGAGCTGCAGCCCTACATCACCCGGGCCACCCGCCTGGTCAGCGTGGAGCGGGAAATCCGGACCGGCGATACCGCCGTCATCGACTTTGAGGGCCTGGACAACGGCGTTCCCTTTGACGGCGGCAAGGGGGAGAACTACAGCCTGGAGATTGGCTCAGGCTCCTTTGTCCCCGGCTTTGAGGAGCAGCTGGTGGGCCTGAAGGCGGGGGAAAAGAAGGATCTGGACATCACCTTCCCGGAAAACTACGTCCCCGAGCTGGCCGGAAAGGCCGTGGTCTTCAAGGTGGAGGTCAAGGAAGTCAAGGAGTCCCAGGCCCCCGTGGTGGACGACGAGTTCGCCAAGGACGTGTCCGAGTTTGAGACCCTGGAGGCCCTGAAGAAGGATTTGGGCGAAAAGCTGCTTCAGCGCCGCCGGGAGCAGGCCCAGAACGACTTTGAGAACGCCATCATGGAGCAGCTGGTGGACAACATGACCGTGGAGATTCCCGACGGCATGGTGGAGAGCCAGCTGGACAAGGTGATGGACGAATTCAATATGCGTCTGTCCGGCCAGGGCATCAGCATGGAGAACTATGTGTCCATGATGGGCGGCAGCGTGGAGTCCCTGCGGGCCTCCGCCCGTCCCACCGCCCTGCGCCAGGTGCAGGTGGAGCTGGCCATGACCGCTGTGGCCGAGGCGGAGAACATCCAGGTTGCCGACGAGGAAATTGCCGCCGAGCAGCAGAAGCTGGCCGAGCAGTACAAGATTGAGGTGGAGCAGGTGAAGGCCGCCGTACCCGAGGCCGACCTGCGCCGGGACCTGCGTCTGCGCAAGGCCTCCGAGCTGGTGATGGCCGAGGCCAAGGTGGGCGAGGCGCCCGTGAAGGAAGAAAAGGAAGAAGAGGAAAAGCCCAAGAGAACCGCCCGCAAAAAGAAGGCGGAGACCGAAGAGGGTGAGGAGACCTCTGCTGAAAAGCCCAAGCGCACCCGCAGGAAGAAGACCGAGGAGCCCAAGGCCGAGTAAAGAACCAATCGTGTCCCGGGGCGGATCCGTCCGCCCCGGGCACACGCGCATTATCTGATTGGAATCATTTTCCGGCGGGATGGGTATACTCTACAGGAAATTTGTGGGCTGTCTGCCGGAATTCCATCGCCATTCAGCCAAAAGGAGTTATTGTTATGAGCTTAGTCCCCTATGTAGTTGAGCAGACCAACCGCGGCGAGCGGTCCTACGACATCTTCTCCCGCCTGCTCAACGACCGCATCATCTTCCTGTCCGAGGAGGTCAACGACACCACCGCCTCTTTGGTGGTGGCCCAGCTGCTCTACCTGGAGGCCCAGGACCCGGACAAGGAGATTCAGTTCTACATCAACAGCCCCGGCGGCTCGGTCACCGCGGGTATGGCGATTTACGACACCATGCAGTATGTCAAGTGCGACGTGTCCACCATCTGCATCGGTATGGCGGCTTCTATGGGCGCTTTCCTGCTGGCCGCCGGCGCAAAGGGCAGGCGGCTTGCCCTGCCGAACGCTGAGATTATGATTCACCAGCCCTCTGCCGGCACCCAGGGGCAGATTACCGATATGGCCATCCACCTCAAACGCCTGGAGGTCATCAAAAAGCGGATGAACCGCATTCTGGCCGACAACACCGGCCGCCCCATCGAGGAAGTCACCGCCGACTGCGAGCGGGACAACTTCATGTCCGCCCGGGAGGCCCTGGAGTACGGTCTGATTGACAAGGTGATCGAGAAGCGCTGAACCGGCTTTGACCGTTACCTGAATTGAGCTGAGGTAGAAAGATTTATGGCAAGAAATGATGAAAAAAAGTTGGTCCGATGCTCCTTCTGCGGCAAGCATCAGGATCAGGTCCAGCGGCTGATTGCCGGTCCCGGGGCCTATATCTGCAACGAGTGTGTCCAGCTGTGCATGGGCATCCTCAGCGACAGCATCGACGCGCAGGAGGACTATGACGCCCTGGTCCCCGATGAGATTCCCACGCCCAAGGAGATACACGCCTTTCTCGACCAGTATATCATTGGCCAGCAGGAGGCGAAAATCGCCCTGTCGGTGGCGGTGTACAACCACTATAAGCGCATTTACTTCGGCGGCGCGGAGGATGTGGAGCTGCAAAAGAGCAACATTTTGCTGATGGGCCCCACCGGCTGCGGCAAAACTCTGTTTGCCCAGACCCTGGCCCGCATTCTGAAGGTCCCCTTTGCCATTGCAGACGCCACCACCCTGACCGAGGCCGGCTACGTGGGCGACGACGTGGAGAATATTCTCCTGCGCCTGGTGCAGGCGGCGGACTACGACATTGAGCTGGCCGAGCGGGGAATCATCTATATTGACGAGATGGATAAGATTGCCCGTAAGAGCGAGAACACCTCCATCACCCGGGACGTGTCCGGCGAGGGCGTTCAGCAGGCCCTGCTGAAGATTCTGGAGGGCACCGTGGCCAACGTCCCCCCCCAGGGCGGACGGAAGCACCCCCACCAGGAGTTTATTCAGATTGACACCAAGAACATTCTGTTCATCTGCGGCGGCGCCTTCGACGGCATTGACAAAATTATTGAGCACCGCCTGGACAAGCGGGCCATGGGCTTCGGCGCCCAGGTGCAGAGCCGGAAGGAACGGAATGTGGGCCAGCTGCTGAAGGACATCCAGCCCCAGGATTTGCTGAAATTCGGCATCATTCCGGAGCTGGTGGGCCGTCTGCCTGTCATTACCACCCTCCAGTCCTTGGACAAGGAGCAGATGGTTCAGATTTTGACCGAGCCCAAAAACGCCCTGGTCAAGCAGTACCGGAAGCTGCTGGCCTACGACGAGGTGGAGCTGGAGTTCACCCCGGAGGCGCTGGAAGCGGTGGCCGACCGGGCGGTGGCCCGGGAGATTGGCGCCCGTGGCCTGCGCGCCATTCTGGAGGAGGTCATGAACCAGATTATGTATGACATCCCCTCCGACCCCACCATCGTCCAGGTTACCATTACCCCCGAGTGTGTGGAGCATTCCGATCTGCCCCTGCTGAAACGCGACCCGGAGCGCCTGCAGCGGCCCCGCTTGGGCAAGGCTGCCCTGCGCGACGCGCGTGACCACAGGCCCAGCAGCAACGCGGGCTGATATGCAGCCGTCCCTTGGACCTATCGCCTCCCCCGGCTGTCCGCCGGGGGCTGACAGCGGGTAGGGACGGTTTTGTTTTCCCGAAAGGAGGAAACGAATTCATGGAAAAAGAAACCAAGCTGAGACACACTGCGCTTCCGGCCATTGCCCTGCGGGGGCTGACAGTGTTCCCCAATGTGCTCATCCATTTTGATGTGGGCCGTGACGCCTCTATCAAGGCGCTGGAGGAGGCTATGTCCACCGGGCAGCCCGTTTTTCTGGTGGCCCAGCGGGACGCCTCTGTGGACCGGCCGGGGATGGAGGATCTGTACTCCATTGGCACCATATCCAACGTGCGCCAGCTGCTGCGGATGCCGGGCGACAACGTGCGGGTGATGGTGGAGGGCGTGTCCCGGGGGCGGATTGTCTCCCTGACCAAGCGCGCCCCCTACCTGGAGGCCGAGATTCAGGAGATACGCGAGGAGGAGAGCACCCGCACCTCCCCCAAAACCGAGGCCCTGATTCGCAGTACCTACGAGGTATTCCAGCGCTATACCGAGCTGGCCCCCAAAATTTCTCCCGACCTGATTATCAACGTGCTGGCCAGCGACGACCCGGGCTATATCTCTGACTATATCGCCCAGAATATTTCCATGCGCCCCGCCGACAAGCAGTCCATTCTGGAGGAGCTGCGCCCGGTGCGCCGCCTGGAGCGGATGTACCGGATGCTCTGCCGGGAGGTGGAGGTGCTGGCCCTGGACCTGGAGATTCAGAGCCGGGCCCGGGAGCAGATGTCGGACAATCAGCGGGACTACTATCTGCGGGAGCAGATGAAGGCCATCCAGAACGAGCTGGGTGAGGGCGACAGCGATATGGAAATCAGCGAGTACCGCAAAAAAATCGCCCAGACCAAGCTGCCTGACGAGGTGCGGGAGAAGCTGGAGAAGGAGCTGACCCGCCTGACCAAACAGTCCTTCGGATCCTCCGAGGCGTCGGTTCTGCGCAACTATCTGGACATCTGTCTGGAGCTGCCCTGGGAGAAGAAGACCAAGGAGCGCATCAATGTGGAGGCGGCCCGGAAGGCCCTGGACCGGGACCACTTCGGCCTTCAGAAGGTGAAGGAGCGCATTCTGGAGTTCCTGGCGGTAAAGCAGCTGTCCCCTGAGCTGAAGGGGCAGGTAATTTGTCTGGTGGGCCCGCCCGGCGTCGGCAAGACCTCTATTGCCATGTCCGTGGCCGGAGCCATGAACCGCAAGCTGGCCCGCATCTCCCTGGGCGGCGTCAGCGACGAGGCGGATATCCGCGGCCACCGCAAAACCTATGTGGGCGCCATGCCCGGCCGCATTATTGCCGCAGTAAATCAGGCGGGCAGCGGCAATCCTCTGCTGCTGCTGGACGAGATTGACAAGCTGGGCCGGGATCACCGGGGCGACCCGGCCTCCGCACTGCTGGAGGTGCTGGACGGGGAGCAGAACGCCTCCTTCCGGGACCACTTCCTGGAGCTGCCCTTCGACCTGTCCGACGTGCTGTTCATCACAACGGCCAACACCACCGAAACCATCCCCCGGCCTCTGCTGGACCGGATGGAGGTGATTGAGCTGCCCAGCTACACCGACGAGGAGAAGCTGCAGATTGCCAAGCGCCACCTGCTCCCCAAAGAGATGAAGCGCCACGGTCTGAGCAAGGGGCAGCTGAAAATTTCGGACGACGCGGTCCGGGAGATTATCGCAGCCTACACCCGGGAGTCCGGTGTGCGGGTGCTGGAGCGCCGTCTGGCCGGCATCTGCCGGAAAACGGCCATGAAGCTGGTGTCAAGTGATATTACTTGTGTGAAGCTGTCCGCCAAGGATTTGAAGGAATTTCTGGGTGTTCCCCGCTACCACCCGGAGCGTGAGGCCCTCAAGGAACGGGTGGGTGTGGTCAACGGACTGGCCTGGACCTCGGTGGGCGGCGAGCTGCTGGAGGTAGAGGTCAACGTGGTCCCCGGCACCGGCAAGGTGGAGCTGACGGGCAACCTGGGCGACGTGATGAAGGAATCCGCCCACGCGGCCCTGAGCTATATCCGCAGCCGCGCCTCCCAGCTGGGCATTGAAGGGGAGTTTTACAAAAACAGCGACCTCCACGTCCATTTCCCGGAGGGGGCGGTGCCCAAGGACGGGCCCTCCGCCGGCGTGGCCATCACCACCGCGATGGTCTCGGCGCTGACGGGATCCCCCGTCCGGCCCGGGATTGCCATGACCGGCGAGGTAACGCTCCGGGGCCGCGTTCTGGCCATTGGCGGGCTGAGGGAGAAAACCATGGCCGCCAAGCGCTGCGGAATCAAAACGGTGATTATCCCCAGCGAGAACGAGAAGGATCTGGAGGACATTGACCAGACCGTGCGCGCCAGCCTCCAGTTCATCCTGGCCGACCAGGTGGACCAGGTGCTTGCCCACGCCCTGCCGGCGGTCCGGCCGGCGGAGAGCAGAGAGGTCAGCGCCCTGGAAGCCAACAGCCAGGCCATGCCCTACCGGGAGAGCCGCAATACCACCGCCGCCCTCCGGCAGTAGGGGGGCGGGGAGCATGGCGGTCAATCTGCAAAACGCGGAGTTTATCCTCTCCGCCGCCTCGCCCCGGGATTTTCTGCGGGACAGCCTGCCTCAGGCAGCCTTCTCCGGACGCTCCAATGTGGGAAAATCCTCGGTTATCAACCGCCTGCTGGGCCGGAAAAATCTGGCCCGGGTGGGGGCGGCGCCGGGAAAAACCACACATATCAACTATTTCAAAATTGACGGCGCCTTCTATCTGGTGGACCTGCCGGGCTATGGCTACGCCAAGGTCTCCAAGGCGGAACGGGACCGGTGGAGCCGCCTGATGGAGTGCTATTTCGCCGACCGGGCGCTGATGACCCTGGGCGTGATGATTGTGGATGCCCGTCACAAGCCCACGGCGGACGACTGTACCATGGCCCAGTGGTATCAGAACGCCGGATGTCCCTTTTTTGTGGTGGCCAATAAGCTGGATAAGCTGAAAAAAAGCGAGATTCAGCCCAACCTCCAGCGCATTCGGGATACCCTGGAGCTGGATGAGACGGTCCGTCTGATTCCCTTCTCCGCGGAGAAGGGGGAGGGGAGAGCGGAGCTGCTCCAGGCCCTGCTCTCCGGCATTCAGGAGTAGCCGCGTCCCGCGCCGTACTGCCGGCGCGGGACGTTTTCCGTGTAAAAAAGAAAAGGCCCTTTTCATCGGATGGAATTCGTGCTAAAATAGCACGGGGAAAGGCGGGGGGCGTTGTGATTATTTTGGGGATTGACCCCGGCGTGGCCACCATCGGCTTTGGGATGATTCGGGCCCGGAGGCAGAAAAATGATTTGCTCCGATACGGCGTGATTACCACGCCGCCGCGGATTCCGCTCTCCAACCGCCTGCTGCAAATCTCCAACGACATGGAGGAGCTGATACGCGCCTTTCACCCGGACGAGATGGCGGTAGAGGAGCTGTTTTTTACGAAAAACATTACCACCGGCATCTCTGTGGCCCACGGCAGGGGGGTCATCCTCCTTTCGGCAGAACGGCTGGGGGTTCCGGTTTTTGAGTATACCCCTATGCAGGTCAAGCAGGCGGTGGCGGGCTACGGCGGGGCGGACAAGCGCCAGGTTATGCTGATGACCCAGCGGCTGCTTGGAATGAAGGAAATTCCCCGTCCGGACGACGCTGCGGACGCGCTGGCGATTGCCATCTGCCACGCCCGGTCGGCCACCAGCCTTCTGAACACGGAGCGGGTCTTTGACCCGGAGAAATACGACACACGATGACGGCCTGTGCGCCGGGACAAGGGGGGAGCCTGATTGTTTTACTATCTGAACGGAACCGTGGCCCATGTGGAGCCCTATCTGGCCGTGATTGACTGCGGCGGGGTTGGGTACGCCTGCCGCACCACCAGCTACACCCTCTCCGCGCTGAAAAAAGGTGACAAGGGAAAACTCTTTACACACCTGAATGTCCGGGAGGATGCGGCAGAACTGTACGGCTTTGCCACGGCGGAGGAGCTGCGGCTCTTTCAGCAGCTGATTTCTGTGTCCGGCGTGGGGCCGAAAGCGGCCCTGTCCATCCTCTCGGCCAGCACCCCGGCCAATCTCGCCCTGAGCATTATCACCGGGGACGAGAAGGCTCTGACCTGCGCCCAGGGAATCGGGAAAAAAATTGCCCAGCGGGTGATCCTGGAGCTGAAGGACAAGCTGGCCAAGGGCCAGACCGTCAGCTCGGCAGGGGAGAGCTACGGCGGAACCGGCGTGACCATCATCCCGGAGAACAAGCTGTCGGAGGCCTCCGCCGCGCTGGCCGTGCTGGGGTACTCCCAGGGCGAGATTAACGCGGCCCTGAAGGGCGTGGACCTGGACAGGCTGACTCTGGAGCAGGTTATCAAGCAGGCCCTGAAAAAAATGGTGAAGGGATAGGCCGAAAATGAGCAGATTAGAAGAGCGGGCCGGGAAAAGCACCCCGGAGGAGCTGCCCGGCCCTGCGGGCTGGAACGCCATTGACGCCGCCTTTGGCAGGCTGTACCCTGGCCAGGACAACCCTGTCCACTTCGGCTGCCTGATCCCCTGGCGGCTTGGCGGGCCGGACCCCCTCCAGGGCGTCAGCGTCTACGACGGAGGGGATTATTTCCACTTTGTCACCTACGGCCTGTCCGACCTGTATGAGAAGGAGGGGTCCGACCCGGAGTACAGCGGCTACGGCCTGGAGTTTACCCTGAAGCTGCGCAAGGAGGGGTTGGGAGAGGAGATGCCTGAGCTGCAGTGCATTGTACGCATCCTCAACGACCTGGCGCGGCTGACCTTTGAGAAAGGGGAGCAGTTCTTCCCCGACGAGTATATCTATACCGGCCAGGAGCTGGGCTTCGACGTCAATCAGCGCTCCAGACTCACCGGCTTTATCACCGCCCTGGACGAGGCGGGCACCATTCAGACCCCCAACGGCAAAGTGGACTTTGTCAAGCTCATCGGCGCCTCCGACGCCGAGCTGAGGGCTGTCATGGACAAGAAGCTCCGGGTGCAGGAGCTGGCAGAGAGAATCGGCGACCTGACCGACTACACCCGGGAGAGTGTGATATAGGAGGAACGATGGCAAAATTTGAATGTACCCTTCAGGGGGATTACGACCAGGCGCTGCGCTATTTCCACGACGGCATCCTGAAGGGGAGCATGTCCGCCAGCTTTGAGGACGAGAGCTATTTCCAGTCCTTCGGGGTGCGCTGCACCGTCCGGGTCTATGAGCGGTACAGCGTCGCCGGCAGCAACCGGGTGTCCCTGACGCTCACACTGGTGGGAGACGAGGAGAAGCTGTTTCTCTCCGGCATCACCGCCGGCGGCAGCCAGGCCGTGCTGTTCAAAATCAACACCTGGGGCGAGGAGGCGTTTTTAGACTGCCTGCGGGATCTGGCCCGGCAATGGTGATTTTCAAAAGGCGGCCCCGCGGTGCGCCGAATGGCCGGAGTTCAAGAATCCGGAACACAGCGCGGCGGGAAAAGGCCTGCCCCGGCGCGCGTTTTGAGGCTGTGAATACGTGAGAAGGACGTGAACATTTGAGCATTGATTTTTCCGGCGCCGGACTGGACGCTGAGGAGCTGGAACCCCTGGTCACCACCTCGCTGACGCGGGAGGACGAGGGGGAGTACTCTCTGCGCCCCAAGCTGCTGAAGGAGTACATCGGGCAGGAGAAGGCCAAGGGCAATCTGGAGGTCTTCATCCAGGCCGCCAAAATGCGGAAGGAGCCCCTGGACCACGTGCTGCTCCACGGGCCTCCGGGACTGGGCAAAACCACCCTCAGCGGCATCATAGCCAACGAGATGGGGGTCAATGTGCGCATCACCTCCGGCCCCGCCATCGAGAAGGCCGGGGATTTGGCTGCGCTGCTGACCAATCTGAACGAAAACGACATTCTCTTCGTGGATGAGATTCACCGGCTGAACCGGTCAGTGGAGGAGATTTTGTATCCCGCCATGGAGGACTACGCCATTGATATCATGATCGGCAAGGGCCCCTCCGCCAACTCCATCCGTCTGGACCTGCCTAAATTCACCCTGATTGGGGCGACCACCCGGGCAGGGCAGCTGTCCGCCCCCCTGCGGGACCGTTTCGGCGTCACCCTGCGGCTGGAGCTGTACACCCCGGAGGAGCTGTCCATGATTGTAACTCGCTCCGCCGGCATTCTGGAGGTGCCCATTGAAGGGGAGGGGTCGATGGAAATCGCCCGGCGCAGCCGGGGCACCCCCCGTATTGCCAACCGGATGCTCCGCCGTGTGCGGGATTTCGCACAGGTGCGGGCCGGAGGCGTGATTACCAGAAAGGTGGCCGACGAGGCTTTGACCGCCCTGGAAATCGACCGCCTGGGCTTGGACGCCATCGACCACCGGATGCTGCACAGCATCATTGAAAACTACCGGGGCGGCCCTGTGGGGCTGGAAACCCTGGCCGCCACCATCAACGAGGAGTCTGTGACCCTGGAGGACGTGTATGAGCCCTATCTGATGCAGCTGGGATTTCTCACCCGCACGCCCCGGGGGCGGTGCGCCACCGCCAGAGCCTATCAGCATCTGGGGCTGGCTGTTCCGGGCGGCGCAGGGGAGAGCGGACTGGAGCAGCTGAGCTTTTAGCGTCATGTCCAGTGCGGAATACGGGGCCTAAAAAACAAACTTTTTTCTGCCTCAAAAGGCATATTTGGTGAAATACAGGATATTTTGCAAATTTTGTCAAGAATATGGACGATATCACAAAATAATTCTGAAAAACCCTTGACAAATCCGTTTATTTTGTTTATTATGTATAGGAGCCGTAATATGTGTACTGTCCAGGCTGATTTCCACCGCCTCAGCGACGAGGCTCTGTGCCAGCTGGCGTCCTCCGGCCGCCCCCAGGCGGAGGAGGAGCTTGTCCGGCGCTACGGCCGTGTGGTCCGCATCTTTGCCCGGCCGCTGTTTTTGGCCGGGGGGGACAGCGAGGACCTGATTCAGGAAGGAATGCTGGGTCTGCTCACCGCAATTCGCGGGTTTGACCCTGAAAAGGCCGCTTCCTTCCACACCTACGCCGAAATCTGCATCCGCAGCAGGCTGGTCACCGCCGTCCGCGCGGCCCAGCGGGATAAACACCTTCCTCTGAATCACAGCATCTCTTTTGAAACCCCTCTTTTTGACGGAACCAGTGCCCATCTGTTCTCCAGCGAAGAGAGCCCCGAAGACGTGGTGATTGGCAGAGAAGAGCTGCAAGAGCGGCTGAACGCTCTGAAGGGCCAGCTATCCGGTTTTGAATCGGAGATCCTGTCCTATTACCTGGGCGGTCTGTCCTGTGCCGAGATCGCCGGGCGGATTGGCCGGACTGCAAAGTCTGTAGACAATGCGGTCCAGCGCATCCGCAGGAAAATGGCACGGCAACTTTCTACCGGCGAATCCAGCGAGAGCTGATCGCAAATATTAACTGCCCATGTTCTATGGGCCACAAGTCAAAGAGAGGGAAATACCAATGTACGAAGACAAGATCCTGGTATGCAAAGAGTGCGGCAATGAGTTCACCTTCACTGCCGGCGAGCAGGAGTTCTACGCTGAGCGCGGATTCCAGAACGAGCCCCAGCGCTGCAAGGCCTGCCGCGACGCCCGCAAGAACGCCGCCCGCGGCCCCCGTGAGTACTTCACTGCCGTGTGCGCTGCCTGCGGCGGCGAGGCTAAGGTTCCTTTCGAGCCCAAGTCTGACCGTCCCGTCTACTGCAGCGACTGCTTCGCCCGTATGCGCGAGCAGGGCTGATTAAAACTGCCAGGAAAGGGCCGCCCCATTGGGGGCGGCCCTTTTCAGCCTGCGCTCGGGTCCAGACCGGGCCTTGTTTGAACAATGGAAGCATGGCAGCAAAAAAACTGCTGTTTGGGCGCATGGACAAGTTTCAAACGGGCCCTGTGCTTCTTTTGAACTCACCTGACCATACTGCCGTACCTTTTTGCAGATTCATGGTTGTAATGCCGCCTGAAATCTGATATAATTTATGGAATCAAACTTTTTCTTCCGGAAAGGACGGCATATCTTGGGCACCATTCAATCGTTCCTTGACCACATGGACTGGCTTCAGCTTGTCGTTCTGCTGATGGGCGCTCTGGCCAGCCTGATTTGCCTTACCGTACACGAGCTTTGCCACGGCCTGGCCGCTTACCGCCTGGGAGACCCCACCGCCAAGCTCAACGGCCGGCTGACCTTGAACCCCCTGGTCCATATTGACCTGATGGGGCTGTTTCTTATGCTGATGGTCCGGGTAGGCTGGGCGAAGCCGGTTCCGGTGAATATGTCCAATTTCAAAAAGCCCAAGCGGGATATGGCCTTGACCGCGCTGGCCGGCCCGGCATCCAACTTTCTACTGGCGGCGCTGGCCCTGGCCGTATGTTCCATCCTTTACCGCCGCTGTCCGGACGGAAGGGTACGTGCGTATGCCCTGCTGTTTTTCAGCTATCTGGCCGTGCTCAGCGTGGGCCTTGGCCTCTTTAATCTGATTCCCATCCCGCCGCTGGACGGTTCCAAGGTGCTGTTTTCTCTGCTGCCCGACCGGGCGTACCGGTTTATCCTGCGCTATGAACGGTTTTTGATTGCGGCAGTGGTGCTGATGGCCTGGTCCGGGCTGTTCGGCGGCCCGCTGAGCGCCGCCATGGAGGCGGTGGTCCGGCTGCTGTGCGCCCTGACCGGGTTTCCCTTTGCAATTCCCCAGTATTATTTCTTCTAGGAGATGAGCGTTTGGAGAGTCCCATCTACCGCCTGGAGGGGGTGGTAAAGGCGAAGGCTGAGGATTTGGAGGACTTTGTGGGCCCGCTGGATCTGATTCTTCACCTGCTGAGCAAAAATAAAATGGAAATCAAGGACATCCAAATCTCGTTGATTCTGGAGCAGTATCTGCAATGGCTGGATACCAGAAAGGAAATGGATCTGGAGGTAGCCAGCGAGTTTGTCACTATGGCCTCCCATCTGGTGTACATCAAAACCCGAATGCTCCTGTCCATTCACGATGAGGAGGCCCAATCCGAGATGGAACAGCTGATTGCTTCTCTGGAAGAGCATCAGCGCAGCGAGAATTACCTGAAAATCAAGCAGATTGTTCCCCTGATGGACCAGCGGTACAGCTATGGCCGGGATTTCATCACCAAGGTGCCCGAGCCGGTCCGGGCAGATAAAACCTACCGCTACGTCCATGACCGTGAGGACATCCGCAAGGCCATGCTGTCGGTGCTGGCCCGGACGGACAACAAGCTGCCCCCGCCGGTTTCCGCCTTTCAGGGCATCGTGGGGCGGGAGCCCTATCCTGTGGCCGAGAAGGCTGCCGAGGTAATACAGCGGCTGCTCCGCTTTGGCGTGACCCGGTTTCGCGCCCTGTTTAAGGGCAACCGAAGCCGGTCGGAGATTGTAGCCACCTTCCTTGTGGTGCTGGAGCTGTGCAAGGCGCGGCGCATTCATTTGGCCGGAACCCAGGAGGACTGCACTGTAACCTATACCCAGGAGGAGGGGGCGGCGCCCGCTGAGTTTACTGCGGACGCCGGACCGTAACTCCGCCGGGGAGGGAGGAGAGAGATATGGAGCTGAAGGAACTGGAATCGGCGCTGGAGAGCATCCTGTTTGCCGCCGGCGAGCCGGTGGGCGTAGAGCGGCTTTGTCTGAGCCTGGAGGTGGACCGGGCAACCATAGACGCCGTGGCCCAGCGTCTGATGGACCAGTACAGCTATGAACGCCGGGGGCTGCGTCTGGTGCGGCTGGATACAAGCTATCAGCTGTGCTCCGCGCCGGAGTACGCCGACTATGTGCGCAAGACCCTGGAAAACCGCAAGCCCGCCCGGCTGTCCCAGCCCGCGCTGGAGGTGCTGGCCATCATCGCCTACTACCAGCCTGTGACCCGGGCCTATGTGGACCAGGTGCGGGGAGTGGACAGCTCCTACACCGTAGGGCTGCTGCTGGAACGGGAGCTGATTGAGGAAAACGGCCGTCTGGCCGTACCCGGCCGGCCCATCCTGTACCGAACCACTAAAAATTTCCTCCGATCCTTCGGCCTGAGCAGCATTGAGGAGCTGCCCGAGCTGCCCGATACGCCAAAGGAGAGCGGACAGATGACCCTGGAGCTGGAGGCGGCGGTGGAAAAGCTCCGCGAGGAGCAGCAGAGGGCCTCGGACGCCCCGCCGGAGGAGCAGAAATGAGCGGCTGGATGATTGCAGCCCTTGTCCTTTTCCTTCTGTTTCTCGTCGGACAGATTCCTGTGGGGATATCCGCCCGGTACGGCCCGGACGGGCCGCTGGTCCACGCCAGGGCGGGCCCTCTGAAAACGGTGGTTTTTCCCAGACCAAAGCGGAAAAAAAAGAAAAAAGCGGTGAAACAGCCGCCTAAACAGGAGAAAAAGAAGACCGTCCGGCCAAAAACGGGACCTGAAAAGCCCAAACAGCCGCCAAAACCGGCCCCTGAGAAGAAAAAACCCCAAAAACCTCTGGAGCTGATTCAGGAGTGGTTTCCCCTGATTCGGGAGCTGCTCCCCCTGGCGCTGGAGGCGGCGGGCTGTTTTTGGAACAAGCTGGTTCTGGACCGGCTGGAGCTGTGCCTGACCGTAGGCGCCGAGGACCCAGCCGACGCGGCCATACTGTACGGGCAGGCCTGCGCGGCCCTGGGGGCCCTTTGGCAGCCCTTGACCCAGGCCTTTCACATCAAGGACGGCCGGGCC
Organism: Lawsonibacter sp.; assembly: GCA_022795855.1. GTDB lineage: Bacteria > Bacillota > Clostridia > Oscillospirales > Oscillospiraceae > Lawsonibacter. Next base: position 34,779 of record JAAWHL010000001.1, read on the forward strand.
CATGTTCAGCTGGATTTCCAGGCGGCTCGGCCCTCTCTGACCGGTCAGGCGGCCCTGTCCCTGAAAATCGGTCAGATTCTGTGGCTGGGTCTCTGCTTTGGCAGCAGGGTATTGGTCCGCTTCTTGCGGTTTTACATTCAAAAAAGAAGAAATCGACCCAAAGAGGAAAGAAAGGCGGTTTGAATATGGAAAAGCAGCATCCCTTGAGCGAGCTACTCGGCAGCACCATCGGACAGATTCGGACCATGGCGGACGCCAACACCATAATCGGCGAGCCCATCCACACCGGCGACGTGACGCTGATTCCGGTCTCCCGTCTGTCCTTTGGCATTGGCGGCGGAGGCAGCGACTTTGTGACAAAAAATCAGCGTCCTGAGGCGGCAAACTCCTTCGGCGGCGGCACCGCGGCCAGCGCAAAGCTGGAGCCCGTAGCCTTTCTGGTCATCCGGGGAGACAATGTCCGCCTGCTGCCGGTGGCGCCGCCTCCCGCTACCACCGCCGACCGGATTATTGAGACGGTGCCCGATGTGGTCGATAAGGTGACCTCCTTCTGGGAAAAACAGCAGGAGAAGAAGGGGTCCGCGTCTGATGTAGAGGGAGATATTGACGAATAGCCCCTGTATGCACAGCATCCCATTTGGCGTCCCGCTATAAACAGCTGTTCCCCTTGAAGCCTGGGAGTTACCCGGGATTTCCGGGAAAGTCCGCCCTGCCCGGCGGCGGAATTCTCCTTCCCGCAGGGATTTTCAGGTTCTAATTACCAGAGAAAAAACCATTTGGGGGCAAATACTAAGGACACGAAACTTGAAAGAGAGCGGGTGTCCCAATTGAAGCGAATCGTATTTGTCCTTTGCCTGACGCTGTTCCTGATGCCCACCGCTCAGGCGGTGGGCACCTCCGCATCCTGCGCCGTTTTGGTGGAGGCGGAGAGCGGACGGGTGCTGTACGAGCAGGAGAGCCATCAGCCCCGCCTGATTGCCAGCATTACCAAGCTGATGACCGCGCTGGTCGCCTTGGAATCGGGCTGCGGCCTTCAGGAGCCCTTCCAGGTCCCCGACCAGGCCGTTGGGGTGGAGGGATCCTCCATCTACCTCAAACCCGGAGAGACCGTTACACTGGAGGAGCTCCTCTACGGTATGATGCTGCGCTCCGGCAACGACGCCGCCCTGGCGGTGGCCATCCGGTGCGGCGGGAGCGCCGAGCAGTTTGTAGCGCAGATGAATGCCAAAGCCGTCCAGCTGGGGATGAAAAATACCCACTTTGCCAATCCCAACGGCCTGAACGCCGAAAATCACTACTCCTCCGCCTACGACATGGCCCTGCTGGCCCGGGCCTGCCTGAAGAACGAGACGCTGGCCCGGATTGTTTCCACCAAAACCATTGCCATCGGCCAGCGCAGCTTTACCAACCACAACAAGCTGCTCTGGCAGTATGAGGGATGCGTCGGTCTGAAAACCGGCTACACCGAAAAGGCGGGGCGCACGCTGGTTTCCGCCGCACAGCGGGACGGCATGACCCTGATTGCGGTAACGCTTAATGATTCGGACGACTGGAGAGACCATAAGTCCCTGCTGGACTGGGGGTTTTCCACCTTCCATCTGGAGCGGGTCTTCGACCGGACGGCCTGTGCCGGCCGCCTGCCCGTGTCCGGGGGCCTGGTTCCCGTTGTCTGCGCGGTTCCGGCGGAAGATGTTTCCTACCCGATTCAGAAGGGGGAAGAGCTGACGGTCCGCATCCAGTGGCATCAGGAGAATCTGACCGCCCCGGTGCCCCCAGGAGAGGAGCTGGGGGCATTGTATCTCTGCTGCGGCGGGAAAGAGGTTGCCCATGTGCCGCTGACTGCCCAGCAGGGCGTATCTGATAACCGCGCGCCCAGCCTGGGCCTGCTCCAGCGCATCCTCCGGCTTGCAGAACCGGGCTGAAAAAGTGCATTCTGCGCTTGTCCGACCGCATCCCCCATACCGCGGATGGGGGATGCGCATCTCGACCCAGAGAAAGGAGTGTTCCCATGGAAGAACGCCTGCAAAAGCTGCTGTCCGCCTGCGGGCTGGCCTCCCGGCGGACCGCCGAGGAATGGATTGCCGCCGGACGGGTCCGGGTGAACGGACAGACCGCCCGGCTGGGGGACAAGGCCGACCTGGACCGGGACCTGGTGGAAGTGGACGGAAAGGCGGTAAAGCCAGGGGAGGGGCGGACCTATCTGATGCTTAACAAACCCCGGGGTTACGTGACCACCCTGTCCGACGAACAGGGCCGCAGAACCGTGGCCCAGCTGGTTTCCGGCTGCGGAAAGCGGGTGTGGCCGGTGGGGCGGCTGGACCTGGATTCCGAGGGCCTCCTGATTCTGACGGACGATGGGGCGCTGACCCAGCGCCTGCTCCACCCCAGCCACGGAATCGAGAAGGAATATCTGGTCTGGGTGACGGGAGACGTCTCCAAGGGGCTGCCCATTCTGTCCGCGCCCATGACGCTGGATGGGGAGGCTCTTGCTCCGGCCAAGGTGCGCCGGGGCAGGGTCAGCGGCGGAGTCACTCAGCTCTCCGTCACCATCCGCCAGGGGAAAAACCGGCAGGTGCGCCGGATGTGCGCTCAGGCGGGGCTTCAGGTGGTGCGGCTCAAGCGGGTCCGGGAGGGTACGCTGGAGCTGGACCGCACTCTGGAGAGCGGGACTTGGCGGCGGCTCACCGCACGCGAGGTAGGCGGGCTGCTGGGAGAACAGGCCGCAGAACCAAAAGATTTTGCAAGACAGAGATAAAAACTTGCAAATTCTACTTGCATTTTTGTGTGGAAAAGGGTATCATATTTCTTGCTGGACGGCGGCGGGGCATTCCTGCCCGCCGCCGGGGCCGGACAACCAGGGTCTGTTTGAAGCAGGTCAATCCGTCCGAGCGGTGCGCCTTTTGCCGTCCTGCACTCCCGATTTCTCTTGGAATACATCCGTATTTCCGGGGAAAACCGGCCCCGCCTGACAACAAAATCCTCTGTACCATGTTTCAAACCAGGCCTAACAGGAGCTGAATATGATGAACCGAGATATCCTCACCGTAATCCAGGAAAATATGCCAACCTTTTCCAAGGGGCAGAAGCGGATTGCGAACTATATTTTAGAGTCCTATGACAAAGCGGCTTTCATGACGGCAAACCGCCTGGGCAAGACCGTAAACGTCAGTGAATCCACCGTGGTGCGTTTTGCCTCGGAGCTGGGGTACGACGGATACCCCAGTATGCAGAAATCTCTGCAAAAAATGATACGGAACCGCCTGACCTCGGTGCAGAGAATTGAGGTCTCCTACGACCGAATCGGAGACCAGGACCTGGTGACCAATGTGCTCCAGTCGGACATTGAGAAGATACGCCTGACCCTGGAGGAGGTGGACCGGAGCAGCTTTGAGAATGCGGTGGATGCCATCGGCAGCGCCCGCAGAATTTACATCATCGGGGTGCGCTCCGCCGGAAGTATTGCCACCTTCCTTCACTTTTATTTCAATCTGATTTTTGACAATGTGGTGATGGTGGCCGCCAACACCGCCAGCGAAATGTTTGAAAATCTGGTCCGGGTAGGGGAGGGAGACGTGGTCATCGGCGTCAGCTTCCCCCGGTACTCCAGCCGCACCGTGCAGGCGATGAGCTTTGCCCGAGACCAGGGGGCTACTACCATCTCCATTACCGACAGCGAGGCCTCCCCGCTTGCCCCCATCTCCACCTATACCCTGAAGGCACGCAGTGATATGGCCTCCTTTGTAGACTCCCTGGTGGCCCCGCTCAGCCTGGTGAACGCCCTGCTGGTGGCCGTCAGCCGCAAGCGCAGCGAGGAGCTGGCCCGCACCTTTCAGCGTCTGGAGACCATCTGGGAGGAGTACGGCGTTTATGAAAAGGTTCAGGACTGAATGGACCGGGATATTTTAGTGGTCGGCGGCGGCGCGGCCGGCATGATGGCCGCGGCGGCTGCGGCACAGGCCGGCGCCCGGGCGGGCCTGATTGAGCGCAATGCCAAGCTGGGCAGGAAGCTGTACATTACGGGAAAAGGCCGGTGCAATCTGACCAACCACTGTCCGGCTGAGACGGTGCTGGCCAATGTGCCCCGCAACAGCCGGTTCCTCTACAGTGCGCTGAAGCGCACCGACCCCGCATGGGTGGAGGAGTTCTTCACGTCTCTGGGGGTGGAGCTGAAGGTTGAGCGGGGAAACCGGGTCTTTCCCGCCTCGGATCACGCCGCCGACATTATTGACGCGCTGTTTTCCAACCTGCGCAGACTTCGGGTTCCCATCCTTCAGGACCGCGCCCGCTCCATCCTGATTCGGGATGGAAAAATCGCAGGCGTAAGCGGAGAATCCGGCGAGCACCTCTGTAAAGCGGTTATCCTTGCTTCCGGCGGAGCTTCTTACCCTGCAACCGGATCTACAGGGGACGGCTACGAGATGGCGGCTGCCCTGGGACACACGGTGATTCCCCCCAAACCGTCACTGATTCCGCTGGAATCCCCGGCGGAGTTCTGCGCGGAAATGCAGGGACTGTCCCTGCGAAATGTCACTCTGACCGTGAAGAACCAGAAGGGGAAGGCCCTTTTCCAGGAGCAGGGGGAGCTGCTGTTTACCCACTTCGGCCTGTCCGGCCCCTTGGTGCTCAGCGCAAGCGCCCATATGCGGGACTTTGAAGGCGATCGCTACACCTGCCATATTGACCTGAAACCTGCCTTGGAGGAGAATCAGCTGGACGCCCGTCTGCTGAGGGAGCTGGGGGACGCCCCCAATAAAGACATGCAGAATATTCTGGGGGCGCTGGTGCCCCGGATGATGATACCGGTGATGCTCCGCCTGACCGGAATTTCCGGCAGCCGGAAGGCCCACGACTTGACTAAGGGGGAGCGCCGCCGCCTTCTGGAGACGCTGAAGGGCTTGACTGTTCCCATCTCCGGGCCGCGTCCGATTGAAGAGGCCATCGTCACCTCCGGCGGAATCAAGGTGTCGGAGGTTAACCCCCAGACTATGGAATCCAAAAAGGTTCCCGGGCTGTACTTTGCTGGAGAGCTGCTGGACATAGACGCCTATACCGGCGGCTTTAACCTACAGATTGCTTGGGCCACCGGCCGGGCGGCGGGGGAGGCTGCGGCGGAAGCCGTATGCGGCTCACCTCCATAAAAGAAAGGAGTTTTTTATGATAGCAGCAGCAGTTACCTGCACCCTTCTGGCCGGTGCGGCGGGCGCCTTTCTGGAGCCGCTGTCCTTTGCGGTCTCCCTGCCGGTTGCTGTTATGGGTGGCTTTATCCTGGCCGCTCTGCGGAAAAAATAGAAGCAAAACGCAGTTTTGCGCCGAAAGTTTTCTTTTTGATTCTTTTTCTTTTGAAAAAGAAAAAGAATGAACAACAAAAATGGAGCGGAACGAGTATGAAAAGCATCGCCATCGACGGCCCGGCCGGGGCCGGAAAAAGCACGCTGGCCCGCAGGTTGGCGGGCCGCCTGGGGTATCTTTATGTGGATACAGGGGCAATCTATCGAACAGTGGCCCTGTGTGCCATTGAAGCGGGGGCGGACCCCGCCGACCCGGCCCAGGTAATCCCACTGCTGGAGGGGCTGGACCTTCAGATGTCTTACGGTTCAGACGGTGTACAGCATATGTACTTGTCAGGCAGAGACGTTTCAGAGGACATCCGTGTCCACGCGGTTTCCCAGTGTGCCTCCCTGGCGGCAGCCATTCCTGAGGTGCGGGCCTTTCTTCTGGAGTACCAGCGCCGGCTGGCTGAAGAGCAGAACGTGGTGATGGACGGCCGGGACATCGGCACTGTGGTGCTGCCCAAGGCCGACGTCAAAATCTTCCTCACCGCCTCCGCCCGGGAACGGGCCCGCCGCCGCCTGCGGGAGCTGGAGCAGCGGGGGCAGGCGGCCGATTTCGAGACGGTGCTGCGGGACATCGAGCAGCGGGACCACCTGGACCGCACCCGCGCCGCCGCTCCCCTGCGCCAGGCGGAGGACGCGGTGCTGCTGGATACCTCGGAGCTGGACTTGGAGGGAAGCCTGAACGCTCTGCTGGAAATTGTGAAAGGGAAGGTGTCCTCATGAGCACCGACGCCGTGTTTCGTCTCCTCTATGCCATCATCTGGCCCTTTTTCAACTTTTTCCACCCTGTCAGGGCCGTCGGACGGGAGAATATCCCCGAGGGGGCGGCGGTCATCTGTCCCAATCACTCCACGGCGGGCGACCCCTTCTACGTGGTGTTTGCCTTCGGGCGCAAATATCCCATGTGGGCCATGGCCAAGCAGCAGATTATGAAGTGGCCCTTTGTGGGCTGGATTTTAAGCAAGGCGGGCGTTTTCGGCGTGGACCGGGGGAGGGCGGACATGAAGGCCGCCAAAACCGCTCTGCGCGGCCTGAAGGAGGGACACAAGCTGCTGATTTTCCCTGAGGGCACCCGTGTGGAGCAGGGGGAGAGCGTAGAGGCCAAGGCGGGCGCCGCCCTGTTTGCCACGCGGACCGGAACGCCTCTTCTGCCGGTGTACATCCAGCCCAAAAAGAGGCGTTTCCGCCCCACCACCGTGGTCATCGGGCAGCCCTATTATCCACAAATCGCGGGGCGCAAAGCCTCCTCGGAGGAGCTGCAGGCAATTGCGGGCGAGGTGATGGAGCGCATCCGCGCCCTTGGGGAGAGCGCCGGATGAGCTGCGAATTGGTGCTGGCCCGCTCGGCCGGATTCTGCTACGGAGTGCGGCGGGCGGTGGATATGGCCCATGAGGCCCTTCAAGGGGAAAAGCCCTGCGTCATGCTGGGATCCATCATCCACAATCGGGACGTGATGGACTTCTTTCGGAATCAGGGCATGGGGTTGGTCCGGAGCCCTGAGGAGGTACCGGACGGCGGCGCAGTGCTCATCCGCTCCCACGGGGAGAGCCGTGCGGTCCACGAGCGGCTCCAGGCCCGGGGCGTGGAAATCTGGAACGCCACCTGCCCCAACGTGACCCGTATCCACGAAATTGTGTCCCAGGCAGGGGAGAGGGGCAGGCAGGTGGTGGTCATCGGCACGCCGGATCACCCGGAGGTGGTGGCCATTGCCGGCTGGTGCCGGGAGCCAGCTCTGCTGGACGGGCTTCCGGCGCTGGAAAAATGGCTGTCGGAGGCCCCCGAAAGGCGGGATATTCCCCTCACATTTGTCTCCCAAACCACCCTAATTAAAAAGATTTGGGACGACTGCGTGAAAAAAGCAAAAAAAGAGTGTACAAACGCGGAATTTTTTGATACAATATGCGGAGCGACATCTAAACGTCAGGAAGAGGCCCACGAACTTGCCGCCCGGTGCGGCATGATGGTGGTCATCGGGGACCGTCAAAGCTCAAACACCAAGCGCTTGGCAGAGCTTTGCCGCCAGGTCTGCGCCAACGTCCAGCTGATTGAGCGGGCGGAGGATTTGGACCTGTCCCGCCTCCCCAAGGCGGGAACTGTCGGAATCACGGCGGGCGCGTCTACGCCCGCGTGGATAATAAAGGAGGTCTTTGACAAAATGAGCGAAAAAATCATGGAGATCGAAAAATCCTTTGCGGAGCTGCTGGAGGAGTCGATCAAAACTTTAAATACGGGGGATAAGGTAACCGGCACTGTGGTCGCCATCACGCCGACCGAGATCCAGGTGGAGCTGGGCATCAAGTATCCCGGCTATATCCCCCTGTCGGAGTTGAGCGACGACCCCAACGTCAAGCCGGAGGACGTCGTCAAGGTAGGCGAGGAGATTGAGTCCTACGTCATGCTGGTCAGCGACCGGGACTGCCTGGTCAAGCTGTCCAAGAAGCGCCTGGACATGGTGAAGGGCTGGGAGGAGATTGAGTCCGCCCGGGAGAGCGAGACCCCCCTGGAGGGCTTTGTTACCGAGGACAACAAGGGCGGCGTCGTGGTGTCCGTGAAGGGCATCCGCGTGTTCGTTCCCGCTTCCCAGACCGGCCTGCCCCGTGAGACCCCCATGACCGAGCTGGTCAAGCACAAGGTCCGCCTGGTGGTCACCGAGGTCAACCGAGCCCGCCACCGCGTAGTGGGTTCCATCAGCCGGGTGCAGCGGGCCGAGCGGGCCGCTGCCGCGGAGAAGGTCTGGGCCGAAATCGAGGACAACAAGCGCTACACCGGCACCGTGAAATCCCTGACCTCCTACGGCGCCTTTGTGGACATCGGCGGCGTGGACGGAATGGTCCATATCTCCGAGCTGTCCTGGAGCCGCATCAAGCACCCCTCCGAGGTGGTGAAGGTGGGCGATACCGTAGAGGTGTACGTCATCTCCGCCGACAAGGAGAAGAAGAAAATCTCCCTGGGCATGAAGGACCACAGCCAGGATCCCTGGACCGTGTTCACCTCCACCTATCAGATTGGCGACACCGCCAACGTGCGGGTAGTCAAGCTGATGACCTTCGGCGCCTTTGCCGAGGTGGTGCCCGGCGTGGACGGCCTGATTCACATCTCTCAGATTGCCGACCACCGCATTGAAAAGCCCGGCGATGTGCTGGCCGAGGGGGACAAGGTGGACGTAAAGATTACCGACATCGACATGGAGAACAAGAAGGTTTCCCTCTCCATCCGCGCCCTGCTGGAGGCTCCCGCCGAGGAAGGCGAAGAGGAGTCTGCGGACGAGACCGAGGGCTAAAGACAAGATCATTTCAAAAGCGCCTGTTTCTGCCGAAACAGGCGCTTTTGCAGCTTCCTTCAGATTTCAGGCGGGGATACCCAATTGCCAAACCTGGATTTGCGCGTCCAACGCTCTGCCGGCAAAGCAAAAAATTTTGAAATGCCGGTGTATTTCAAAATTTCCCTGGGGGCAGGCGGCAGTTTGGACCGCGGGGACCTGCTCTGAGGCGCTTGGAATACGCTTCTCACCGTCAGGCCCTTTATTCAGCGGAGCAAAAGTCCTCCAGTGCCCCCCGGTCGGTCAGAATCACGCTGCGGTAGCCGGTGCGCACCCACCCCCGGCGGGTAAACTCCTGGAGCACCCGGCTGACCGTTACCCGGCTGACGGAGATGGAGCTTGCAATTTCATCCTGGGTACAGGGGACCGCGCCGCCGGCGGCGGGGGAGAGGGAGAGCAGATGCCGGGCTACCCGCCAGTCCGCCGGCCGGAAGGCCATATCGTCCACATGGGCGGAGAGAAGGCGCACGGTCCTGGCCAGATATTTCAGCATGGCCAGGGCCAGAGCGGGGTCTCGGGCAATCTCGGCACAGACCATCTCCCGGTCAATAGGAATCATCTCGCAGTCGGTCAGGGCAATGGCGGAGGACACCCGGGGCAGCTCGTCAAAAAAGGAGGCCTCGCCAAACAGGCTGCCGCGCTCATAGATGTTGAGCACCCGCTCCGCGCCGTCCTCCGACTGAATGAAACTTTTGACCCGGCCCTTTTTCAGGTAGTAGAAGCAGGTGGCCTCCGTGTCCTGGAGATAGATGAGATACCCCGGGGAACACCGCACCACGGAGCGCCGGTCCGCAAGGGATTTCCAAATGTCCGCCGGGAGATCCAGCTCCCGCATGGAGGAATTGTACATGGGATGCGCTCACTCCTTTTCCAGCTGCCCGCGATGCTGAAGGTGGATACCGATGTGCCCAATCCCTAGAATCACTGCCGACAGAATCATCCACACCACTTTCCCATAGATGCCCAGCATCAAAAAGGCCAGCACAGGCAGAGTCGCTCCTGCTGCCGGGATCCCCAGCAGGCTGCGGTAAAAATCAGTAAGGCGCTTGGGTGAGCGGAAATAGCGTATCCACCATGCCTCGTAAAGCGCCATCAGCAGGGCGGAGGCGGCCAGCCACAGACTCCAGGGGGTCCAGGGGCGCAGGTTGAAATCGGAGAAAATCACCGCGCAGCAGGTGACGCACACCTGACCCGTCCGCTCAAACAGCAGCAGCGTTGGGTTTTCCGACTGGGTTTCATACCCCTCCGGCTGGTGCCGGGCCCAGATGAGGTTGGGCGCAAAGAGCAGCAGCAGATAGAAAACTCCGACATAGGAAAAACCAAGGTGCCCCATTTACATCCTCCACCCGTTTGCCGTTCAGGACCCGGAGCCACAGCCTCAAACACGCACCCGGAGGGGCTTTTCCGCCGGACTGCGTTCCATCGGACTGCGTTCCATTCTCCGGGAATCCATGCAGGACTCCGGCCAAAACATGCCTTCCCCGGCGGAAGAATTCCGCATCCGGGCATTATGTTTGGCCAGGGGTTCTTCATTTTCTGAAAAAACAGCGGTTGTTTGCGGTCATTGTATCACAGTTTACATTCTTTTGGCAAGGGGGATGTCATACTAAATACAAGACTGACCGAATGAGGAGGAAGCATACTGCCATGGGAATGACTATGACGCAGAAAATTTTGGCCCGGGCCGCCGGATTGGAGCGGGTGGAACCCGGACAGCTGATTGAGGCCCGGGTGGACATGGTACTGGGCAACGATATTACCACGCCGGTCGCCATCACCGAGTTCGAGAAGGCGGGCTTTACCCAGGTCTTCGACAAGGACAAGATTGCCATCGTCCTGGACCACTACACCCCCTGCAAGGACATCAAGTCCGCCCAGCTGTGCCGGCAGGCGCGGGAATTTGCCCGTAAGCACAGCGTCACCAACTTCTTTGACGTAGGCCAGATGGGAGTGGAGCACGCCCTGCTGCCCGAAAAGGGCCTGTGCGCCCCCGGAGAGGTCATCGTAGGGGCCGACTCCCACACCTGCACCTACGGCGCGCTGGGGGCCTTCTCCACCGGGATCGGTTCCACCGATATGGCCGCCGCCATGGCCACGGGCCTGCTCTGGTTCAAGGTGCCCGCCGCCATCCAGGTCACGCTGACCGGAAAGCTCCAGCCCCACGTCTCCGGCAAGGACGTGATTCTCCACCTTATCGGCCGGATTGGCGTGGACGGGGCCCTGTACCAGTCCCTGGAGTTTACGGGGGAGGGCGTGTCCTCCCTGACCATGGACGACCGCTTCACCATCTCCAACATGGCCATTGAGGCCGGCGGCAAAAACGGCATCTTCCCTGTGGATGAGCGGACCATGGAGTATATCAGCGGCCGGGTCTCCCGCCCCTGCGAGGCCTTCAGCCCCGACCCGGACGCGGAGTACGCCCGCAGAATCGTCATCGACCTGGACACCCTGGAGCCCACGGTGGCCATGCCCCACCTGCCCGAGAACACCAAGGTGGTCAGCGAGGTGGCTGGCCTGCCCATCCACCAGGTGGTCATCGGCTCCTGCACCAATGGCCGCATCAGCGACCTGCGCATTGCCGCCGCCGTGATGAAGGGGAAGAAGGTCGCGTCCAACGTCCGCTGCGTCATCATCCCCGCTACCCAGGAAATCGTCCTCCAGGCCATGGAAGAGGGCCTAATCCGTACCTTTATTGAGGCGGGTGCCGCCGTCTCTACCCCCACCTGCGGCCCCTGTCTGGGTGGGCATATGGGCGTTATGGCCGAGGGGGAGCGGGCTGTCTCCACCACCAACCGCAACTTTGTGGGCCGCATGGGACATGTCCGCTCCGAGGTGATTCTGGCCTCTCCCGCCGTTGCCGCCGCCTCCGCCATTGCGGGCTGCGTAGCAGACCCCAGGAAGTAACAGGAAAGGAAATTTTTGTGATGAAAGTTTACAAATACGGCGCCAATGTGGACACCGACGTGATTATCCCGGCGCGGCACCTGAACGACCCCTCTCCGGCGGCACTGGCCTCCCACTGTATGGAGGACCTGGACGAAACCTTTGCCTCCACAGTGGAGGAAGGGGACATCATCGTGGCCGGACCCAATTTCGGCTGCGGCTCCAGCCGGGAGCATGCCCCTCTGGCAATCAAGTCCTGCGGGGTGAAGTGCGTGATCGCCCCCTCCTTTGCCCGCATCTTCTACCGCAACGCCATCAACATCGGATTCCCCATTGTGGAGTGCCCCCAGGCGGCGGCGGAGATCCAGGCCGGGGACCAGGTGGAGGTGGACTTCGCCGGCGGCACCATTACCGATATTACCCAAGGAAAATCCTGGAAGGCGGCGCCCTTCCCCGAATTCATTGACGGCATTATCAGAAGCGGCGGCCTGCTCAACTCCCTGAAGGAGCGGGGGGCGGCGAAATAGTGCAGAGTATCGTTGTTGTTTTGGACTCCTCAAAGCTGGAAAATCCGGATCTGGATATCATTTACAGTCTGCCGGATCGGGCGGAGGAATTGACTGGGAAGGCAGTGCAGGACAACGGCTACCGGTATCTGGACAAGGCGGGCCGCAGCATCGGCATCTGGCTGAAAACGGAAGCGCCGGATATTTGGTGGCCCAAGGTTGTGGAGCTGCTAAAAACAGAACGGTTCTGCGAAAATGACCTGTCGGAAAGCGCCCTTGTGCTAATCTCAGGGGAAGAAAACGCAGAGATTGAGATATGCCGGCAGGTCTATCCTGAGCTGTGTAGGAGTGAAGTGCTATGAACTATAAAATCGCCCTGATTCGTGGCGACGGTATCGGTCCCGAGGTAGTAGGGGAGGCCGTCAAGGTAATGGACGCCGTCGGACAGAAATTCGGCCACACCTTTGAGTACGTGGACGTTTTGATGGGCGGCTGCGCCATTGACGCAGTGGGCTGTTCCTATCCGGAGGGCACTGCGGAGAAGTGCCGGGCCTGCGACGCGGTGCTGCTGGGCGCGGTGGGCGGCCCCAAGTGGGGCCACTCCACCGAGGCGGAGAAGCGGCCGGAGACCGCCCTGCTGTCCATCCGGAAGGACCTGGGCCTGTACGCCAACCTGCGCCCCGCCGCGCTGCGGCCCGCTCTGGCCGACGCCTGTCCTCTGAAAAAGGAGACGGCGGAGAAGGGCATCGACCTGATGATGGTGCGCGAGCTCACCGGAGGCATCTATTTCGGCAAAAAGAACCGCTGTCAGACAGAGGACAGGGGAGAGGAGGCCAGCGACCTGCTGGCGTACTCGGAACTGGAAATTGAGCGCATCGGCCGCCGCGCCTTCGAGCTGGCCCGGCTGCGCCGGAAAAAGGTGTCCAGCGTGGACAAGGCCAACGTACTGGAGTCCTCCCGTCTGTGGCGGCAGGTGATGCACCGCCTGAAGGAGGAGTATCCGGACGTGGATTACGAGGACGTGCTGGTGGACAACGCCGCCATGCAGCTGGTCCGGGACCCCGGCCAGTTCGACGTGGTGGTAACGGAGAACATGTTCGGCGACATCCTCTCCGACGAGGCGTCCATGATTACCGGTTCCATCGGTCTGCTGCCCTCCGCGTCCATCGGAGACAGCGCCCCCGGGCTGTACGAGCCAATCCACGGCTCTGCGCCCGATATCGCCGGGCAGGACAAGGCCAACCCCATTGCCACAATCCTCTCCGTGGCCATGATGTTCCGCTACTCCTTCCGCCTGCCCCGCGAGGCCGAAGCCATCGAGAAGGCGGTGGACGCCGTCCTGGCCGAGGGCTGGCGCACTGCGGACATTGCCAAGGAAGGCGAAACCGCTGCCGGCACCCGGAAAATGGGGGCTTTGATTCGCGAAAGGATTTGATTTCCCGGTCCCGCCCAAAACCAGGGCGGGACCCTTTTCTTGTCCGCAGCCCGCGGGAACGCACCACCCGGGGCAGTTTGGGATACGATGGAGCAGGGGAGGTGCGGCAGGGCGCTGCGCTCCGCTCTGCATCATCCCAAGCGCGTTCCGTCGGAATAAGGAGTGAGAGAACCGGAGGGTAATATGAAAAAACTTCGGTTTTCCTGGTTATAATAACCGGGAAAAGGACATTTTGCAGAGGCCAAAATGTTAATACTTCAAAACTGTGAATTTTTTTCAGATTATTCTTGCAATTCTGCAAGTTGGTGATTATAATATGTCATGGCTCGCGGGAGTACCGGCCGTTCTTCCGAAGAGCCGTTTTGCAGGAAATGAATTTTACGTTTGCAGGAAGTGCCTCAGCAGACAACGGACTGACGGAATGGAAAATGGAGGAAACAGACCATGAAAGAGTTATCCCGGATCGCCCAGGCTATCGAACCTTCTGCCACGATGGCCATTGACACCCTGTTCAAGCAGATGAAAGCGGATGGAATCGACGTCATCGGCTTTGGCGCCGGTGAGCCCGATTTTGCCACTCCGGATCACATTAAGACTGCCGGCAAGGCCGCAATCGATAACAACGACACCCGCTACACCCCCTCCTCCGGCACCGTGGAGCTGCGCAAGTCCGTCTGTCAGCGCCTGAAGGCCGACTTCGGGCTGGAATATACTCCCAAGCAGGTCTGCGTCTCCAATGGCGCAAAGCCCTGCGTCTATGTGGCCCTGCGGGCCATCCTCAACCCCGGAGACGAGGTGGTGCTCCCCGCTCCCTACTGGGTCAGCTACTCCGAGCTGATTCGCATGTGCGGCGGCGTCCCTGTGATTGTGGACACCCGGGAGGCGGATCACTTCAAGCTCACCGCCCAGGAGCTGGCCGATGCCATTACCCCCAACACCAAAGCGATGATTCTCAATAACCCCTCCAATCCCACCGGCATGATGTACTCCCGCCGGGAGCTGGAGGAGCTGGCCCGGGTCTGCCAGGAAAAGGACATCTATGTGGTCAGTGACGAGATTTACTGCAACCTGGTCTATGACGGCGAGGAGTTTGTCAGCTTTGCCTCCATCAGCGCCGATGCCAAGGAGCGCACCCTCCTGGTCAACGGCGTGTCCAAGTCCTACGCCATGACCGGCTGGCGCATCGGCTATGTGGCCGCCAATCCGGAGATTTCCGAGGTCATTGGCAATTACCTCAGCCACTGTACCGGATCCCCCTGCGCCATCTCCCAGAAGGCGGCAGTGGAGGCGCTGACCGCCTCGCAGGACAGCGTGGAAAATATGCGCCTGGCCTTTGAGCGCCGCCGCAACTACATGGTAGAGCACATGAACAAAATCCCCAACATCAGCTGCATCAAGCCCCACGGAGCGTTCTATGTGATGATGAATATTGAAAAACTCATCGGCAAGGAGCTCCACGGGGAGGTAATCCGCAATGCGGATGACTTTGGAAACCTGTTCCTAAAGTACGGCAAGGTGGCTGTGGTGCCCGGGACCAGCTTTAACGCCCCCAATTTTGTCCGCTGGTCCTACGCGACCTCCATTGAGAACATCAAGGAGGGGCTCAGCCGTCTGGAGCGGTTCCTGAACGGCGAGGTTATTTGATTCCTGAAATTGGAAAACTCCGCGCAGAGTCCAGGCTCTGCGCGGAGTTTTTGACTCAAAGCGGCGCGGCAGGGAAGAGGAGCTTAATTTTTCATAAAAAGACGGTGAAAATGCTGGTATTCCCCCTGCGGATACGCTATAATGAGTCTGCTGACAAGCAGCGCTCTGCTTGACATCCCCATTACTACAATAGAAATAAATGAGGTCGATTAACCATGCCAACCAATCAGTACGAAAGCCCCCTCTCCTCCCGCTACGCCAGTGACGAGATGCTCTACCTTTTCTCAGCAGATAAGAAATTCTCCACCTGGCGCCGGCTGTGGGTGGCTCTGGCCCGGGCGGAGATGGAGCTGGGCCTGCCCGTCACCCGGGAGCAGGTGGAGGAACTGGAGGCCCATATGACTGACATTGACTATGAGAAGGCCGCCCAGTGGGAGAAGAAGCTGCGCCATGACGTAATGGCCCATGTCCACACCTACGGCGAAAAATGCCCCAAAGCTATGCCCATCATCCACCTGGGAGCCACCAGCTGCTATGTGGGCGACAATACCGACATTATCCTGATGCGGGAGGGGCTGGAGCTTGTCCGGGATAAGCTGGTTCGGGTTATCGGCCGTCTGGCCTCCTTCGCCCGGGAGTACAAGGCGCTGCCTACCCTGGGCTTTACCCACTTTCAGGCCGCCCAGCTGGTGACAGTGGGCAAGCGGGCCACCCTGTGGATAAACGAGCTGCTGATGGACCTGGAGGAGGTGGAGCACCGCATCTCCACGCTGAAGCTGCTGGGTTCCAAGGGAACCACCGGCACGCAGGCGTCCTTCCTGGAACTGTTTGAGGGAGACCACCGAAAAGTTGCGGAACTGGAGGAGAAGATTGCAAAGGAAATGGGCTTTACAGGCGTTGTGCCCGTAAGCGGACAGACCTATTCCCGGAAAATGGACTACAATGTGGTGTCCACCCTGGCCGGCGTCTCCCAGTCCGCCAGCAAGTTTGCCACCGACCTGCGGCTGCTGTGCCATCTGAAGGAGGTGGAGGAGCCCTTTGAAAAGAACCAAATCGGATCCTCAGCCATGCCCTACAAGCGCAACCCCATGCGGTGTGAGCGTATCTGTTCCCTGGCACGGTATGTCATTGTCGATGTGGGCAACCCAGCTGTTACCGCTGCCACCCAGTGGTTTGAGCGCACGCTGGACGACTCCGCCAACAAGCGGCTGTCCGTACCTGAGGCATTCCTGGCGGTGGACGCTATTTTGAATATCATGCTCAATGTAGCCTCCGGCCTGGTGGTTCACCCCAAGGTAATTGAAAAGCATGTGATGGAGGAGCTGCCCTTTATGGCCAGCGAGAACATCATGATGGACGCGGTCAAGCGGGGGGGCGACCGTCAGGAGCTCCATGAGCGGATTCGCGTTCTCTCCCAGGAAGCCGGACGGAATGTAAAGGATTTAGGCCTTACAAATAATCTCATTGATTTAATCGCCGCCGACCCCGCTTTCGGCCTGAAGCGGGAGGAGCTGATGGCCCATATGGAGCCCTCCGCCTATATCGGCCGCTGTCCGGAGCAGGTGGAGGAGTTTTTGGACCGGCAGGTCGCTCCGGTTCTGGAGCGCTGTGCTTCCGCGCTGAGCGCCGAAGCCGCCGAACTGAAGGTTTGACAGAGAGGGGCAGGTGTCTGTATTGAAACGGGAAAAGTACCAAAACTACATTGCCGCCGGGATTACCGCGTTTTTGGTGGTGGCCGCCGGACTGCTCCTGTTTTTCGCTATTTTCCATTTACAGGACATTCGGAGCTTCTTCGGCACGATCTCCTATATCCTGCGCCCGATATTTTACGGGCTTGTGCTGGCCTTTCTGCTGCTGCCGGTCCACCGGCAAATTTACCGCTTTCTTGACGGCTTGTTCCCGGCAGCCAAGGGAAAACCCAGGCCCAATCGGAAGTTTTTGAATCTGATTGCGATTGTTGCCAGTCTGCTGTTCGCCGCGCTGGTAATCTATCTGCTTCTTCTGATGGTCATCACGCAGGTTTACCCCAGCCTGGTAGGTCTGGTGGAGGCTGCGCCCGACTATATCCGAAACCTCCAGGCCTGGCTGACAGATTTCTTCCAGAACAATCCGGAGGTGGAGGAATCCATCCTGCCCTATTACAATTCCATCTCCATCTCCATTCAGGAGTGGCTGCAGTCCGACCTGATGCCCAATCTGGAGTCCGTGAACAGCACCCTCAACTGGATCCGCACCGAGATTCTGCCCAGCCTGACCAGTGTTGCCACCAACGTGTCCGCTGCTGTGATGGGTTTCTTCCTGCTGATGAAGGATTTGCTGATTGCCGTGATTGTCTCGGTCTACCTGCTGGCGCGCAAAGACCAGATGGCTGCGCAGAGCAAAAAAATTATTTACAGCCTGTTTCCCACCAAGTGGGGGGATCTGATTGTGGACGAGACCCGCAACGCTTACCGAATCCTCAGCGGCTTTATCAACGGAAAGCTGCTGGATTCCTTCATCATCGGCGTCATCTGCCTGGTCTGCTGCAACATTTTCAAGTTCCCGTACCCCGCCCTGGTGGCTACCGTGGTAGGCGTCACCAACATCATTCCCTTCTTTGGCCCCTTTATCGGCGCCGTGCCCTGTGCGCTGCTGATTCTGCTGGTAAACCCCCTTCAGTGCGTCTACTTTGTTATCTTTATCCTGGTTCTCCAGCAATTTGACGGAAATATCCTGGGCCCCAAGATTTTGGGCGACTCCACCGGCCTGGACGCCTTCTGGGTGCTGTTCTCCATCCTTCTGTTCGGCGGACTGTTCGGCTTCGGCGGCATGGTGCTGGGCGTTCCCGTATTTGCCATGATTTACAGCATCGTCAGCCAGTTGGTACGGTTCGGCCTGCACAAGCGCGGCCTCCCCGAAGACACCGGCAACTATCTGGGCCAGACCGGCCCCCTGAGCAAGCAGTAATGTCAAAACGCGCCTGGCAGGAAGTCCTGCCGGGCGCGTTTTTCTATGCGATGGAACGGGAGTCCCTGTTAGAGCCTGTTTAATATCTCGAAGTCTGCCGAATGGCAGGGAATTTTGCCGCCAGGCAAGGCAAATTTTCGCAGGAATCCTTGGCGGCTTCCAAGAAGATTTCACGCAGTATGGCGGCAAAAGGCCCGCCAGCCGGTGTGCTGAGTGATGTTAAACAGGCTCTTACATGGAGGTGGTCAGAACCTTTTTCAGATGAGCAAAGCGGGGGAGGGAGTTCTCCTTGGGGCTCTCGGGCTCGCCCTGAATCAGGGGGAGCACATAGTCCAGGAAGGGCTGCTCCACACCGTTCCCCGCGGCGTTAATCCACTCGCGGGGGACCTTCTTCTCGAAGTTCGCCACAATATCCAGGGGCTCCAGGGAGGTTTTGCACTGATAGCCGCCCTCGCGGGTACACTGGAAAGCGACCATCTTGTCCGTAACGCCGGATACGGCGGCCTCCACCGCAGCGGATCCGGCCTGCCATGCCTCCTCCACGTCGGTTTTGGAGGCGGCGTGGGAGGCGCAGCGCTGAAGCAGAGACAGCTCAATGCCCCTCACCTTGGCCCCGGTGTTCTTTTTGACCACCTCAGCCAGCATCACGGCCAGGCCGCCCAGCTGGGCGTGGCCGAAGCCGTCGGTGGCGGAGGTCTCCGCCTCGGACACAAAGCGGCCGTCGGCATAGTGGATGCCCTCGGACACAGCCACCATGCACTTGCCGGTCTTCTCATAGACGGCCTTTACATCGGCAATGAAACGGTCCATGTCGAAATCCACCTCGGGCAGGTAGACCAGGTCAGGACCGCACCCGGTGAGGGAGGCCAGGGCGGCGGAACCGGCCAGCCAGCCGGCGTGGCGGCCCATGATTTCCACCACTGTGACCATGCCGGTGTCATACACGTGGGCGTCCTGCCAGACCTCGGCGCAGGA
Organism: Lawsonibacter sp.; assembly: GCA_022795855.1. Classification (GTDB taxonomy): domain Bacteria; phylum Bacillota; class Clostridia; order Oscillospirales; family Oscillospiraceae; genus Lawsonibacter. The sequence continues at coordinate 53,820 of JAAWHL010000001.1, forward strand.
GGTGGCGATATACTTGGCGGCGGAGGCAAAGCCGGGGCAGTGGTCGGTACCGTTCAAATCATTGTCAATGGTCTTGGGTACGCCCATAATCCGGCACTCGTACCCGGATTTCTGCATATACTTGGAGATTTTGTTGCAGGTGTCCATAGAGTCATTTCCGCCGTTATAGAAGAAATAACGGACATTGTATTTCTGGAAAATTTCCAGGATCCGCTTGTAATCCGTGTCGTCCGCGTCGGGGTCGGCCAGCTTGTAGCGGCAGGAGCCCAGAGCGGAGGAGGGGGTGTACTTCAGCAGCTCCAGCTCGGCGGGATCCTCCTGGCCCATGTCGTACAGCTTGTCATCCAGCACGCCCTTAATCCCATGCGCGGCCCCCAGAACCCGGGTGATGCAGCCCTGCTGCAGGGCGGTCTGGATCACGCCCTGCGCGCTGGCGTTGATTACGGCGGTGGGGCCGCCGGACTGGCCGATGATGCAGGCGCCGGTAAGTTGATTCATGTTGATGTCCTCCTTCAAAAATAGCCGAAAATGAAATGTGCATAACTGGAAAATTCTCTCCTAAATAATAGCATGTCCTCTTGTAATTATCAATTGGAAATGGTACAATATGAAGCGTAATTTTCAAGAAGGAGATGGTAATTATGCCATTAGTTACTACGACCGAAATGTTCAAGAAGGCTTACGACGGCGGCTACGCCATCGGCGCTTTCAACGTCAACAACATGGAGATCGTCCAGGGCATCACCGAGGCGGCCAAGGAGGTCAACGCCCCCCTGATCCTTCAGGTTTCCAAGGGCGCCCGGGCCTACGCCAACCATACCTATCTGGTCAAACTGGTGGAGTCCGCCATCATTGAGACCGGCCTGCCCATCTGCCTGCACTTGGACCACGGCGACAGCTTTGAGACCTGCAAGTCCTGTGTGGACGGCGGATTTACTTCTGTCATGATCGACGCCAGCTCCAAGCCCTTTGCCGAGAATATTGAGATTACCAAGAAGGTGGTGGAGTACGCCCACGACCACGGCGTGGTGGTAGAGGCCGAGCTGGGCAGCCTGGCCGGCGTGGAGGACGAGGTCCAGGTCTCCGCAGAGGATTCCTCCTATACCCGCCCCGAGGAGGTCCAGGAGTTCGTGGAGAAAACCGGCTGCGACTCCCTGGCCATCGCCATCGGCACCAGCCATGGCGCTTACAAGTTTACCGCCGCCCAGTGCACCCGCAACGAAAAGGGCGAGCTGGTTCCTCCGCCCCTGCGCTTCGACATTCTGGACGAGGTGTCCAAGCGCCTGCCCGGTTTCCCCATCGTGCTCCACGGCTCCTCCAGCGTGCCCCAGGAGTTTGTACGGATGATTAACTCCAACGGCGGAAAGATGCCCGACGCCGTGGGGATTCCCGAGGAGCAGCTGCGTCAGGCTGCCCGCGGTGCCGTCTGCAAAATCAACATCGACTCTGACCTGCGTCTGGCCATGACCGGCACCATCCGTCAGTTCTTTGTCGAGCATCCCGACAAGTTTGACCCCCGCGAGTACCTGAAACCCGCCCGGGCCAACATCAAGGAGCTGGTCAAGCACAAGCTGATTGACGTTCTGGGCTGCGACGGCAAGGCGTAATCCGAAATACGAAAAGGGGAGGGAGACCTCCCCTTTAGTTTTTATGAGGTAAAAAATGGAAGAAATTTTCACAATTTCCTGCGGAAACGCCAACGTCTACCTGATTACCGGCCCTGACGGAAGAAGCATCCTGATTGACACCGGAACCGAGCGGTATCGGGAAAAGGTCCTGAAGCAGTGCGCCGCACGGAAGATGACTTTGATTTTCCTGACGCACGGGCATTTTGACCACTGCCAAAATGTCGCCTATTTAGCGCGGGCGCTGAATTGCCCTGTGGGCATCGGTGCGGAGGATATCCCGCTGGTTCAAGCCGGTGTGAAACGGAGCGTATGCGGCTGCGGAATATGGGGACAATGCTACGCGGCCGCCTCCAACTGGAATATCCGGCACCAGAAAATTCCCGCGTTCCAGCCAACGGTCACGCTGTCGGATGGAATGTCCCTTTCTGAGTACGGGATAGACGGGCAGGTAATCGCTCTCCCGGGTCATACTCAGGGCTCTGTGGGCGCCTTGCTGAACTCCGGATCCCTGTTTGTCGGAGATGCCATGCAGAGCATTCCGCGTCCTGCCGCCTCCTGGTGCTTTGAGGACCGGGAGGCCATGGAGCGCAGCGTGTCCGCCATCCGGCAGAGGGGCGTTTCGCGTATTTACTGCGGACACGGACGCACGCCTCGCGGAACCTGATCAAAAAATGCCGGGACAGGGGAGGGGAGAAGCGGTTATACTTTGAGCCGGGGTTCACCCGCCGCATTTAACCGCGCCTTCCAAAGTATCAGCCGGCGCCCGGCACAGCGGAGCCTCAGTTCCAGGTTTGCCTGCCCAGGATCTGTGCACAATAGGTAAAGAAAACCTAAGTTTTGTTTACCTGTAAAACGCAACATCAAACCGCGCCTCCCACAGGACGGCGCGTTTTGTGTTCCCTGCGCATAGAATAGCTGGAAAGGGGAGTGGCCAACTATGCCGAACATCATCCCATACAACCGCCAGGCTGCGGTCGCGTACGCCCACCGCTGGGCGTACGGGCGCAATCCTATCTTCTATGATTACGAGCTAATCGGGGGAGACTGTACCAACTTTGCCTCTCAATGCCTCTATGCCGGAACCGGAATTATGAACTTTACCCCAACCTTTGGATGGTACTATATTGACGCCAACGATAAAGCGCCCGCATGGACCGGAGTCCCATACTTTTTCAACTTTATAACCAGGAAGGAACAGACGCAGGGCCCCTTTGGCGCGGAGGTTCCTGCGGAACGGCTGGATATCCTGATGCCGGGAGATTTTGTTCAGCTCCGGTTTGCCAATGATATCTACGGCCATACGCCGATTATTGTTGAAATCAAACGGCCTGTCTCTTTGGACAACATCCTGGTGGCGGCCCACAGCCAAAATGCAGATTACCGCCCCTTGAGCAGCTATTCCTATCAGGAAATCCGCTTTATCCACATCTTAGGGGCATTTTCACCCAGACCGCGCCCTTTTGATGTGATATAAGCCCTGTTAATCTTGAGAATCCGGTTCCTTCGGCGCTGTCTTTTTACTTTTCCGGACCTTTGCAAGCGGATTGGCCCGAGCTGCAGTACGCAGATTCTCGCTATCAATGTGGGTGTAGATTTGGGTCGTATTCAGATTATCGTGCCCGAGAACCTCCTGAAGTGTACGTACATCCACGCCGTTTTGCAGCATCAGCGTGGCGGCGGTGTGACGCAGCTTGTGGGAAGAGTACTGGCTGGAATCCAGTCCCGCCGCAGCCAAATGCTTCTTTACCAGCTTGTGTACCGCCGCAGTGGAAATTCTTCGCCGGTTTTGCAGGGTGACAAACAGGGCATTCCTGTCCACCAGCGTCAACGCACTGCGTTCCGTCAGCCAGTCCTGAAGCGCATTTTGACAGGCTTCATTCAAATAGAGAATGCGCTCTTTATTCCCTTTTCCCAAAACACGCAGTTGACCTTCTCGAACGTCTGTAACATTCAATCCGACCAGCTCAGAAATACGCAGGCCGCAGTTCAAAAACAGCGTCAGAATACAATAATCCCGGCTGGAATTTTTCCCCTCTACACTGTCCAGCAATTCTATGCTCTCGTCTAAATCCAGATAGCGCGGCAAGGCCTTTTTCAGACGCGGTGAGTCCAAATCCTGCATGGGATTTTCTTTCATCAGTTTCGCCTTAACGGTTAAGTACTTGTAAAATGAACGTATAGTGGCGATTTTTCGGGCGCGGGCTGACGGCGCCAGGCCGTAGGATGTGGAATCGCTGTTGGGATGAGCTGCCCGGTCCCGGGAAAGATAACTCATGTAATTGTAAACATCCGTCAGTGTTACCGAAGAAACCAATTCTAAATCCACATCGTCAATTGAAATGGAGTCCATAGGGACGTCTTTTTCTGCAAGCCGGCGCTGCACCTTCAAATAACGGAAAAAATTGCGCAGGTCCAGAAAATATTCATCAACAGTCTTTTTTGAGTGGTTCTGAATCGTTTCATGGTACACCAGAAAGTCCCGGATAATGGGCGGCGCTTCTGTACGATAATCTGTCATGGCAATCTTATTAGGCGCGTCTGACGGCAAACTAGCTGTATAGCTGTATTTGCCTCCTCTCAGGTCAACAAAATTTTTATTTTGTTGACCTGTGTGTTTCCGTGCGCTCCTCTCTCCTCTCTCCTCCGGATATCCCCATACTATCACGGCCGTCCGGATTTAGCAATAGGAAAAGTTCGCGCATCCAGGTTACCGAGAGAACCAGCAGCGCGGCAAACGCCAGCAGAAGCCCGTAGAACACCCAGGACGGCAGGAAAAAGAATGAAAACAGGATGGCCAGGGACAGCGGGAAAATCAGGCACAGTACAAGCCACAGCCTAGCGGCGAGACTTGCCGAACCAGCTGCGGGCCGGACGGAATACATCATAAATCACCTCAGAAATGGATTTTTGCAGAGTATCCCTCCCCTTTTCTTGTCTACATCAAAGCTCTGACTAACTGAGTCCGGCGCAGCGTCCCGGCGGCCTGTCAGAGCCGCAGCGGATGTCCGGCCAGGTAGGCGGCGGCGGACATCCGCTTGCTGCCCGGAGGCTGAAGAACTGTAAGGCGGAGTACCTTGCCATCTCCGCAGGCCACGCCGATTCCCTCCCTGCCGGCGGAGACCACAGTGCCCGGGCAGGCAGAGGCCGTCTCACCGGTGGTTTCAGACTGAAACACCTTGATGGTCTGGCCGGAAATCACGTCAGTGGAGGCGGCGGGCCAGGGAAACAGGCCGCGAATCTGGTTGTGAATCTCCCGGGCGGACCGGGTCCAGTCGATGGGCGAGAGCGCCCGGGAGAGCATGGGGGCCAGCGTCGCCTGACTGTGGTCCTGGGGGATGCGCTGGGCGGCGCCCGCCTCAATCTGGGCGGCGGTCTCCGCCAGCAGAGTGCCGCCCATCCGGGCCAGGCGGCCATACAGCTCCTCCGCCGATTCGTCCGGGCCGATGGGGGTGACGGCCCGGGCAATCATATCCCCCGCGTCCAGTTCCGGGGCCATATACATGATGGTGATGCCGGTTTCCGTCTCCCCGTTGATGACCGCCCAGTTAATGGGCGCGGATCCCCGATACTTTGGCAGCAGCGAGGCGTGGACATTGATGCACCCTCTGGGCGGCAGAGTCAAAATCTCCTCCGGCAGAAGCCGCCCGTAGGCCACTGCCGCAATCATCTCGGGAGACAGCTCACGCAGCAGCTGCAAGGCTGTCCCGTCCCGCAGCTTCTCCGGCTGAAACACTGGAATGCCCCGGGCCTGGGCACACACCTTGACCGGCGGCGGCTGCAGCTTGTTCTGATGCCGCCCCACCGGCTTGTCCGGCTGGCTGAAGACCCCAACCACCTGATGCCCGGCCTCAATCAGCGCCTCCAGCGAGGGCACGGCGAAGTCGGGCGTTCCCATGAATACAATTCTCATACCCCACCGTCCTCCATCATGGCGTCCAGCTCCTCGCTGGTGTACAGCCGGTCGGTCAGCTCGGTATACAGATGCCCCTCCAGATGGGCCAGCTCGTGGCAGAAGCAGCGGGCGGTCATGGCCTCCCCCTCCCGCTGGAAGAGATTTCCGTGCCGGTCCTGGGCCTGAATCTTCACCCGCATGGGGCGCTTCACGGTGCCCCACAGCCCGGGAACGGACAGGCAGCCCTCCAGCCCTTCCTGCTCCCCGCTCTGCTCCAGAATCTCGGGGTTGACCAGCTCAAGCATCTCCCCCGCGTCGTCCACCACAATCACGGCCCGGCGCAGAATGCCCACCTGAGGGGCCGCCAGGCCCGCCCCGTTGGCGGCGGCCAGCGTCTCCTTCAAATCGTCCAGCAGATTCCACAGCTTCTGGTCAAACCGGGTCACAGGGTGGCACCGTTTGGTCAAAATCGGGTCCTCCCGGGTGAGAATGGTACGTATCGCCATAGTGAACCGTCTCCTTTTTTCAAAATGGGTTAAAATCAGCGTAAATGGATACGCCTCGGTTTTCCTTGTCCTGGCTGGCCGCCCGCAGCAGATGGGCGGCCAGCCGGCGCAGGGGCGGGTCGTTTTTGTCCATCAGGGTTACGCGGTAGCGAAAGCGGTCGTTCACCTTGGCCACCGCCGCCGGAGCCGGCCCCAGCAGCTGAAAACTGCGGCCCATGGACCGCAGCTGGCTCTCCAGGGCCCGGCGCAGCCGGGCGCAGGAGCGGAGCACGGCTGCCTCGCTCATCCCGGATGCGGTGAACACCAGCATGTCCCGGAATGGCGGACAGCCCCTGGCCCGGCGCAGCTGAATCTCCTGCTCGTAAAAGCTGTCGTAGTCCTGGCAGGCGGCAAAGCGGATTACATCGTTGTCCGGGGTGAAGGTCTGAATGACCGCCCGCCCCCCCTTGCTCCCCCGTCCGGCCCGGCCGACCACCTGGGTAATCAGGGAAAAGGTACGCTCCCCTGCCCGGAAATCGTCCACATACAGGGACAAATCCGCGGCCACCACCCCCACCAGGGTAACATTTTCAAAATCCAGCCCTTTGGCCACCATCTGGGTGCCCACCAGAACGGGGATTCTCTCCTTTTGAAAGCGGGAGAGAATTTTTTCGTGGGAATTGGCGGCGGAAACAGTATCCGTGTCCATCCGGAGCACCTCCTGCCCCGGGAACAGCTCCTCCAGCTGGCTCTGGACCCGCTGGGTCCCGGCTCCGATGAAGTTCAGCGCCCCGCCGCAGTCCGGGCAGGCCCCGGGCAGCAACTGGGAGTGGCCGCAGTAGTGGCACATCAGCCGCCCGTTGGCCGAATGATAGGTCAGATGGACCGAGCACCGGGGACAGGAGGGCACCTGCCCGCACTCCCCGCAGGAGACCATGCTGCTGGCCCCCCGCCGGTTCAGGAACAGGATGCTCTGCTCCCCACGCTGAAGGTTCTGTACCAGCTCCTCGCGCAGGCGGAAGCTGATGCAGCTGCCGTTGCCCTCCCGCAGGTCCTCCCGCATATCGGCAATCAGCACCTGGGGCAGGCCTCGCTCGTTGTACCGGCGGCTGAGGGTAAACAGGTGATAGCCGCCCTGCCTGGCCTGATACATGGTCTCCACCGCAGGGGTGGCGGAACCCAGCAGCAGCAGGGCGTTCTGCTGGACACAGCGGAATTTCGCCACCTCCCTGGCGTGGTAGCGGGGGGTATTTTCCGATTTATAGGTGGTCTCCTGCTCCTCGTCCACCACAATCAGCCCCAGATTCTCCAAGGGGGCAAAGACGGCGGAGCGGGTGCCGATTACCACCCGGGCATCGCCGGAGCGCACCCGTTTCCACTCGTCATACCGCTCGCCGGAGCGCAGAGAGCTGTGCAGGACGGCAATCTGCCCGCCGAACTGGGAGGCAAAGACGCGCAGGAGCTGGGGCGTCAGGGAAATCTCGGGCACCAGCACCATAGCGGTGCGCCCCCGGGCGAGAACCCGGTGAATCAGACGGATATACACCTGGGTTTTGCCGCTGCCCGTCACGCCGTACAGCAGGGCCGCAGCGGCCTGTCCCCCCTCGCACAGGGCGTCCAGGCCGAGAAAAGCCCGCTCCTGCTCCTCATTGAGTTCCGGGGGCGGAGCGGGCGGCACGCCGTCCAGAGAGACACGGCGCAGCACCTCCTGCCGCTCCTGGGTCAGGATTCCGCTTTTCTCCAGAGAGCGCAGGGTGGCGGCGGAGGCCCCGGTAAAATAGCACAGCTCCTTTGCCGAAGCCGCGCCCAGGGCGCACAGCAGCTCCGTCACCGCATAGCGCTGGGGGGCGCGCCGCCGGTTGGGCGCCACCAGAGCCAGCGCCTCCTCCGGGGGCAGGGATAAAACGGCGATTTTCTCCGTCTTGTCCCCCACCGCCCGCTGGGCGCTGGTCTCCCACTCAGCCAGAGAGAGGTCCGTCAGAATTTTAATGGCGGGATTGGGGTCCCGTGCGCCGAAGGCGGCGCGGATCTGCTCCAGGTCTCCCCTCCCCTTCCAGGTGAAAAGCATTTCCAGCAGCTGCCCGGCGGCGGGATGGCCCTGAACGGCCCGCTCCGCCTGCTCCCGGTCCAATCCGGCCCGGAGCGCCAGCGTGTTCCGCATGGAAAAATACAGGCCGGCGGGCAGCATGGCCTTCACCGCGTCATAAACCGTACAGAAATACCGCTCCCGCATCCAAAGGGCCAGGCGCAGCCCCTCCTCATTCAGCACCGGCCGGTCGTCCAGCTGAGCCAGAACAGCCTTTAGCGGTTTCTCGCCCTCCGGCGGGCGCAGGGCCAGCACCAGGCCGTCGCACCGCCGGTTCCCCGCGCCAAAGGGCACCATCACCCGCATTCCGGGCAGGAGGGTGGGCTCCAGCTGAGCGGGGACCAGGTAGTCATAGGGCTTGTCAATGGCGTAAATTGCCTTGGAAACCGCCACCTTGGCCGTCAGCGTCCCCATTCCGGCCCTCCTCTTCCGTGACAGCGCAACGCAAGCACGGGGCGGGCCCCGGCTTGCGTTGTCTCAACATTACTGCTCGGACACATCCAGCTCTCCGCTGGCAACCTCGCGGATGGCGATACTGACCGGCTTATCCTCCAGAGGAATGCCGGAGGTCTCCGACTCGCTGGAAATCTGCCGGGCCCGGCAGGCCACTACATTGACCAGCTGATACCGGCTGGGCACCTTTTCCAGAAGGTCCTTCATAGGGGGATTGAGCATCATAGTGAAAACACTCCTTTTACAAAATTCTCCCGGTTCTCCACACGGCACGCGCAGGCGGTAAGAATCGCCTCAATTTCCTCCACCGCGTGGGAAACCTTATCGTTGATGACCAAATAGTCGTAGTTTGGAATCTCCTTGAATTCGGTCCGGGCCTTTTCCAGGCGACCGGAGATAACCTCCTCGCCGTCGGTATTCCGGCCGTGGAGGCGGCGGGACAGCTCCTCAAAGGAGGGCGGGATGATAAAGAGGAAAACCGCCTCAGGGACGCGCCGGCGCACCTTGGCCGCGCCCTGGACCTCAATATCCAGCAGCACGTCGATGCCGGCGGCCAGCTTATCCTGAATGACCTTCAGGGAGGTGCCGTAATAATTGCCCACGTACTGGGCATACTCCAGCAGCTCGTCCCCGTCAATCATCCGCTCAAACTCCTGGCGGGTGATAAAATGATAGTTGACTCCGTCCTGCTCCCCTACCCGGGGCGTGCGGGTGGTATAGGACACGGAAAAATAGATGTCCCGCCGCTGGCCCAGAAGCTCGGCGATGACCGTGCTTTTCCCCACACCGGAGGGGCCGGACAGCACAATCAGCTGTCCCCGCTGCTTTTTTGGCGTCATTCCTCTTCCTCCTCCTCTGCGGGCCCGTCCTGGCCCGAGATGCGGTTGGCCACCGTCTCCGGCTGAAGGGCCGAGAGCACCAGATGGTCGTTGTCCATAATCAGCACCGCCCGGGTGCGCCGGCCGTAGGTTGCGTCGATGAGCACGCCACTGTCCCGGGCTTCCTGAACCATGCGCTTGATGGGGGCGGAATCCGGGCTGACAATGGCAATCAGCCGCCCGGCGGAGACCATGTTGCCAAACCCGATGTTAATCAGCTTCATCCCTGCGCTCCTTCCTCCTGACGGCGGTCGGCGTCACTCGATATTCTGCACCTGCTCCCGGATTTTTTCAATTTCCGCCTTGATATCCACCACCTGGCGGGAAATCTCCAGGTCGCTGCACTTGGAACCGATGGTGTTGGCCTCCCGGTTGAACTCCTGAATCAGAAAGTCCATTTTCCGTCCGACGGCCCCGCCGCCGGCCAGCATCTCCCGCAGCTGGGCGATGTGGCTGCGCAGGCGGACGGTCTCCTCATCCACCGCCTCCTTGTCGGCAAAAATCGCCGCCTCAGTCAAAACCCGTGCGGGGTCCAGCTGGGCGCCGGCCAGCACCTCCCGCATCCGCTCCTCCAGACGGAGGCGGTACTCAGACACCGTCTGGGGGGAGCGGCGCTCCACCTGGGACACCAGCTCCTCGATGACGGCGGCGCGGGCGGTGATATCCTCCCACAGGCGCCGGCCCTCCCGGGTCCGCATCCGGTCAAAATCCGCCAGGGCCAGGTCCAGCACGGCGCAGATATCCCGGGCCACCGCCTCCGCGTCCTCCTGGGCCTTCTCCACCAGCAGTACGTCGGGGAACCGGGCCAGCACCGAGGCGGACAGGTCCTCCTGCAGTCCGTAGGTCCGGGCCAGCTCCCGCAGGGCGGCGCAGTAGCCATCGGCCACGCTGCGGTTCACCGCAACCTGCATCTGTTCGGCTGCGCTGGCATCCAGCGTAATAAACACATCTACCTTGCCCCGGGAGATGGCGGCCTTCACCCGCGACTTAATCTCCTCCTCGGCAAAGAGGTACAGCCGGGGCATCCGCACCGAGCAGTCCAGGTAGCGGTTGTTGACGCTGCGCAGCTCCACGGTGATTTTCCGGTTTTGGAGCGTCTGCTCCGCCCGGCCGTATCCGGTCATACTCTTAATCATGGGCGTCACTCCCTATCGCTTTATTGTCCCCTCCGGCCGCCGGAACCTTTGGAAAAGCGTCCGGACAGACCGAAAATCAGCCGGGAAAGGCCGATATCATAGATGAGAAACACGCTGTTCCCCGCCAGCCATACCGCCCAGGGCCGCTCCATCCAGGCCGGCAGGCCGGGGAGCAGCAGGGCTTTGAGGAAAAACCAGAAGACCGCCAGAACAAGATTGAAATAGGCCAGCTTGCACAGCCAGCACAGGGCCTGCCCTCTGAACCCCTCAAACCGGCTCTTCAAAACGGGATAAAGTCCAAAAAACGACAGGTACAGCAGGGCAGCTCCCTTGTCTGGCAGGAAAATCAGGGCCAGCAGGCTGGAGGCCGCCCAGCAGAGGTAGCCCGCAGTCCGTCCCGCCGCCATCACCGCCGCCATGGGAAACAGCCCGGCCGCCGCGTTCAGCCCCAGCCGCCCCGCTGGAGAGAGACAGGCCAGCCACAAAAAAGCCATGCTGCCCGCGGCCAGCACACCTGCCAGCGCGGTGGCGGTACGGACATGCCCCGGAGACCGGCTGCGCCGCGCCATATCAGCACCTGCCTCCGCCGCAGCACAGGTTCATGCACATCAGCGTCGTGCAGCAGTCGCAGGCATCGATTCCGCCGCCGGCGTAGCCGTAGGGCTGGTATGCCTGCCCACCCTGGCGGGACATGACCAGCGCCTGGCGGTATTCCATGTTGTTGGGCTCCATCTGCACGGCGATGGTATAGTTCTGCATGGCCTCGTCCAGCCAGCCCTTCCGATAGGCGATGCTTCCCGTCAGGAAGTACCACTCCCCGTTCCGCTGGCCCACCTCGGAGAGAATGCGCTCCGCGCCCTGCAAATCTCCGGAATTGATGAGATTGCGCACCCGGACATAGGTGGGGTTGGAGGACGCACCGCCGTACTGCTGCTGTCCGTACTGCTGCTGCTGGTAGTTTGCCTGATAGCCGCCGCCTCCATAGGAGGACTGTCCGCCTCCGCTCCGCTGGCGGGTAATGGCGTCGTAGGCCTCGTTGATCTCCTTCATCTTCTCCTCAGCCAGGTCCGCCAGGGGGTTGTTCTGATAGTTGTCCGGATGGTATTTGCGGGCCAGCTCCCGATAAGCCTTTTTAATCTCCTCGTCGCTGGCGTTGGCGCTGACACCCAGTACGCTGTACGGATCTTTCATGCGTCTGTTCTCCAAATCTTTTGTTTTTTTATCTGTTTCCAGCTTCCGTCAAACACGGCGCGCTGAACCAGGGGAAGGCCGAGATAGAGGATATTCTCCACCGCCGCCGTCCGGCAGCCCAAGTCCAGCACGCAGAAGGCGGAGCGGGCCATGTTCAGGGAGTGCTCCAGCGTCGCGCCCAGAGCCTGGTCATCCCCCTGGGGGCCGAAGCGCAGGACCAGGGGGTTGTAGCGTCCCCTCTTCCGGTCCTCCTCCAGGTCATCCCGGGCATCCGTCAAGTAAATCCAGCGGCCCAGGTGGTAGAGCAGCAGCTCCACAGGCCGGTCCCGTCCGGGGTTTCCGGTGGGCGGCGCGGCGGCCTGGAGCAGACGGGCAAAGGCGTCCGCCGTGCGGTCCATGGAGGGACAGCCCTCTTTCTCCAGCTCCGCCAGCTCGCCCAGGCAGCGGACGGCCGTCCGGTCAAAGCCGGGGCGCTGCTTCGCCGCCCTCCGATAGGCCGGCCCCAGCAGCCAGGACAGCAGCCGGGCGGGCAGTCCGCCCCAGAAGCCGTCGTCCCGAACGCTGTCCCGCAGCTTCCAATAGGTCAGTATCACGCACTCATCCGCCGCCGCCTCCAGCTCCGGGGACTCGGGGCACATGGGAATCCGCCGGAACGGGTTGGCGTGGCAGCGGCCCCGGCATGGGGTGAAGCGATCCTCGGCGGGGGCGAGCAGCAGCGCCAGAAAGGTAAAGTCAAAATTCAGAATCATGGGGGCCAGCAGGCCGTACCGCCGGCGCAGAGTCCGGCAAAGCCCGCAGTAGGTGTTGCGGTAAAGGTCAAAGTCTTTACACTTCAGCTCGTCCCTTACCGGCCTGACATAGCCGAACACCCGCTCAGCCCAGCCGGGAGAGGACCACGAATTCCGGCCCCTTCCGCCGGGTGACGGCCCGGTTCAGGAGGACCGCCGGAACAAAGCCGGCCAGCACCCCCAGGAACCCCATGCCGATGGATCCCAGTTCCCCCAGCGTCAAAGCCTGTCCCAGGAAATAGCCCAGCATCAGACCCACGCAGGGCAGAACATAGACCACCACCGCCACGCCGATCGAGCTGCCCGCCACGCTCTCCACCTCTACCCGGTCGCCCACCCGGGCGCCCACGGTGTTGGCGGCCAAGGCCAAAAGCTCGGTTCCCGGCTTTTGTGGGCAGCCGCCGCAGTTGTCACAGTTTTTGCAGTCCATCTGGCGCAGAAGCGCCACCTGGACCACCTGCTCGCTGATGATATTTTTCACAATTGCGCTCTGACTCATGGAAAAAGGCCTCCAAAAACAGGTTAAGTGATGTCCACCACAATCCGGTATTCCCCAATCACGCCCACGTCCTTGGACGCGTTCAGATAGACCCGCACCGGGACAGTACACTGGCCGGTGGAGGTAATCTCCGTCAGGTCAGCCACAATGCGGATTTGACTGGCGTCCACCTGGTCCAGCGCCTCCCGCCGGCCCCGCAGCACAACGGGGCATTCCTGGGTCACAGCCACCGCCGTGCGCCCCGCCGGGGGCTCGATGTCAATATTGGTGACGCTCAGGGACTTGGTATCCAGATTGCTGACGGTGACGGTGACGGTGGCCTGGGTGGTGCCGCTGACATTCTCCAGCCGGGGATCCAGGTCGATGGGGAAGGTAAAGGTGCTGACCCCTACCACCTTGGCCAGATTCACGTTTCCCACGAAGATTTCCGTCAGCTCCTCCATATCGCTCTTCTCCCCGGAAATCGTGATGGTCTCCGGGAAAATGATGTGTCCGTATACGTCATGGTCATCCGCGTCCACGCCGCCGCCGCTGGTAAAGCTGACCCGCAGAGGCACAGTCTTCACCACCACCACAGGCAGGGTGATGTAGACCGTGTCGGTGCTCAGCGTCACATCCAGGTCCTGAAGCTCGTTTCCGTCCTTGTCCAGCAGGGTCAGCGGAACGTCGCCGGATACCCGGTCGGTCAGATCAGAGCCCTGGAGCACCGCCTCCACCCGGTCCACCTGGCTGACCTGGTCGGCCGCGCCGCTGATGAGCACAGTCTCCTGGCTGATGGACCAGCTGCCCGCCTGGTAGCCGGCGGCAATGCTGCCCTCCAGCCGGGGTTCGATGGTAAAGGACTTGGAGGCCAGCTGTTCCACTACGACGGTGATTTCCAGGGGCAGGCGCTCATTGACGGTTACATCGCTGACCACCACATTGGAGGGATAGTTCAGCCGGTAGGACAGCTGGTACTCCCCCGGAGCGGAGCACCGGGACACGTCCAGGGTGATGGTCATATTGTCCTGCATCCGCTCAAACTGGCTCAGGGGGGCGCTGACCCGCAGGGATACCGTGTCATGGGAGACGGACCGCACCGTCAGGCCCTGGGCCTCCAGCATCTGCTCCCCGTCCACGGACACCGGAATGTTCCGGATGGTGCCGGTGCGGACCGGGTCCTCCGTTTGGCGGACGAACAGCCAGAAAATGGTGGCCAGCACGATAGAGAACAGGATATAGCTCCACCGGCTCTCCTTCAGAACTCGCATCAGTTCCTTCACTCCTCGTCCTCCCCCTTCCGGCCCCGGTTAAACAGGATAGACAGCAGAGGCAGTGCGCCCTTCTCCCCTTCCTGGCTGTCGGCCATCAGCTCGTTGCGCAGAAGGCGCTCCAGCGTCTCGGGGGCCAGATGGCGCTTGAGCATCCCGCCTACGGCGGCGGAGATGGACCCGGTCTCCTCAGAGACGATGACCACCACCGCGTCGGAGTGCTCGCTCATGCCGATGCCGGCCCGGTGGCGCATCCCCAGGTCCCTGCTGAGGTTTACATTGCTGGACAGGGGCAGCATACAGCCCGCCCCGATAATCCGGCCGTTCCGGACAATAACCGCCCCGTCGTGGAGCGGGGCCTTGTTCCAGAAAATGTTTTTCAGCAGCTCGCTGGACACGCCGCAGTCCAAAGCGGTCCCCGTCTTTACCACATCGTCCAGAAGGTTGCTGCGCTCGAACACCATCAGCGCCCCCACCTTGTCCCGGGACATGGACTCGTAGGCCTCCACTGTCTGGACGACGGCGGTTTCCATGTCATGGACGGAAACCGCATTTTGGGAGAATATGCTGCCGATGCCCAGCGCGCTGTTTCCGATGCGTTCCAGAAAGCGGCGCAGTTCCGGCTGGAAGAGCACCACCAGCACGACGACGCCCCATTCCAGCACCTTGTTCAGCAGGTAGGTGGTGGCATACAGCCGGAAGGCAAAGCACAGGGACATCATGGCAACAAGAATCAGAATGCCCCGCAGAACCCGGCCGGAGCTGGTCTTGCGCACCATCCACAGCAGCCGGTATATGACAAAGGACAAAAGGGCGATGTCCACCAGGTCGCTGAGCTGTACCGTATTCCATATGCTCTCTATCGCCGACAACAGGTTTTCAATCAGGGCCATTCCCATGGTATCCCTCCCACTGCCAAAATAAACGGGCAGCCGTTTGCTTATCTTGATTATTATACGATATTCCCGGACGGTTGGCAACATGTTACTGGAAGGAAAGAATGAATTTTTCCTGAAATTTTTCCGCTGTCTCCTATGAAAAACCGCCAAACCGCCTACGGCCCCGCGCAAAAATTGCTCCGGAACCAAATGTTCCGGAGCAGCTTTTCGGTTGCTTTCAGCGGATCAGCCGCCGCATCTCCTGAAGAAAGCGGCTGACGTCCCCGGCTGTGGTAAAGGCGGACACGCTGAGGCGCACCGTACCCGATTCCAGGGTGCCGGCGCTCTGGTGGGCCAGCGGAGCGCAGTGGAGTCCAGCGCGCACCGCCACCCCCCGCCGGGCCAGGGCCTCCCCCAGCTCCTCGCAGTCCCACCCGTTCTGCCGCAGGGACAGCACCCCTGCCTGGACCCCAGGCTCCCGGCCCGCAAAGACCTCCGCCCCGGTCAGCCCGCTCAGCCCGGACGCAAGTCTGCGAATCAGCGCGGCCTCGTGGCGTTCAATGCGGTCCAGCCCCTTGGCCCGGACAAAGCGCAGCCCCTCCAGCAGCCCGGCGATGCCCGGCATGTTGTGAGTACCGGCCTCCAGCCGGTCGGGCAGGTAGCCGGGCATCTCCTGCCGCTTGGATTCGCTGCCCGTTCCGCCTGCCAGCAGCGGCTGGGGCAGGGTGCTTCCGCACAGCAGAAGGCCGGTCCCTTGGGGGCCGTAGAGCCCCTTGTGCCCCGGCATGGCGATAAAGGCAGCCCCCAGCTCCTCCATGGAAACCGGCAGGCACCCGGCCGACTGGGATGCGTCCACAATCAGGGGCACCCCCCGTTCCCGGCACAGCCGGGCAATTCCCTCCACCGGCAGGATGAATCCGAAGACATTGGAGACGTGGGTGGTAACCGCCAGGGATACCTCCGGCGTCAGCAGCCGGTCAAAGTCCTCCAGAACGGCGGCCTGGTCAAACAGCTGCCCCCGGGCTATTTTGACGGTGACGTCCGGGATGGCGTGGAGCGGCCGGGTCACCGCGTTGTGCTCATAGCCGGAGATGAGCACCGTGCTCCCCGGCGCCGCCAAGGTGCGGATGGCAATATTCAGCCCATGGGTGGCGCTGCTGGTGAACACCACCTGAGCCGGGTCCGCCACGGAAAACAGGCGGGCGGCCTCCTCCCGGCAGGCAAAGGCCGCCGCTGCCGCCGCCATGGCGGGGGGATGGCCGCCGCGTCCCGGCGTGGCCATGGTGCGGATGGCCCCGGCCGCCGCCCGGGCCACCGCCGGCGGCTTCTGAAGCGTCGTCGCCGCGCTGTCCAGATAAATCACAGCAGCACCTCCCGATAGCTCCCGTCCCCCTGGGTGATATAGACGCGCACCGGGTCCAGTCCCACCCGGTGAAGCACCTTCAGCGCGTCGGTCAGATTTCTCTGGGACACCTTGACCGAATGACTGCACCCCTCCCCTGCGATGCTCTTGGGAGAGCGCAGCATATGAGCGGAGATCCCGGCCCGCTCCAGCGCCGCGGCGGTGCGCTGGGCATAGGTCAGGGACCTGCATTGGAACAGATAGTAGAGCATGGCATGATTCCTTTCCCGGGGTGCGGCGGCCCCGGAAACGCCGGGCCCGGAGCGCGCTGCCCCCTCACTGCCATAGTATGCGCGCCCGTCTGCTCCGGTGCCGGCAGAAAATCACCCCGCAGGGGCCGCCTTGTCCGGCCCCGCGGGGTGACGCGCTAGGTTGC
This sequence comes from Lawsonibacter sp., assembly GCA_022795855.1. Classification (GTDB taxonomy): domain Bacteria; phylum Bacillota; class Clostridia; order Oscillospirales; family Oscillospiraceae; genus Lawsonibacter. The sequence continues at coordinate 70,762 of JAAWHL010000001.1, forward strand.
TTCGGCCCGCTCCAGCAGGCAGACCGCGTGGGCGGCCATGCCCTCGCCGCTGCCGGTGAAGCCCAGCTTTTCCTCTGTGGTGGCCTTGACGCTCACCTGATTCCGTGCAATGCCCAGGCGGGCGGCCAGGTTCTCCGCCATGGCCGGGAGATAGGGGGCCAGTTTGGGACTCTGGGCCAGCAGGGTGGCGTCCACGTTTCCCACCCGCCAGCCCCGCCTGGCCAGCAGATCCGCCACGCGTTCCAGCAGCTTCAGGCTGTCCGCGCCGGCATAGGCCGGGTCGGTATCGGGAAAATGCTGGCCGATATCCCCCAGCGCCGCCGCCCCCAGCAGGGCGTCCATCACCGCATGGGTAAGCACGTCCGCATCGGAGTGGCCCAGCAGCCCCAGATGAAAGGGCACCTCCACTCCGCCCAGAATCAGCTTCCGGTCCGGCGCCAGCCGGTGTACGTCGTATCCGTGTCCGATGCGCATCACAGCTCTCCCCGCCCCCTCGCCTCCAGAATGGCCTCGGCAATCAGAAAGTCAATGGGGGTGGTCAGCTTCAGGTTCTCCCGGCTCCCGGGAACCAGGGACACCTTCATCCCCATGCGCTCCACCGCCCCGCAGTCGTCGGTGAGGGCTTCGCCGTCGTCCAGCGCCTTCTGTACGGCGGCGCGTATCAGATCCGCATCAAAGACCTGAGGGGTCTGTACCGCCCGCAGAGCGGAGCGGTCCACCGTCTCCACCGCCAGTTCCTCCTCCACCCGCTTCACCGTGTCGGTCAGCGGCAGGGCCGGGGCCGCCGCCCCGGTGCGCAGGGCGCACTGCACCACCTGGCTGATCAGCCCGGCAGAGGCAAGCGGACGGGCGCCGTCGTGGATGGCGATCACAGCGGCCTCCCGGCTCACCTCCCGCAATCCGGCCTGAACCGAGTGCAGGCGCTCCTTTCCGCCAACAACCACCTTCTTCACCTTGTCCAGGCCGTACTGGCGGCACAGCCGGCCCGTCTCCACCAGCAGGTCCTCCCGGGTGACCACAATCACCTCGCTGATATCGGGGCAGTCCTGAAGGGCGTAGAGGGTGTGAACCAGGACGGGCAGCTCGCCCAGGGGGGCCAGCACCTTATCGACGCCCTCCATCCGGCGGGCGCTGCCCGCAGCCGCCACCACCGCCGAGCACATGGGGGGCTCCTTTGCACGGCCCTTAAACAACGAAAACAGTCCAGCCATATGATCTCTCCTTCTTCGTTCCGAAAAAAAGGAGCCTTTCGGCTCCTTTTTAATTGACTTGCGGCAGGGTCAGCGCGGTATTGATGCAGGCCTCCACATCCTCATAGGAGCGGCACTGGGACAGCACCAGCTCGGAAATCAGAATCTGCTTGGCCGAGTGGAGCATCTTCCGTTCGCCTGTGGACAGCCCGCGGTCCGCGTCCCGGAGCATCAGGCCCTTGACCACCCGGGCCACCTCAAAAATATCCCCGCTTTTCAGCCGCTCCATGTTTTCCCGGTAACGGCGGTTCCAGTTCTGGGTCATGTCCACCTGGATGGTGGGAATGGCGGTCAGCACACTGGCCGCGCACTCGCTGTCCACCACAGGGCGCACGCCGATCTCCCCGCTGGTCTCTACCGGAATCATAACCAGCATGGCGCGTACAGGCAGCTTGAGCGTGTAATAATCCCGTACCACTCCGTTGACCTTTTTGGTGATAATGCTTTCCACAATACCTGCGCCGTGCATGGGATGAACGATCTTATCCCCGATCTGGAACACTTTTCACACCTCCAAAATAGGGCCTGTCTGAAGGCCGGTCCAGGCACCTGCGGCGGTTTTCCGCCGCTCGCCTGTGCTTCCCGTCCTTCAAACAAGGCCTGTTCCCCCGTCTGTTTCCTGTTATACCTCTTTCTTCATTATAACAGGTCATTTCGCACACAGCAAGGGGGGAAAACACGTTATTTTGGAGTTTTTTCAATTATTTTTTAACATTTCCAAACAGCTTTTTTGTTTTTTGCCGAAACATGTCCTTTCGCCGGCGGAGCGGGAGGCCTCCGCCTATTGCCCCAGCTCCTGAAGCAGGGCCCGGACCGAGTCCAGCTCCTCCCGGGCTCCAAAGTCCGACCGCTCCTCCGGGGGGTACTCCCGGCCAAGAATCTCCCGGCACAGACGCAGCGCCTCCTCCCGGTCGGCCGGAACGCCAATCCCCCGGGCCAGGCAGCGGGCCAGCGCACACCGGGCGTTCAGATCCTCCAGCTCCGCGCCCTTCTGATACCACCGGAAGGCCTGCTCCGGGTCGGCCGGAACGCCGGCCCCCTGCTCCAGGAAACGGCCCAGCGCCCAGCAGGCGCTGCTGCTCCCCGACTCCTGGGCCTTCCGGTACTGGGCAAAGGCCTGCTCCAGCCTGCCCTGGAGCTCATAGAGATAGCCCAGATTGTACTGCGCGGTGACGTTCCCCTTCTCAATGGCCTTTTCCAGCCAGTAAAGGGCCTTCTCCAGATCCCTGGGGCACTCCTCCCCCTGAAGATAGTGGTCGCCCAGATTGCACATGGCGCAGTCGTTGCCCATCTCTGCCGCCTTCAGATAGTACTCCACCGCCTTTTTCCGGTCCGGCTCCACGCCGTGGCCGTAGCTGTACATAAAGCCGATGTTGCACACCGCCCGGTCGTCTCCCTCCCTGGCGGCCTTTTCGTACCAGTGCATGGCCTGGGCGTAGTCCTGGTCCGTACCGTGGCCGTGGTCATAGTTCAAGCCGGTGACATACATGCCCCGGACACTGCCCGCTCCGGCAGCCTTGAGATACCACCGGAACGCGGTCTCTCGGTTCTGCTCCACGCCCTTGCCGTTGTCATAGCACCAGGCCAGATTGCACATCCCCCGGGGGTAGTCCATCTCGGCCGACTTGGCGTACCACCGGGCGGCCTGCTCCCAGTCCTGCTCCGTGCCGTAGCCCTGCTCGAAACACCAGCCCACGTTGCACACCGCTCGGGCGCTGCCCGCTTCGGCGGCCTTTGAGTACCACCGGAAGGCGGCCTCATAGTCCTGGGGAACCCCCTTGGCGTTTTCAAAGCACCAGCCCAGATTGCACATGCCCCGGCTGCTGCCCGCCTCGGCGGCCTTGAGGTACCACTCCACCGCCTGCTCCCAGCTCTGCTCCGCGCCCCGGCCCGTCTCGTACAGATAGCCGATGGAGCACATGGCGTCCTCGTCGCCCTCGCCGGCCGCCTGCTGATACCAGTACAGGGCCTTGGCGCAGTCTACGCCGGTGCCCTCCCCGTGCTCATAGTTCCAGGCGGCGCAGTACATGCTGCGGGGGTTGCCCGCCTCAGCGCCCTTCAGATACCACTCCGCCGCAATCTTGTGGTCCTGCTCTACGCCCTTGCCGTTGTCGTAGCACCAGGCCAGGTTCCCCATGGCCCGGCCGTACCCCCCTTCGGCAGCCTTCCGGTACCACTGCGCCGCCTGTTCCCAGCTCTGCTCCACGCCGGAGCCCTGCTCATAGCAGAAACCGGCGCTGCACATGCAGCGCAGACTGCCCGCCTCGGCCCCGTGAAGATACAGCCGGGCAGCGGTCTCCTGGTTCTTTTCCACGCCCCGGCCGTTCTCATAGCACCAGGCCAGATTGCCCATGGCGCGGGGACTGCCCGCCTCGGCGGCCTTCTGATACCACTGCGCCGCCTGCTCCCAGTCCTGCTCCACCTCATAGCCCCGCTCGTAGAAGTAGCCGATGTTGCACATCGCCTCGGTATCTCCGCAGTCTGCGGCCCTGTGATACCACTCCAGCGCCAGGGCAAAGTCCTGTTCCAGCCCTTCGCCGTGCTCACAGTCCCAGGCGTAGCAGTACATACTGCGCACGTCCCCCGCCTCGGCGCCCTTCAAAAACCATTGGGCCGCCTCGGTGTAGCTCTGCTCTACACCCTTTCCGTGGTCATAGCACCAGCCCAGGTTGCCCATGGCCCGGCCGTCTCCCTCGTCGGCGGCCTTCCGGTACCACTGCGCCGCCTGTTCCCAGCTCTGCTCTACGCCCGCGCCCTGCTCATACAGAAAGCCCAGGTTGCACATCGCGCCCCGGTGGCCCCGCTGGGCCGCCTGTTCATACCAGTAGGCCGCCTTCTCCAAATCCCGGGAGATGCCCTCCCCGTGCTCGCAGTTCCAGCCGACGCAGTACATGCTGCGCACGTTGCCCGCCTCGGCTCCCTTCAAAAACCACCGGGCCGCAGCGGCGTGGTCCGCCTCCACTCCTTTTCCGTTGTCATAGCACCAGGCCAGATTGCCCATGGCGCGGGCGTTGCCCGCCTCGGCGGCCTTCCGGTACCACTCCACCGCCTTATCCCAGTTCTGCTCCACGCCCCGGCCCACCTCGTAGGCCAGCCCCACGGCGCACACACCGTCGCTGTCGCCGTTTTCCGCTGCGCGCATATACCAGAAAAAGGACTTCTCATCGTCCTGCTCCACCCCCCGGCCGTTCTCATAACACCAGGCAATGTTATACTGACAGGTGGAGTCCCCCTGCTGAGCACCCAGAGTCCACCAGCGCATGGCCTCGCTGTCGCTCTGCTCCACGCCCTCCCCCTTCATACACATCTGGCCCAGGTCGCAGGCGGCCGACTCGGCCCCCAGGTCATAGGCCCGGGACAGCAGCTGCCAGGCCTGCTCCGGATCCCGCTCCACTCCGTTCCCCCGCAGATAGCACAGGCCCAGCAGGAGATTGGCCCGCTCGTGGTCCTGAGCGGCGGCCTGACGGTACAGCTCGATGGCGGCGGAGATGTCCTGCTCCACCCATTTTCCGTGCTCCAGCAGCCACCCCAGACAGCACGCGCCGTCGGCGCTGCCCGACTCGGCGGCCCGGCGGTACCACTGCACCGCCTTCTCCGGGTCCACCTCGGTGCCCGTCCCAAACTCATAATGGCGGGCCAGCTCGGTCTGGCTGGTGGCGTCCCCCTGCAAGGCGGAGGTGCGCAGCCACTCCAGCGCGGCCTTCTGATCCTGCGCCACGCCCAGACCCAGGTCCAGACACCGGGCCAGCAGACGCTGCCCCCGGGAGGATCCGTTTTCCGCGGCCCGCTGGTACAGTTCCACCGCCTGCTTGATATCCGATTGGGTGCCAATCCCCAGCTCGTAGCACACGCCCAGGTTGCACACGGCGGACAGGCTGCCCATCTCCACCGCCTGCTGGTAGAGCCAGAAGGCCTGACGGGGGTCCGCCTGGGTCCCGGTGCCCCGCTCCATACACAGCCCCAGGTTGCAGGTGCCCCAAGCGCTGCCCTGCCCTGCCGACCGGCGAAAATATTGCAGGGCGCGCTCCTGCCCGTCGGGACGGTTGACCCAGAAAACGCCCAGCGCAGACCAGTCGTCCGCCGACATATCGGACTCCGCCACCGGCACCATTACCTTGCCGCACCGGGGACAGCGCTCCGGGGACTGCTCCTCCTCACAAAAATATCCACATTCTTTTTCAGAACAGCGAAATATCATGCAACTATCATCCTTTCCTGCTGCTGTTACTTCTCGTAAGGCCGGATGCCCAGCCGGTCAAAGCCGGCCATGCCCCGGTAGATGGACAGAGCCATATCCAGCATCGGCATGGCGGCCACGGCACCGCTGCCCTCGCCCAGGTACATCCTGGCGTCAATAAAGGGCTTCAGGCCCAGCGCGTCCAGCAGAATCCCGCCGCAGGGCTCCGCCGGGCGGTGGCTGGCAATCATGGATTTGGCCGCGTCGGGGCACAGCCGCACCGCCGCCAGAGCCGCCGTGCAGGATACCGCGCCGTCCAGCACCACCGGCACCCGATGCAGCGCCGCGCCCAGGAAAAATCCTGTCATGGCCGCAATGTCCAAGCCCCCTACCTTGGCCAGCACGTCGATTGGATCGTCCGGATTGGGCTTATTGACCCGGACCGCCCGGGCAACCAGCTCCTGCCGGCGCAGCAGTCCCTCCCGGGAAAGGCCGGGAGCAGGCCCCGCCGTCCGCTCCGGAGGCAGATCCAGCAGAACGCCGGCCGCAGCGGCGGCGGCAGCGGTGCTTCCAACGCCCATCTCCCCCGCCGCCAGCAGGTCAAATCCCCGCCCCAGCAGGTCCTCCGCCATCCACACGCCGGTCATCATGGCAGACACCGCGTCCCCGCGGGTCATGGCCGGGCCCTGGGTGATGCTCCGGGTCCCCCGCAGAACGTGGCGGTGCAGAATGCCCTCTTCCTCCACAGAGCTGGCCATACCGATATCCACCGGAAATACCTCCGCTCCGGCGCTCCAGGCCATCCGGCATACGCAGGCCTCGCCTCGGGCCATAGCCGAGGCCACAGCCGCAGTCACCGACGGCCCGTCCTGGAGCCCCGACTCCGACGCCGCGCCGCTGTCGGCGCAGAATACCGCCACCGCTTTTCGGGACCAGCTGACCTCGGCGGTTCCCATCGCGCCGGCGGCGCGGACAACGGCCTCCTCCAGCAGTCCGAGGCTGCCCAGCGGCTTGGCAATCCGGTCCCAGCGCGCCTGAGCCTGGGCCATGGCCTCCCGGTCGGCGGGGGTGATGTGGTCAATTGCTTCCTTCAGCGTGGTCAAGCTCATGCTAGCATCCTCCAAACGCCTGTACGGTACGCTTTGTCCTAACTTCACTATTATAATCTGACCGCAAAAAAAAAGCAATTCCCCGAATAAACCTTCCGCCATGTTTTTTTCTGCCTCCCGCCCCTCTTTCCTCCGCAATCCGGCAAAGTCAGAGAAATCCTGTCCCCCGCTCCCGGTCCCCCGCGCCGCCCAGCCTCATAATATGGATTGGAGGGCCGACCTCCAATCCGACCAAGGAGGAAATTCCATTGAACATCGAAACTCCGGGCACCTGCCCGATTCCGAGCTGCCCCGACCAGAACGGCACCCTGCCGTCCTGCGCCGGCCTGGCGGTTCCCTATGTCCCCTTCCAGCAGAACAATCCCCAAAAGTACTCTCAGACCGACGCGCTGAGCAACGGCACCCTCTTCCCCGGCCTGAACCTCCCCTTCCATATGAAGGTGGAGGGCAGCACCCTGCCCGGCAACCCCCTGGTGGAGCTTCAGGCGCTGGAATTTGTCGTGCTGGAGCTGGGCACTTATCTGGACACCCATGCCGACGATGTGGAGGCTTTTGCCCTGTTCAAGCAGTATTCCGCCATGGAGCGCTCCGCCAGAGCCAGCTACGAGGAGAAATTCGGCCCCCTGACCCGGCAGGCCGCCTCCGACAGCAAAACCTATACCTGGCTCAAAGATCCCTGGCCCTGGAACTATCAGCAGAATGAGGTGAAGTGAATGTTTGTCTATGAAAAAAAGCTGCAGTTCCCTGTGAAAATCGCTACGCCCAACCCCAAGCTGGCCGCCGCGATTATCAGCCAGTACGGCGGGCCGGACGGCGAGCTGGGCGCCTCCATGCGCTACCTGTCCCAGCGCTACTCCATGCCCTTCGCCGAGGCTAAGGGCCTTCTTACGGACATTGGAACCGAGGAACTCGGCCACATGGAAATGGTGGCCGCCATCGTCCATCAGCTGACCAGAAACCTGACCGAGGAGCAAATCCGGGACAGCTCCTTCGCCCCCTACTTCGTGGACCATACCACCGGCGTGTATCCTACTGCCGCCTCCGGGTTCCCCTGGACCGCCGCGAGCATCCAGTCTACTGGCGATGTAATCGCTGATTTGACTGAGGACCTGGCGGCAGATGGGGCGATGGCGTAAGCGCAACAAGACCGGAAAGCCTTGAAAACACTGGATTGTTAGTAGGACAAGCCTTTTCCGGCGGCGATGGTGTAAAGACAACCTGTTAAAATTTTCGATGGGACAAGCTGTTTCCAATCCAATTTTTGGGAGAAAATGCATTACAAT
>JAAWHL010000035.1 GCA_022795855.1 Lawsonibacter sp.
GGCGCCGCAAGGCTTTCCCTCGAGCGCTCGCTTATATTAGCAGATTATTCCCCCGTTGTCAACTCCTTTTTTCCCCTTTTTTTGAGCTTTTTTGACGGGACTAAATATGCGGTCCTCTTCTCCGTTCCGGCACAAGATATGCCCCTCATTTCCGGCCCTTCCAGCCCCTTGCCCCCAGCGCCGCCAGCGGCAGGGCAATCCCCAGCGCCGCTCCCCCCAGCGGAAGGAGCTTCATAACCGCCCGCCCCCGCTCCCAGTCCAGAAGCGCCAGGGCGCAGACCGCCGCCGGCAGAACCGCCGCCCCCGCTATTTTTTGGGGGGACAGCTTTGTCCCCAGCTCCAGGCCTATCTGCCGCATTCCCCACAAAATCTCCGCCAGGAGCAGCAGGTCGCTGAAGGACCACAGGGCGGCCGCCACACTCTCCGCCCGCTGAAAGGCCCCCTCCACGCCCACGCTTTTGGCCAGCTGGAGGAACGGCACCTCCAGGCGGGCAGTCAGCTCCGGCCCAAAGCTGCCCAGAATGATCAGCTCCCCCAGGGCCAGCGCCGCGCAGCCCCCCGCCGTCCACCTTAGCCAGGATTTCCCCGGCCGCTCCATATTCCGGGGCTGAATGAGAAAGGCGGCGAACAGTCCGCAGCTGACCACGCCCAGCGCCTGGAACGCCGCCGCGCCCCGGCCGGCCTCCCAGGGCCGTCCCAGCAGATTCAGCCCACGGGTCTGGAAGAGGGCCAGCACCAGCACCGCGCCTGCGGTCAGCACCAGAGCCCCGAACATCATCTCCGCCGTCCTGCCCAGCGCGCCCAGCCCGCCCCGGCCCATCCAGGTGGCGAACAGGGCCAGCACCAGCAGAAAGAACCAGACGGTCCCGTCCCTGCTCCCCGCCCCCGCCAGCCGCTGGGCGGACAGCCGCAGCCGGACGGACAGAAGCACCTCGCCCCATATCATATATAGGTACAGCGCCCAGCCCCCCAGGCTGCTCCGCAGTCCCGCAGCCAGCCCCTCCGCCGGGGCGGCCACCCGCCACAGCAGGTTCCCCGCCAGCGCCAGGGCCAGGCCGGCCGCCAGCAGGCCCGTCAGCCCCGCCGCCCCCGCCTTTCCGGCCGGTCCGGGCAGCATTTCCGCCGCAGGTCCCAGCATTCCCGCCCACAACAGCACCATCAGCTGCCGGAACGACAGGCTCTCCCGCTCCATTTCGCACGCCCCCTTGTTATCCGCCCTGCGTGTGCAGGGCGGCGCTGCAACGAATTTCCAGCTCCAGCTCGGGAAACGCCGCCTCCCACTGTCCGCTGATTCCCTCCCACTGTCCGGGGCGGGCCGCGCCGCACCGCCGGGCCAGGCTGAGACAGTCGGCGTTCCAGCGCTGCAGCTGTGTCACCGCGGCGGCAAGGCACTCCGCCGCCCACTCCTCCAGCGCGCCCTCCAGGGCATCCGGATCCCCGGCGGAACCGGGGTCCGCCAGCTCTCCCTTCAGCTTCAGCTCCAGCCGCAGGGCGGTCAGCTTCCCCCCGCTCAGCACCGGCGCACACTTCAGCGCGACGCTGTGGAGGCGGACGGCCGCTCCTTCCAGCTGTACCGGCTCCCCGCCGGACCTGCCCTGGGCCAGCTCCAGCCCCCGGGCCGCCGGGCCGGTCAGCCAGCCGGCAAGCGCTCCGTCCTTCAGCACCCCGTAGCCGCACTCCCGCAGCGCCTCCTCCTCCCGGGAAAGGGCGGGCGCCCAGGCGCTGCCGTCCTCCAGAAGGGCGGTCAGCACCTCTCCCGCCGTGCGGGACAGGCCCGCCGTCCCCATCTCTCCGCCGGTCTGGAGCACTGCCAGCCGCTCTCCTGTCCCCTCCTCGCCGCCGGCCCGGAGGGCGTCCTCCGCCCGGCCGCCGCGCATCAGCCAAATCTGCGTCCCCAGCCCCAGATCCCGGTCCCGGCGGAAGTGGTCCAGAATGGGAAAAACTCCGCGCAGGGCCAGCTCCTCCCCCAGCAGCAGCTGGTCCACGTGGCCGTAGTATACATAGCTGTCCCCCATGGCTTGAATGGCGGCGCAGGCTGCGGCCGCCGTCTCCCGCCGCGCGCTGAGCACCAGAGGCGGCTCCGCCTCCCCGTCCGTCCCCCGGGCCCGCCGCCCGGAGGAAAACGTCACAGCCGTCTCCTCCGCCCGGTCTCCGGCGTCCGCTCCCATGACACGCATCAGCGCCATGTTTTTCATCTCCCGGCCCTGGGGCAGCCACCGCCCCCGGCCGCATCCCGCCAGCAGGGCCAGCGCCGCCAGCCAGGCGGCCCAGCGCGTAAATCCTGGCATACGCTCACCTCCGGGTTGTCTTGGTTGTGCGCCCTTTTTCTTTTGAAAAAAAGGGCCAAAAAGGAAATGTTTGGCGCAAAACTGCGTTTTGCGCCCTCAGCGCTGATTGCGGCGGTTGGCGGTTTTTACCGCGCCGTCCCGCCACTTCAGGAAGGGCAGCGGGGGGCGTATCACATTGGGCCGTCCCCAGGGGAACCGGGCCCCGGTGGTGAAGGGGGCCAGATAGGGCACCCCGAAGCTCTCCAGGCCGGCCAAATGGCAAATCAGCGCGCCGCAGCCCATCACCAGGCCGAACACCCCGCCGAGGCTGGCCAGGATGGCCAGCAGGAAGCGCCACAGCCGCAGGGCCCCCGCCATATCCTGGCTGGGCATGGTGTAGCCCGCCACTCCGGCGATGGCCACGGCGATGAGCACCGCGGGGGAGACGATATGGGCGTCCACCGCCGCGTTGCCCACCACCAGCCCGCCCAGAATGGACACCGTGGCCCCGATAGGGGCAGGCAGGCGCAGGCCCGCCTCCTGGAGCACCTCGAAGGACAGCAGCATGATCAGCACCTCGAACACGGTGGAGAAGGGCACGTCCTGCTTGGCCGCCGCGATGGAGACGGCCAGCTCGGTGGGGATGGCCTCCGGATGGTAGGTGACCAGCGCGATATACAGCCCCGGCAGCAGCAGCGTCACCCCCACGCACAGATAGCGCAGCAGGCTGAGCATGGAGGCCATCATCCAGTGGAAGGAGCGGTCCTGCCCCGTTTTGAAGAATTCCGCCGCCGTCCCCGGGGCCAGCCAGCCCATGGGCAGGCCGTCGCACAGGATGCCCACCCGCCCCTCCAGCAGCCCCTGGCAGAACCGGTCGGGCCGCTGGGTGTAGGGCAGGCGGGGGAAGGGGCTGTTCCAGGGGTCGGTCAGATATTCCTCCAGGTCCCCCGCCGCCTCCACGCCGTCGATGTCAATCTCCTCCAGGCGGCTGTTCACCCGGCTTACCATGTCCCCGTCGGCGATGCCCTCCAGCCACACCGCGTCCACCGGGGTCAGGGACTGCCGCCCTACGACATGCTCCCGCACCCGCAGCTCCGGGGCCCGCAGCCGGCGGCGCACCAGGCTGGTGTTGGTGCGCAGGCTCTCCACAAAGGAGTCCCGCGCCCCCTTCAGGGCGGGCTCGTTCTCCGGCTCGCCCACCGAGCGCTTCTCCTCCGTGGCCACGGAATAGGTGAGCACATCCGCTTTTCCCGGGAAAAACAGCGCGCAGCTGCCGTTAATCAGATCCAGCACCACGCTGTCCATGTCCCCCCGGCGCTGAACGCCGCCGGTGTACAGGGCCCCGCACTCCAGCAGGCGGAAGGCCTCCCCCGGCCCGCAGCCGGCCAGCATGGGGTCCTGCGCCAGGGGGCGCAGCACATAGTCGTTCAGCCGCTCCCCCCGGGTCATGCCGTCCACGTAGCAGACAGTTACCCGGCGCTCCGGGTCCCCGTGGAGAAAGACCTCCCGGCGCTGGAAATCGGCGCAGTCCTGAAAGACCGCCTCCACATGCTCCAGCGTCAGCTCCTCCGGGAAACGCGGCTCCCTCCGGGGATGGGGGCTGTCCCCCCGCCTTTTTTCGTCCATGGCGTATTTTCCTCTCTGTTTTCCGGCGCGTCCGCCGCTCCTTGGGGCAGTTTGGGCGGCAGGGGGGCTCCGCGCAGGACACACGATTTTCTCTAGTTTCTCTCCCCCGGCGCGCTTTATACTCCCCGGGCAAAACAAAAAGACCAGAACGCCTGCTCCAAAGCGCTCCGGTCCTTTTGTTGAAAAAGAGGATAAAAATGAAACGAACTGTCTCTTGCGAGTATTAGGATACCAAGCAGTTATTAAAAATGTGACCCTCAAATGTTACAAAAGGATTAAATCAAACATTCCTTTCTCATTCCACGGTTTTCAGGGACTCCACCATGTCCAGCTTTTTCAGCTTCCGGTGGGCGGCCAGGTTGACCAGCAGGGAGAAAACCACCGTCAGCACCACGGCATAGCCGTAGCTGCTCAGGGCCAGCTCCCGGCCGAACATCAGAAGGTCGATTTCCACGGTCAGAATCAGCCACCGGTGGAGCAGCCGTCCCATCACCATCCCCAGCCCTACGCCGAAGACGGTGAGAATGATATTTTCCCGGTAGACGTAGGCGGACAGCTCCCCGTCGTAGAACCCCAGCACCTTCAGGGTGGCCAGCTCCCGCATCCGTTCGGTGATGTTGATGTTGGTCAGGTTGTAGAGCACCACAAAGGCCAGTGCGGCGGCGCAGACGATAATCAGCACCACGGCGTAATCCACGCTCTCCAGGCTGGAGGTAAAGGTTTTCCGGGTGTCGGCGACCCGGGACAGGGAGGTCACCCCGTCCAGGGCCACCAGCTCCCGCTCCAGGGCCTCGGTCTCCTCCGCGCCGACGGGGTAGTCGGCCAGAATCAGGTTGCTTTGGGGCCGCGTGCCGAACAGGCTTTCGTAATAGCCGTCCGTCATGTAAATGAAGTGCTGGATGTAGTGCTCGGTCACGTCGGCCACCCGCACCTCCACCCGCTTGTCCCCGTCCAGGGTAAAGGTGTCCCCCGCCTTCACGTTCAGCAGCTTGGCCAGCTTTTCGGTGAGCACCGCCCCGTCCTCCGGCAGCTCCGCCGGCCGGCTGTCCCGGCGGTGGCGCAGGCAGACGAAGCGCTCCAGCTCCTCCTGTCCGGAGGCGGTCTGAAGATTGCAGTCCACGGTATAGGCGGCAGTCCCGGCGGTCACCTGCTCCGACCGGCAGGCCGTCCAGCCGGCCACCAGCCCGCTGCCGTCCAGAACCAGGGCCGCCTCCCGCAGCTCGCCGGGTGTGACCTTGTTCACCAGCCCCACCTCGGCGGTGTAGCGGTAGATTTCGTCGTACTGCTTGTCCATCACGTCAAAGATGGACCCCCGCAGGCCGAAGGCGGTGACAATCAGGGCGGCGCAGCCGCCGATTCCGATTACCGTCATCCAGAACCGCCGCTGGTAGCGGAACAGATTGCGGATGGTAATCTTATAGTTGAAGGACAGCCGCCGCCACACAAAGGGCAGCCGCTCCAGCAGCACCCGCTTGCCCGCGGGGGGCGCCTTGGGGCGCATCAGCTGGGCGGGGACGGCGGCCAGGGCGGAGAAGCAGGCCCCTAGGGCGGACAGGGTCACCGTACCGACGGCGGCCAGGCAGGCCAGGGCGGAGGTCACCGGCTCCAGCCCATACCGCACCGGCCCCAGGGTATAAATGATGTTCCAGGCGTTGCAGATAATCCAGGGCAGCAGGGTCAGCCCCACGGCCAGCCCCAGCAGGGACCCCGCCGCGCTGGCCAGAAAGCCGTAGCCCACATATTTGACGGCGATGGCCCCCCGGGAGTAGCCCAGGGCCTTCAGCCCGCCGATGGTCACCCGCTGCTCCTCCACCATGCGGGTCATGGTGGTCAGGCACACCAGGGCGGCCACCAGGAAGAAAATCAGCGGGAACACGGAGGCCAGATTGCCCATGCGGTCGGCGTCCATGGAGTAGCTGACATACCCCATGTTGGTGTTCCGGCCCAGGAGATACCACTCGCACTCCTCGATGTCCTCAATGTCCCGCCGGGCCTGCTCCAGCTCCTTCCGGGCGTCGGCGATCTTCTCCTCGGCTTCGGCCTTTCCGTCCTCGTACTCCTTCAGGCCGTCCGCGTACTCGGCCTCGCCGTCGTTCAGCTCCTGAAGGGCGTCGTTCAGCTCCCGCCGGGCCCTGGCAGTCTCCTCCCGCAGCTCCCGCTCGCCGTCCTCCAGCTCCCGGAGGCCGTCGCTGTACTCCTGCCAGCCGTCGTCCAGCCCGGCCCGGCCGTCCAGCAGGTCCCGCTCCCCGTCGTTCAGCTTTTGCAGGGCGTCCTCCAGCTCCAGGCGGCCCTCCTCCAGCTCGGCCCAGCCGTCCTCCAGCTCCAGACGGGCGTCCTCCAGCTCAGCCCAGCCCTCGTTCAGCTCCTCCTCGGCGGCCTCCAGCTCCCGCTCGGCCCGGCGCAGCTGGCGGTAGGCGTCGGCCAGCTGCTCGGCCGCGTCGGCCAGCTGGGCCTCGCCCTCCCAGATTTGGTCCCAACCCTGATTGATTTGCCGCTGCCCGTCCCGGAACACCTGGGTGGAGACGGGGACTTTCTTTCCGTTCACCGTGGTGTACAGGGCCTCCTGCCGGGCCTCCAGCTCCTTTTGGGTCTCCCGGGCGGTTTTGACGCCCGCCTCCAGCCGTGGGATGGCGGCCTGGGCCTGGGCCAGGCCTGTCCTGGCCTGCTCCAGCCCCGCCTGGGCGGCGGCCAGCTGGCCCTCCAGCGTCTGAAGCTGCCCCTGAAGGGCGGCCAGGACGTCCGGGTCGGTCTCCCCGTCCATCTGCCCCCGGAGGGCGGCGGCCTGCTCCTGAAGATAGGGGATGGTCTGCCCCTCCAGCTGGGCAATCTGCCCGGGCAGGGCGGCGGCGGCCTGCCGGGCCTGCTCCAGCTGCTCCTCCAGCCGGGCGGCCGTCTCCTCCGCCTGGGCGATGCCGGCGGCCAGCTGCTGCCGGGCCCCCTCCAGGGCCGCGTCAATGGCGGCGGCCTGCTCCGGGACGCCCATGGCGGCCTGCAGGGCGGCGTTGGTCTCAAAGGCCGGCAGGCCCAGGGCGGGCAGGCTGAGCCGGAAGGCGGTCAGGCCCTCCTGGAACACCTTCTCCTGCTCCTCCAGGGTCCGGCGGCCCCGGGCCAGCTCCGCCGCTCCGGCGGAGTACTGGGCCTCTCCGTCCCGATACTCCCGCCAGCCCCGGGCCACCTCCCGCTTTCCGTCCTCAAACTCCTCCAGGCCCTCATTGTACTCGTCCAGGCCGTCCTGATACTTCTGTTCTCCGTCCCGGTACTCCACCAGGCCCTCGTTGTACTCGTCCAGACCCCGGCGGTAGTCGTCCCAGCCCTCGTCCAGCTCGGCCCGGCCGTCCAGCAGCTCCTGCTCCCCGTCGTTCAGCTCCTGAAGGGCGTCGGCCAGCTTCTGCCGGCCCTCGTCCAGCTCCCGCCGGGCGTCCTCCGTCTCCCGGCGCAGGGTGCGCTCCCCGTCCCGGTACTCCGCCCAGCCGTCGTCCAGCTCCTTCCGCCCGTCCTGAAGCTCGGCCCAGGCCTCGTCCAGCTCCCGCTCCGCGTCGGCCTCCGCGTCGGCCAGCTCCTGCTCCGCGTCGGCCAGCTTTTCGTTGGCCTCTTCCCGGATGCTGTCCCCCCGCAGCTTGGCCCGCTCCTCCGCAAAGGCCTCCAGCCCGTCGGTAAAGCCGTCCACCAGCTCGGTATAGGCGTCGCTGTAGGAGCTCAGCTCCGCCGCCCCCTCCAGGGCCAGATAGAAGTCGGTATATCCCTCCATGTCAAAGCTCTCCAGGGGGAGCAGCACAAAGGCGGACACCTTGCCGGTGCCCAGGCTGGAGGACCCCCGCTCCACCCCCACGTACAGGGGGGAATCGGCGGCGCCCACGATGGTGAAGGAGGGATTGGGGAACACGTCCTGGAACTCCCCCTCGCCGGGGTCCAGGGTCAGAACGTCCCCCAGGCTCAGCCCCGCCTCCTGAAGCAGCAGGGGCTCCGCCAAGCACTCCCCGGCGTTTTCCGGCATCCGCCCCTCCACCAGCCGGGGGGCGTTGAGGCCCGGGTCCTCTGTAAAGGACAACGCCTTTACGATGTAGTCGTTCTCCGGCAGATGTACCACGGCGTCCACCGACCGGGCCCGCTCCACCGCCGCCACCCCCGGCCGATCCGCCAGGGCCAGGGCGTCCTCCTCCGTCAGGCCCAAAGTGGACACCACCCGCAGGTCCATCAGCTTCTGCCCGTCGAAATACTCGTCGGCGGAGCGCTTCATGTCCGGCGCAGTGGCCCGCAGGCCCGCCAGAAAGCACACGGCCAGGGCTGAGAGCACCATCAGCGACAAAAACCGGCTGCGGGTATTCCTGATTTCTCGAAATGCGTCTGTCAGCAGACGGCTGCTCATCCCTTCGCCCCCCTGAGAATTAAGAACCTGTATTCATAACCGAAACTGCCGCCCGGACGGGGAATTCCTCCGCCGGATAAGGCGCATTTTTGCAGGAATGCTTTTGTGTACTCCAAGAAAACGGAACGCAGTCTGGCGGGGAAAGGCCCGGCCAGGCGCGCGTTTGAGGCTGTGAATGCAGGTCCTAAGAATTTCTGAATCGGCCCTTTACCACTCTATCTGCTCGACGGGGGTGGGGCGGGCGTTGAGCTCCACGCGGTCCACGGTCCCGTTCTTCACGTGGATGACCTTGTCGGCCATGGGGGTAATGGCGGTGTTGTGGGTGATGACCACCACGGTCATGCCCTGCTGCCGGCAGGTGTCCTGGAGCAGCTTCAGGATGGACTTTCCCGTGACGTAGTCCAGGGCGCCGGTGGGCTCGTCGCACAGCAGCAGCTTGGGGTTCTTGGCCAGGGCCCGGGCAATGGCCACCCGCTGCTGCTCTCCGCCGGACAGCTGGGCGGGGAAGTTGTTCAGCCGCTCCCCCAGCCCCACGTGGCGCAGCACCTCCTCCGCGTCCAGGGGGTTTTTGCAGATTTGGGCGGCCAGCTCCACGTTTTCCAGGGCGGTCAGGTTCTGCACCAGGTTGTAAAACTGGAACACAAAGCCGATGTCGTGGCGGCGGTATGCGGTCAGCTGGCGGCTGCTGTAGCCGCTGACCACGCTGCCGTCTACGGTGATGGTCCCCCCGTCGCAGGAGTCCATCCCGCCCAGGATGTTCAGCACGGTGGTCTTGCCCGCCCCGGAGGGGCCGACGATAATGACAAATTCCCCCTTCTCCACATCAAAGGTGATGCGGTCGGCGGCGGTGATGGTCACCTCGCCCATGCGGTAGCGCTTGACCACCTGGGAGAGAGAGATGTACGCCATGCACGGACCCTCCTGTTCCTGGGCCGCCCCGCGGCGGCCTGCTGATACCTTATATTATAAGGAATTTGCCGAAAGTTGCAACCGCATTTTTCTTCCCCGCGCCCCGCCTCCCCTTCCCGGGCAGAAGCGACAAAAATCGGGCTCTCTTTTTCTTCTTTTTGGAGGAAATATTCCAAGAAAATGATTGCGGAACCTGTGAATTTTTTGTAAAATAAAAGTGATTCATTTTTTGCAAGGAGGGGGCGCGGCTTCCATGGAGCTTTTGAAGGAGCGCATCCGGAGGGACGGCAGGGTCTATCCCGGCGGCGTGCTGAAGGTAGACAGCTTTTTGAATCATCAGATGGACGTGAAGCTCTTCGGCGAAATCGGCCGGGAGTTTCAGCGCCGCTTTGCCCGCTGCGACGTGAACAGGATCCTGACCATCGAGGCCTCCGGCATCGGGATCGCGTGTATCACGGCGCAGTTTTTTGACTGTCCGGTGGTTTTTGCCAAAAAGAGCCGGACCCGCAACATCTCCCCCGACGTATACTGCGCCCGGGTGGAGTCCTTCACCCACGGGAACGTGTCCGACGTGCTGGTATCCAGGGAGTTTCTGGGCCCCCGGGACCGGGTGCTGCTGATTGACGACTTTCTGGCCAACGGCGCGGCCCTGCGTGGGCTGGCCAGTCTGGTGTCCCAGGCGGGCGCGGAGCTGGTGGGGGCCGGCGTGGTCATTGAAAAAGCCTTCCAGCCCGGCGGGGACGCGCTGCGGGCGCAGGGAATGCGGATCGAGGCCCTGGCCCGGGTGAAGTCCATGAGCGAGGCCGGCGGCATCGAATTTGCCGATTAAGACCGGAACCTCCGGTTTTAATATAGCAGGATAGAAGTCAACCACATCATTCACAGGAGGAATTATCGAGAATGAAAAAGAAGTTTCTTGCCCTGACCCTTGCCCTTGCCATGGCTGTGGGCCTGGCCGCCTGCGGGAACAGCGGCGCTCCCAGTCAGACCCCCGCCGCCAGCAGCCCCGCCGCCTCCGCCCCCGCGGCCAGCACCCCTGCCGCCCAGCCCTCCGGCAGCTCCGATTTCAAGGTGGGCGCCATCTACATCACCAGCCAGCAGGACGTGGCCGGCTACACCTTCCAGCACCACAACGGCATCACCACCGCCATGAAGAACCTGGGCCTGGACCCCGCCACCCAGCTGCTGATTGTGGACAACGTAGACGACCGGGACGACACCGCCGTGGCCAGCGCCATCGACACCCTGGCCAACCAGGGGGCGGACATCATCTTCGGCATCTCCTTCGGCTACATCCAGTCCATGGCCGACAAGGCGGAGGATTACCCCGATATCATGTTCTCCCACGGCACCGGCTATCTGGCCAACGACACCAACTTCAACAACTACTTTGGCCGCATCTACCAGGCCCGCTACCTGGCCGGCATCGCCGCCGGCATGAAGACCCTGGAGCTTGGCAACAACAACATCGGCTATGTGGCCGCCTATAACCTGGAGTACGCCGAGACCTGCTCCGGCATCAACGCCTTCGCCCTGGGCGCCCAGAGCGCCAACCCCGACGCGGTGGTCTATGTCAGCGAAATCAACACCTGGGGCGACGAGGCCCTGGAGCGCCAGGCCGCCCAGGCCTTGATTGACACCTACCACTGCTGCGTCATCTCCCAGCACTGCGACTCCGCCCAGCCCCAGCTGGTGGCCGCCGAAAACAACGTGTTTGGCTGCGGCTACAACTCCGACATGACCGAGCAGGCCCCCTCCGCCCACCTGACCGCCGCCATCTGGCACTGGAACGTGTACTATGAAACCGCCATCCAGGCCGCCATGGACTGCCAGGGCGACGCCTCCAAGTTCGTGGAGCAGATGGGCGGCAACGCCTACTACGCCGGCCTCGCCGAGGGCTTTGTGGACGCCTCCGAGCTCAACGACATGGCGGCCGCCCCCAACACCCGCGAGGTGATGGACGCGGTGCGCGAGCTGATTCAGTCTGGCGAGTGGGATGTCTTCACGGGCGTAAAGCTGTCCTACAATATTTCCGATGACGGCAAGGTGGAGATCATCAAAACGGACGCTGATATGTTTGACAACCAGGGCAGCATGATCCTGGCCTCCGGCAGCGGCAATGTAATTGACGATTCCGCTATCAAGGGTACGATGGATTACAATGTAAAGGGCGTCATCGCCGGTTAACCCCGCATTTCAGCGCAAGACCCGATTTCAATCCGGGCCGGCCGGACTCTCCCGGCCGGCCCGGCGGATTTATGTTTGTGAATTAAGAATTAAAAATTAAGAATGAAGAATGAATGTGCCGCCTCCGGCGGCGATTGAACGGCCTTCGGCCCGGGTTTTCTCTGTTTCGCCCGCAGCGCGTTCCTTCTCCCCTGCGGATTGGTCCGGCTTCGGCCGCTCTGCCCCCGGGCAGCAGCGCGCCCCGTCCGCCGCCCCCGGGGCGCAGCCCCGGTTTCCAATGTCCGGCGCAGCCGGACACCGAAATTCTTAATTTTTCATTCTTAATTCCTGAAACTCTGGAGGTGGAAGTCCATGGCAGAACAGTACGCCATTGAGATGCGGGGCATCACCAAGACCTTCGGCAGCGTCGCGGCCAACCGGGACGTGCAGCTCGCCGTCCGGCCGGGGGAAATCCTGGCCCTGCTGGGGGAGAACGGCTCAGGCAAAACCACGCTGATGAACATGCTCTCCGGCATCTACAAGCCGGACAGCGGCGAGATTTCCGTGCAGGGCCGCCCTGTATCCATCAACTCCCCCGAGGACGCCAAGCGCCTGGGAATCGGCATGGTCCATCAGCATTTCAAGCTGGTGGACGTGTTCTCCGCCGCCGACAACATCTGGCTGGGGGAGGAGCACTCCGGCCTGCTGCTGAAAAGGAACCGCTACGACGTGATTCGGGACATGGCCCGGAAATTCGGCTTTGAGATAGACCCCCGGAAAAAGGTCTACCACATGTCCGTGTCCGAGAAGCAGACCTTGGAGATTATCAAGGTCCTCTGCTACGGGGCCCGGGTCATCATCCTGGACGAGCCCACCGCCGTGCTCACCGTGCAGGAGACCCAGAAGCTCTTCGGCGTGCTGTGCCGCATGAAGGCGGAGGGCCACGCCATCATCATCATCACCCACAAGCTGAACGAGGTGCTGGAGATTTCCGACCGGGTGTCCATCCTCCGCAAAGGGGAGTATGTCACCACCGTGGACACCGCCTCTGCCAGCGAGCAGGAGCTGACCGAGTTCATGGTGGGCCGCAGGGTGGACCTGAACATCGACCGCCCGGCCGTGGAAAAGACCCGCCCCCTGCTGGAGATTCGGGACCTGACCATCAAAAACGACGAGGGCGCGACGGCCATCGACAGGGTGAGCTTCTACATCCGGGGCGGCGAAATTCTGGGGGTGGCGGGCATCGCGGGATGCGGCCAGAAGGAGCTGTGTGAGGCCATCGCCGGACTGCGCCCCATTGAGGGCGGCAAGATGATTCATCAGGGGGACAACATTGTGGGCCTCTCCCCCAAGGCCATCCTGGAAAAGGGCATCTCCATGTCCTTCATTCCGGAGGACCGGCTGGGCATGGGGCTGGCCCCCTCCCTGTCCATCACGGACAACATGCTTTTGAAGAGCTACGCCCAGGGCAAAGGCCCCTGGGTGGACCGGAAGCGGGGCCGGGCGGACGCGGAGCAGGTCATCCGGGACCTGGAGGTGGTCACCCCCTCCACCGAGACCCCGGTGCGCCGGCTGTCGGGCGGCAACGTGCAGAAGGTGCTCCTGGGCCGGGAAATCAAGGCCGGCCCCAACGTCATCGTCACCGCCTACCCGGTGCGGGGGCTGGACATTAACTCCTCCTACGCCATCTACGGCATTCTCAACCGCCAGAAGCAGGACGGAGTGGGCATCCTGTTTGTGGGGGAGGACCTGGACGTGATGATTGCCCTGTGCGACAAAATCATGGTCCTGTGCCACGGCCGGATGATGGGCGTGGTTCACGCCCACAAGACTACAAAGGAGGAGCTGGGCCTGATGATGACCGGCGCACTGGACCTGAGCAGCAAATACGAGGACAAGCCGGCCGGGTACGCCAGGGACAGCCGGATTGAGGAGGTGGAGCCATGAAGCGTCAGCCTTTGTTCCGGGTCGTCAAGCGGGAGGGCGGGAGCCCCGCCCGTCAGGCCCTGGCCTACGCTGCGGCGGTGGCGCTGGCCCTGCTGGCGGGCGCGCTCCTGCTGCTGGCCCAGGGCGTGGACCCGGTGGATTTTTACGGCCGCATGATTACCCTGGGCATCCCCGGCAGCCGGTATCCCTGGCGCACGGTGGAAAATTTCGTCAAGCTCTTTGTCCCCCTGCTCATTGTCTCCCTGGCCCTCTCCCTGGCCTTCAAAATGCGCTTCTGGAACATCGGCGGGGAGGGGCAGTTCATCATGGGCGCCCTTTGCGCCTCCGCCGCCGGCCTGAAGCTGGGGGAGAGCCTGCCCCGCCCCCTGACCGTCCTGGTCATGGCCCTGTGCGGCCTGGCGGGAGGCGGGCTGTACGGCCTGCTGGCCGCCGCCCTGAAGGTGAAGTGGGGCACCAACGAGACCCTGTTCACCCTGATGCTCAACTACATCGCCCTGTACTTCCTTCAGTTCTTCGCCGAGACCAAGGGGGAGTGGAACTTTTTCCTGGATCCGGAATCCGCCCGTCCCCGCTTCCTGAAGTTCCCGGAGGGCGCGCAGATGATTACCCTCCCCCTGGGCCCCTTCCAGCTGAACCTGTCCCTGATTGCGGCCCTGGCCCTGTGCGCGGCCATTTTCATCTATCTGAAGCGCTCCAAGGGGGGCTATGAAATCGCCGTGGTGGGGGACAGCCCCAGCACCGCCCGCTACGCGGGGATGAAGGTGGAGCGCATTATCATGCGCACCATCTTCCTGTCCGCCGCCCTGGTTGGGCTGGCGGGGGCCTTCTACGTCTCCTCCGCCGGCATTCTGTCCGCCTCCGTCACCAACGACGTGGGCTGGACGGGCATCGTGGTGGCCTGGCTGGCCAAGCTGAACACCGTGGGCATCGCCGTCACCGCGCTGCTCATCACCGTGCTCCAGTTCGGCTGCCAGAACGCCAGCACCACCTACGCCGCCATTGACGCCAACTTCGCCAGCCTGATCCAGGGCATCATCCTCTTCGCCGTGCTGGCCGCCGACTTCTTCACCCGTTTCCGCCTGGCGCCCCGCTCCGCAGCGGTCAAGGAGGTGTCCTGAATGAACAATCCCATCCAAGTGCTGACCCTGTTCCTCTTCAATATCGTCCTGGTCAACCTCCCCCTGCTCTACGGCACCGCAGGGGAGATTATCACCGAAAAGTCGGGCAGCCTGAACCTGGGCGTGGAGGGCACCATGGCCGTCGGGGCCATCTTCGGCTATCTGGCCGGGTGCGCCGCCGACAGCCTGGCCGCCGGCCTGCTGGCCTCCTTCCTGGCCGCCGGCCTGTGCGGGCTGCTGTTCGCCCTGCTCACTGTCTCCCTCCAGGCCAACCAGAACGTCACCGGCCTGACCATCACCACCTTCGGCCTGGGGCTGTACTTCTTTGTCGGCAAGGGCATGGGGGAGAACTGGCCCGCCATGACCGCCTCCGCCTCTCTGGCCCGGGGCTTCGCCCCCGTGGAGCTCCCCCTGCTGTCCAAAATCCCTGTGCTGGGCAAGGCCCTGTTCTCTCAAAATCCCCTGGTCTACCTGGGCATTCTCATCGCCGCGGCCATGTGGTGGTACCTAAGCTTTACCAAAACCGGCCTGCGCCTGCGGGCCGTGGGGGAGAACCCCGCCGCCGCCGACTCGGTGGGGGTGAACATCCTGCTGTACAAATACGTCCACCTGGTTCTGGGCTCGGGCATCATGGGCCTGGGCGGGTTCTATATGGCGCTGTACATGAGCGGCTCCTTCGAGGGCTCCAACTGCTGGATTAACGGCTACGGCTGGATTGCCATCGCCCTGGTCATCTTTGCCGGCTGGAGTCCCCTGCTGGCCATTCTGGGCACCCTGGTCTTCGGCTTTTTCAACACCCTTCAAATCTACGCCGGCCCCCTGGCCGGCGCCTTCCCCGGCACGCTGGGCTGGCTGAACGCCGTGCCCGCCCACCTGCTCAAGGCCCTGCCCTTCCTGATTACCGCCATCGTGCTGGTGGTCTCCTCCATCCGGCAGAAGCAGGGCGCCGGCCAGCCCGCCGCCCTGGGCCTGAACTACTTCCGGGAGGAGCGTTAGGCCTCCCCGGCAAAAAATCCGGAGCGCAAAGCAGACCGCCGGTTCCCTTTGCGCGCCCGGAAGAACGGTGCGGATTTTATGGAAAACCTTCTTCTCTCCCTGCGCTGCGTCACCCCCATGTTCCTCATCCTGTGCCTGGGCCCGCTGGTGCGGCGCTTCCGAATCATCTCCGAGGACAGCGTCCACGACCTGAGCACCCTCAGCTTCCGGGCCCTGCTGCCCTGCCTGCTGTTCTACAACGTCTACTCCGCCGACCTGCGCACCGCCGCCCAGCCCGGGCTGCTGGCCTTTCTCCTGGCCTGGACCCTGGGGTGGTTTCTGCTGGGCTGCGTGCTGTTCACTCTGACCGTCAGGGATCCCCGCCGCCGGGGGGCATTCCTCCAGAACGTTTTCCGCAGCAACATTGCCGTCATCGGCGTCTCTCTGGCCCAGTCCATGCTGGACGCGCAGTGGGTGGCGGCGGTGGCGGTGTCCGTCAGCGTTCTGGTGCCCCTGTACAACGTCCTGGCGGTGGTCACCCTGGAGACCTGCCGGGGCGGCCGGCTGGACTGGAAGAAAATTGTGAAAAACATCCTCACCAATCCTCTGATTCTGGCCTGCGTCCTGGGGTTTCTGTGCCTGCTCCTGGACATACGCCTGCCCGAGCCCGTGGAGAAGGCGGTGAGCAACGTGGGCAGCGCCGGCAGCGTCACCACCCTGGTGGCCCTGGGGGCCTCCTTCCGCTTTGACGGGCTGCGGCAGAATCTGCGCCCGGTGCTCTTCGGCACGGTGCTGCGTTTGGTCATCTCCCCCCTGGCCGCCGTCACCCTGGCGGTGCTGCTGGGGTTCCGGGGCGGGGCCTTGGGCGTAATCCTCATCTGCACCGCCTCCCCCACCGCCACCACCTCCTACCCCATGGCCCTGGCCTGTGACAGCGACCACGAGCTCACCGGCCAGCTGGTGGTGGCCACCTCCCTCTTCTGCAGCCTGACCCTGTTTTTGTGGATCTTCCTGCTGAAGCAAACCGGTTTGCTCTAAAAGCCTGTTTAACATCTCTCAGCACACCGGCTGGCGGGCCCTTTGCCGCCATACTGCGTGAAATCTTCTTGGAAGCCGCCAAGGATCCCTGCGACAATTTGCCTTGCCTGGCGGCAAAATTCCCCGCCATTCGGCATACTGCGAGATATTAAACAGGCGCTAATAAGTTCTGCCCTGCCCGGTCTCCCCTGGGCAGGGCAGAATTTTTGTCCCTCTTACTTTTCATGCTGCTGGAAGCTGACTTTTGAAATACTTCGCCAAAATAGTCAAACGGCAGTTACCCGATATAGGTAACCGCCTAATAAACTGCCATTTTATTGATTATATGCTTCTTTGCTCACGGGATACAATTCTAATTCCCAATCCTCAAATGGCTTATCAAGACTATAATCAGGTTCAAAGTATTTTCGGATATATTCTGCGGCTCTTTTTTCACAAAATTTATAATTTAACACATTTCCCTCTTTATCCAACTCAATGTTATTCATAAATATCGAAAATGCGCACTCCATACAGCTGCTATCTTCCTCTAATTCATTCAAGTAATCAATCCCCCGCAGGATAGGATATCCCAATGTACCATGTACAAACCAATACGAGAATTGTCTTACTGCGCCAGATAAGTATTTACTTACTTTCATATAGCAGCCCCTCTGCAAACCCAAATTTTGTCAATTTCATTTCAACAAATCAAAAAGGTCTATTGCCGCGGCAGATAGGATCGGCGAGGCATAAGCCAACAACACAAAAGGTAAAAAGCCGCATTTTTTAATAGCGCTCCTCCAGAATTTCCACAATGTCGCCGATGACCCCCTCCTCGCAGGAGCACAGCACCCGCGCACCCCAGTCCCGCACCTCCTGGGCGCAGTTGGACGGGGCAAAGGGGATGGCGGAGCGCTCCAGCATGGGGATATCGTTCTGGTTGTCCCCCACGCAGTACAGGTTTTCCGGCCGGACGCCCAGCAGCTGGGCCAGATAGGACACCATCCCCCCCTTGCTGCTCCCCTTTTCGGTAATCTCCAGGTAGACCTGATTGGAGAAAATGGCCTCGTACCGCCCGCCGAACCGCTCCAGCACCCAGGGCCGGACCCGGACCATCAGGTCGTGGTCCTGCTGGAGGATGGCCTTGGTCCAGGGCTGGGGAATGTCCTGAATCCGGCTGCACCGGACGTACTGCGTGCCTACCTTGACCATGTGGGCGTCCGTGACCCAGTTGGGGCGGAAGACGTAGATGTCCTCTCCGTGGTAGGCCTCAAACCCCACCGTGGGGAATGCGTCGCAGATGGTCTGGAAATCCTCCGCCGCCTCCGGCCCCAGGAAGGTCTGGCGCAGCATCCGGCCGGCCTGAAAGTCGTACAGGGCCGAGCCGTTGGACAGCACCGCCGGAGCGTTCATAGGCGTCAGATGGGCGTAGGGGGCAAACGTGCGGTGGGCCCGGCCGGTGGCCACCGCGAACCGCCCGCCCTGGGAAATGAAGTACTCCAGGGCCTCCCGGCTGCGCCGGGGGACCTGGCCGCCTTTGGTGTAAAGAGTGTCGTCAAAGTCGCTGGCCAGCAGCACGCTGTCAAATTTTCCCATCGCGTTCCCTTCTCTCTGTCAATGGGGCCTGCATCAGGCCCCTTTTCCCTGCGCTTCGCGCTCCGCCGCAAATAAGCCCACCGGGTCACGGGCCCCGGCTTATTTATACTTCCGGCTCTCTGCCACCGCCAGCTCGTCGCATCGGTTGTTGTACGGATTGCTCGCGTGCCCCTTGACCCAGTGGAGCGTAACCCTGTGCCGCTGGCACAAGTCCAAAAGCCGCTGCCACAGGTCGCTGTTCAGGGCCGGCTTCTTATCCGCCTTTATCCAGCCCCGCGCCTGCCACCCCTTGGCCCAGCCCTTCTCCAGGGCGTCAATGACATACTTGCTGTCCGAGTACAGCTCCACCGCACAGGGCTCCTTCAGGGCCTCCAGGGCTGCGATTACCCCCGTCAGCTCCATGCGGTTGTTGGTGGTGCCCTTCTCCCCCCCGGACAGCTCCTTTTTGTGCCCGCCGTACATCAGAATGGCCCCCCAGCCCCCCGGGCCCGGATTGCCGGAGCAGGCTCCGTCGGTGTAAATGGTTACTGTTTTCATAGCGCTCCTCTTGGCAAGGCGCTCCTGTGTCCAGAGGCGTTTTTCCCTGGCCTGCGCCTTCCGCCTCTTAAGGGTACAGGATTTTGGGGAAAAAGTCAAATCTATCGTGCGCGGCAGCCCCGTGCGCTCTCAAACGGGCAGGAGGCCCCCTGCCGGGGATGGCTGATCCAGTACGTGGAGCTTGCCGGAGTGTGTTTTATCAATATCGCGCCGGGTGCAGGTATTGCAGTGAAGCGTGCAAAAAAGGAGGAAAAGACAGCGAATGGGGCAGAGCCTGTGATGCCCCGGCTTTACGGCCGCGGTGCATATTCGCTGTATCGTGATTGGGGCTGCTATTTGCATCAAGCCCGTGCAGGCGCCCTCCGCTGTGTCCGGCGCCGGTTTTCCTGCCGCCTCCCGGAACGGCGGCAGAAGCATCAAAAAGCAGGGCCGGGGGATTCCCCGCCCTGCTTTTTGATGAGCAAACAAAGTATTGAGTTCAGAAATGCCGTGAATCCGTCACTGCGCCGCGATTTCGTTGAGTTTGTCTGCGATGGCGCCGTAGCCGGAATAGAAGCTGCACAGCAGGGGCGTTTTCACGTCCTTCAGGTCGGGCAGCAGGGCGCGCATAGACACCTGAGCCATGACAATGGCGTCGTAGCCCTGCTGATCCAGCTCCCGGATACTCTCCATCAGGATACGGTTGTGCTCCTCGGGATGGCCGGCCTGAAGCGCGTCCCAGGCGGGGTTCTGAAGGAACTGGGTGCACTCCATTTTTTTCCCCTGCTCCGCGCCCACCTTTTCAATCAGGCGCTGGCTGGGGCCCAGGGTGGTTTCCAGGGTGGCGATCAGAGCGATTTTAGTGCCCAGGGACACCGCTTCCTCGGCCATGGGCAGGTCGATCTTCATGACGGGGACGCCCACCTCCTTGGCGTAGATGTCCGCCACCTCGCCCACGGTGGAGCAGGAGTTGACAATCAGGTTCGCACCGGAGATTTCCGCCGCCTTGGCATACAGGGTCATGCGGTCGATGACCGCCTGAGTGGGGCCGCCGTTGGCCCGGACGTCGCTGAGCAGAGTGCTGTCGGTGATGAACTCCACCCGGACGCCGGGGACCTTCTCCTTCAAAAAGGCCACGGTGTCCTCCCGCTTGGCGAAGCTGGTTTGGAGAATACAAACATGAGGCGCTGACATGGGGCATCTTCCTTCCTGTTTTTTAATTGGCGGCCTGCCGCAAAAAACGGCAGGCCCGGGCCGCTTCCGCAGCGAAGCTCTCCCGGCTTGCAGGAAAACCCTCCAGGCTGATCCCGCCCTGATAATCCAGCTGCTTCAGGGCTTGGAAGTAGGTGTGGTAGCAGCGGTCTTCCTCCATGCCGGCAGGGAATCCGCGGCCCTCCAGCCTGGCAAAGTGGCTGTGCACCAGAAATTCCCGACCGCAGGCCAGCAGGCTGTCGGCGGTGTCGCCCTCCACCCTCCAGTGGTAGTAGTCCTGGAGGCACCGCACATTGGGATGGTCCGCCGCCTTCGCCAGCGAGACAGCCTGGGCGAAGGTGGTAATCATATTGGTCTCCTGTCGGTTATTGGCTTCCAGCGCAATGATAATCTCTTTCTTCCGGGCCTCCCAGCCGATCTCCTGGCACCAGAGGGCCAGCTGCTCAAAGGCCCTCCGGGCCGGAAAGCCGTCGGGGCATGTCTTTGACCACGGGCTGCCGAACACCACATAGCGGCACCGCATCCGCGCGGCCCGCTCCAGCGCCCCCTGGAAGGACTCCCGCACCCGGCCGGCGTCCACATCGGGCCCGACCAGCTTGAGACAGGCAGGAAAAAAGTTGTTGCATGCGTACACAGGGAGGGAGGCCGCCTCCAGACAGGCCAGCATCTCCTGAAACGCCGGTTCGCTCAACTCGTTCACCTGGGCGGCAGGGAGCTCAATGTAGTCGAAACCGGCCTTCCGGATGGCGGCGGCGTACTCATAGCCTGTGCCGCTTTCTGTTTTGGGGAGCATGTTGGTGCAGCAGCCGATCAGCATGGCGGATTATCTCCTTTTCCCTGTGGGCCGTCAGCGTTTTCCGGCAGCCAGCGCCTTGGCCTTAGCGATGATGGACTCCGTGTCCATGCCGTGGTCCCGGTAGAGCAGCTCCGGGTCGCCCGACTCGCCAAACCGGTCCTGAATCCCCACCAGCTCCATGGGGACGGGGCAGTTCTGCACCACAACCTCAGCAACCGCGCTGCCCAGGCCGCCGAACACGGTGTGGTCCTCGATGGTCATAATGGCCCCGGTCTCCTTTGCGGCCCGGATGACGGCCTCGCTGTCCAGCGGCTTGATGGTAGCCATATCCAGCACCCGGACGCCGATCCCCTGCTCCTTCAGGGCGGCGGCGGCGTCCACCGCCTTTTTCAGCAGAATGCCGGAGACAATCATGGTCAGGTCCGTGCCGTTGTCCACCACGGTGTTGGCTTTCCCCCACTCGAACCGGTAGGTGCTGGGGTCATAGAGGTCGGCCACCGGGTTGCGGTGCAGGCGGACATACAGAGGGCCGGTGAAGTCCACGGCGGCATGGGCCAGGGCCTTGGCGGCCACCGCGTCCGCGGGCTGGACCACTGTCATGTTGGGGAAGGAGCGCATGATGGCCACATCCTCAATGGCGGCGTGGGTCGCTCCGTCGCCCCCCACCTGGAGGCCGGCGTGGGTGCCGATGACGGTGACGTTCAGATTGGGGTAGCACACGAAGGTGCGCACCTGCTCGCAGGCCCGCATGGAGGCGAACACCGCGAAGGTGGCCAGGAACACCTTGTTCCCGCAGGCGGCCAGCCCGGCGGAGGCCCCCACCAGATTCTGCTCGGCAATGCCGAAGGAGAACTCCCGCTCCGGGAAGAGCTTTCCGAACTTTTCCAACCCGCAGGTCTTGGTGTCGGCGTTGCAGACCACAAAATTCTCGTTGGTTTTGGCGATTTCAATCAATTCCTGCCCGAAGGCCATTCTGGTTGCCAGCGTTCCCATTATACCACACCGCCTTCCTGAATTTCAGCAATTGCTTTGACTAATTCCTCGTCACTGGGGGCCGCGCCGTGCCACTTGCTGTCGTCCTCCATAAAGGAGACCCCCCGGCCCTTCACCGTGCGCATGAGAATTGCCGTGGGATGGCGCATGGTCTTGGCGGTATGCAGGGCGGTGAGCACGTCCTTCATGTTGTGGCCGTTGACCTCCACTACCTTCCAGCCGAAGGAGCGCCACTTGTCGGCAATGGGCTCCACCGTCATGATCTCGTTGGTCCAGCCGTTGATCTGGACGCCGTTGCAGTCCACGATGGCCACCAGGTTTTTCAGGTCGTGGTGACTGGCCGCCATGGCGGCCTCCCACACCATGCCCTCCTGAATCTCGCCGTCGCCCAGCATCACGTAGGTCATGTAATCCTGATGACGCAGCCTGCCGGACAGGGCCATGCCCACGCCCACCGACAGGCCGTTGCCCAGAGAGCCGGCGGACATGTCCACCCCGGGCACCTTGTTCATGTCCGGGTGGCCCTGGAGAATGGAGTGGTACTGGCGCAGGGTGTTCAGAATGGCGGGGTCAAAGTAGCCCCGGCGGGCCAGCGCGGCGTACATCACCGGGCAGGAGTGGCCCTTGGAGAGGATGAACCGGTCCCGGTTCTCCCACTTGGGGTTCTGGGGGTCGAGGTTCATCACATGGAAGTACAGGGCGGTGACCATCTCCACCGCGGACAGAGATCCGCCGGGATGCCCCGCCTTGGCGGCGTGAATCATGGAGATAATGTCCTGACGAATCTGGACGGCCTGCTTCTCCAGGCGCTCCACGTCCTTGTCGGTAAAATAGAAGGAGGTCATAGCGTTTCAGTCCTTTCTGTCAGTGATTTTGGATGCCTTTGATGCGGTGCCGCCGAAGGCCGCGTCCAGCGCGCAGGTAAAGCAGCGCTCCTGGGCCGGGTGCTGTGCGCCGCAGACGGGACAGGTCACCATATCGCGCTCGGCGGCAAAGAGCTCCAGCTTCCGGCAGTTGGGGCAGCGGAAAATATCCGCCTGGAACCGGTTGAGCTGAAAGACGCTGCCCATGGGATAGGACTTGACCTCCAGCTTCATTTCCCCGCCGCAGCGGGGGCAGATTTGTTTGCGGGTCTGCTCGCTCATGTTCAAAACCGTCCTTTCCTCACGTTTCCCGTGGGTCCCTTTTGATGGTCACAGCATAGCACGCCGGGGCGGCAATGTCAAATTCCCATTTGCGGCCTCCGGTATCACAAAAAATGATAATGCGGCGGAAAAGGCTTGACAAACGGAAAAAATCCTGGGATAGTAACCACAGCAGCGAAAATCTGTACAAACCGCGGGCCGTTTCTTTCTCTATTCTGCGCAGCGCCCCCTGCCCGCCGCCATTCGGAGCATTGGAATTGCCGCGTTTCTAAAAAAGCCGCCGTCCGCTCAGCAAATGCAGATGGAGCGGCCGCTGTACCGAACCGAAAAAGATTCTCTTGGGAGGGACAAATGGAGCTTTATACCATGCGCTACGTGCTGGCGGTGGCAGAGCACGAAAATTTTTCTCTGGCGGCTCAGGCCTGCTATGTGGGCCAGCCGGCCCTGTCCCAGCAGATTGCCCGGCTGGAGAAGGAGCTGGGCGTCCCGCTGTTCGTCCGCAGCCCCCGGGGGGCCGTCCCCACCGAGGCGGGACGGGAGTTTGTCCGCCGGGCGCAGGAGATTGTCCAGCTGGCCGACGCCCTCCAGGCGGAGATGTCCCTGTATGCCGGGGTCCGCAAGGGCTCGCTGAACCTGGGGATGATTACCAGCCTGCAGTGCATCGATTTCGGCGGCCTTCTGTCCGCCTTCTGCGGCAGCTACCCGGAGGTGTCCGTCAGCATCGCCCAGGACGGCACCCACCGTCTGCTGGAGCTTCTGCTGGAGCGGAAGCTGGACGCGGCCTTTTTGAACCACCCCCCGTCCGGACTGCCCGCCGGGCTGGAGTTTGTGAAGCTGGGAGAGGATGTGTATTCCGTGGCGGTTCCTACCCTCCACCCCCTGGCGGGCCGGGAGCAGGTCAGCCTGAAGGAGCTGAAGGGAGAGCGGTTTATCTTCCACCAGACCGGCCAGGTGGCCGCCCAGCTGTGCCTGGAGGCCTGCCGGGCAGCGGGCTTCGAGCCCAATATCGTCTGCCGCTCCGCCAGTCCCACCACCGGGCTGTATATGGTCCGGGGCGGATTGGGGCTGGCCCTGCTCCCCTCCGAGGAGTTCGAGGCCCGCCGGCTGGAGGGCGTGGCCCAGCTGAAGCTGAGGGAGCGGATTGTTAAGGAGGTAGGCATCGCCTGGCGGCGGGACGCGGCCTCCCCGCTGGTGGAGACCGCCGTGGGCTTTGCCCGGGAATGGGCGGGCCGGACGAGCCAGGGCATGAGAGCGGGAAAAGAGAAACCGTTATGAAGCGGAGGACCGGAGTGCTGCTGGAAGCGCCGGCCGGCTTTGGAATCGCCACGCTGCTGATGAGCGCCGCCATCTATTTGGGATACTGTGAGGCTTGCCGCACCGGCGCGGAGGAGGCCTTCCGCAAATTGCGTCAGATGTTGAAATAGCGGGGAAACTATGGTATAGTAGAGAAAAAGGGAGTTTTCCATCAGTATTACAGAGGAAGAAGGAGTGCTTATGTCCCACCAGACCGTTATCGTGCTGGATTTCGGCGGCCAGTACAATCAGCTAATCGCCCGCCGGGTGCGGGAGTGCGGGGTGTACTGCGAGGTCAAGCCCTACACTACCCCCCTGGAGGACCTGAAGGCCATGAACCCCATCGGCATCATCTTTACCGGCGGGCCCAACAGCGTATACCTGGAGACCTCTCCCCACGTGGACGGGAATATCTTTACCTGGGGCGTACCCATCCTGGGTATCTGCTACGGCTGCCAGCACCTGGCCTATTCGCTGGGCGGGCAAGTCACCCCGGCTCAGGACGACTCCGCCCGGGAGTACGGCAAAACCCCCACCTATTACGACACCAAATGCCGCCTGTTCCAGGGCCTGCCCCAGACGGGCGTGTCCTGGATGAGCCACGGGGACTATATGGCCAGAGTGCCGGAGGGATTCGCTCTGACCGCCCATTCCGACGCCTGCCCCAATGTGGCCATCGCCGACGAGGCCCGGGGATTTTATGGGGTCCAGTTCCATCCGGAGGTCAACCATACGGAAAACGGGATCCAAATGATTCGCAACTTCCTCTATGAGGTGTGCGGCGCCGTGGGCGACTGGACCATGGAGGACTATAAAAAGACCGCCGTTCGGACTATCCGGGAGAAGGTGCGGGACGGCAAAGTCCTGCTGGCACTCTCCGGCGGAGTGGACAGCTCCGTAGCCGCCGCCCTCCTGGCGGAGGCGGTGGGCAGTCAGCTGACCTGCGTCTTTGTGGACCATGGGCTGATGCGCAAAAATGAGGGAGACGAGGTCCAGACCGCCTTCGCCAAGTGGGATCTGAACTTCGTCCGGGTGGACGCAGAACAGCGCTTTCTCTCCAAGCTGGCCGGAGTGTCCGAGCCGGAGCGCAAACGGAAAATCATCGGGGAGGAGTTTATCCGGGTCTTCGAGGAAGAGGCAAAAAAAATCGGCCGGGTGGACTACCTGGTCCAGGGCACAATCTACCCAGACGTCATTGAGTCCGGGGTGGGAGAAGCGGCCGTCATCAAAAGCCACCACAATGTGGGCGGCCTGCCCGACTGCGTGGATTTTAAGGAAATCATTGAGCCTTTGCGCCTGCTGTTTAAGGACGAGGTGCGGCAGCTGGGCCGGGAGCTGGATCTGCCCGAATACCTGGTCATGCGCCAGCCCTTCCCCGGGCCCGGCCTGGCTATCCGCATCATCGGAGACATTACCAAGGAGAAGGCCGACCTCCTCCGAGATGCCGACGCTGTCTTCCGGGAGGAAATCGCCAGCGCCGGCCTGCAGTATTCCATCAATCAGTATTTTGCCGTGCTCACCGATACCCGCTCAGTGGGCGTGATGGGCGACGGACGAACCTATGACTATACCCTGGCCCTGCGGGGCGTCACTACCACGGATTTCATGACCGCCGACTGGGCTAGGATCCCTTATGAAGTGTTGGATAAGGTGTCGGTCCGGATTGTCAACGAGGTGAAGGGAATCAATCGGATCGTGTATGATATTACCTCCAAGCCTCCAGCAACGATCGAGTGGGAATAGTATTTTCAGAAACTAGCAAAAATCAAGACCCGCAAACCGTTGAAAATCAAGGGTTTGCGGGTCTTGCCATTTTCAGAATGAGCATTGACTTTGCGGAACATATGCGGTACAATCGGGGCATGAAATGCGGAACAATTCAAGCCTAGGAGGTATGACAGATGAAGTACACCGCTGTTAGTGTTCGGCAATTAGACCGCAAGGGCAAACCGTGGCA
>JAAWHL010000036.1 GCA_022795855.1 Lawsonibacter sp.
GGTGTGGTAGACATCATTCAAGCACCGGAAACCCTTGAAAAATCAGGAGGTAGAGAGAATTATGAAATTAGGCATCGTGGGACTGCCCAACGTGGGCAAGTCCACCCTGTTCAACGCCATTACCAACGCCGGCGCGGAGAGCGCCAACTACCCCTTCTGCACCATTGACCCCAACGTGGGCATGGTGGCCGTGCCCGACGTCCGGCTGGACCGGCTGTCCGAGATGTACCGGCCCAAAAAGACCACCCCTGCGGTGATTGAGTTTGTGGACATTGCCGGCCTGGTGAAGGGGGCCTCCCGGGGGGAGGGCCTGGGCAACAAGTTTCTGGGCAACATCCGCATGACCGACGCCATTGTCCACGTAGTGCGCTGTTTTGACGACGAAAATGTCATCCACGTGGAGGGATCCGCCGACCCCTGCCGGGACATGGACACCATCGACCTGGAGCTGGTGATGGCCGACCTGGAGATGGTGGAGCGGCGGATTGACAAGGCAAAAAAGGCGGCCAAGGGGGACAAGAAGTTCCTCCGGGAGGCGGCCGATTTCGAGGGCCTGCGGGACTGGCTGAACGACGGGAAGTCCGCCCGGAGCTATCAGGAGACGGACATCGCCGCCGAGTACCCGGACTGCGAGCTGCTGTCCCTGAAGCCGGTGATTTACGCGGCCAATCTGGACGAGGACGGCTTTTCCGCGCCGGGGGAGTCGGCCTACTACCGCCAGGTGGAGGAGCGGGCCCGGCAGCAGGGGGCCCAGGTGATTCCCGTGTGCGCCCGGCTGGAGGAGGAGATTGCCCAGCTGGAGCCGGAGGAGAAGCAGATGTTCCTGGACGACCTGGGGGTGGCCGAGAGCGGCCTGGACCGGCTGGTCAAGGCCAGCTACACCCTGCTGGGCCTCATCTCCTACCTGACCTCCGGCGAGGACGAGTGCCGGGCCTGGACCATCCGCCGGGGCACCAAGGCCCCCCAGGCGGCGGGGAAGATTCACTCCGATTTCGAGCGGGGCTTTATCCGGGCAGAGGTCGTCTCCTATGACGATTTGATGGCCTGCGGCACTATGGCCGCCGCCCGGGAGAAGGGGCTGATCCGCTCCGAGGGCAAGGAGTACGTGGTCCAGGACGGGGATATCATCCTGTTCCGCTTCAATGTGTAAAAAAAGAAACTCCGGCGCTGGTGCGCCGGAGTCTTTTTATTCGTCCGTCAGGGCAACGGTGAACCGGAAGTCGTAGGAGCGGGGCTCGTCCTCCAGGGCCAGCAGCACTCCGTCCGACATTGGCGCGTAGCCCTGGAAGTCCATGGTACAGTCGATGCGGGCCCCGGGCACCTCATAGAGGAAGTCCCCCGTCCGCTCCTGGAGCTGGCCGGCCAGCCGCCGGGCCTCCCAGGGGCCCAGCCGGTCCCACAGCAGGGCCAGGACCGTTATGGCCATCTCGTCCTGCGGGATGGTCACCGGAAAGGCGTCCTGCGCTCCGCTGTCCTGAAAGCTGCGGGTCAGGGTCACGGAGGTCAGACGCTCCCCCTCCCGGGTGAAGGAGAACTCCGGCGCGGGGAAGTCGTCCAGGTAGAGGGTAAAGTGTCCCGGGGGCTCCTCCGGGCGGACCAGACTGCCGTCCTCCTCCAGCACGCGGGCGGCATTCCCGCCGGAGGCGTACCGCATAACCTGATTGTAGTTGGAGACAAACTGCGCCTGGGTCAGCCCGGGCCCCTGATAACGGGGCGCGGAGGCCAGCAGATCCCCCAGCACCCCCAGCCCGACGCACAGGGCGAGGCAGGCCAGCACCCCCAGCAGCTTAAACCGGCTGGACGCCCGATCCCAGTAGGGGGTGTCCCGGGTGCTGCCCTCCAGGTAGAGCTCCTCCTCCCCCTGCCAGGGCATGACCTTGTCTTTCCAGGCGCACCAGATCAGATATCCGCCCCAGATCAGCCCCGTGGGAATGGGGAGCAGGACCATCAGCACCTCGACGGGCAGCAGGATACAGGCCAGGATGCCGCAGCGCCGGAAGGCCTGCCCCCAGGACAGGGGAGAGCCGTCGTCCCGCACCACCCGCAGGCCGAACAGGGCCTTGCCCGGGGTGGTCCCGAACCGGTGGAGCAAAACTGCCTCCGCCAGCAGCATCAGAGGCACGGACAGCGCCATCCGGAGGATGTCTGTGCCGGCGCCGGTCCGGGCGATGTTCACCCGGAAAACGATTTGAAACACCAGCATGACCAGGGTTGCGTACAGCGTCCCGTCCAGCTGCCGGGCCAGAAAGCGGCGGAAGGGGGCCCGCCGCCGGGGCACCCGGTCCTCGGGGAGCACCTCCGGGGCGGGGCCGTCCGCCCAGAAGGGACTGTCCGCAGGCCGGGCCAGCCGCTCCAGATAATGGGAGGCGTCCAGGGTGTCGTACCGCGCCCCGTCCTCCCTCATCTCCCGGCAGGTGCGGGTCTTCCGCTCCAGCTCCTCCCGTTCCCCGGTCAGGCCGGCCAGCCGCACCTCCAGGGCGGCGGACAGCTCCCGGTCTCCGTGCTGAAGGGCCTGCACCTCCTCCAGGGAGAAGCCCAGCTGCCGCAGCAGCTTGATTTTCAGCAGGGTCTCCCCGTCGGCCCGGGAGTAGTCCCGGTAGCCGTTCTCCCCCCGGGCGGGGGAGAGCAGCCCCTGGCTCTCATAGTACCGGATGTTGGCCCGGGGCAGGCCGGTGCACGCCTCCATTTCCTTAATCGTCATCCCACAACGCTCCTTTCATGTCTCTTTTCCCCAATAATAAACCGTCAAGGGGCTTTACAGTCAAGAGGAAAACGACGGAAATCTGCCGGATTCTGCAAAATTCCCCGCGCCCGGCGGGGCGCGGGGAATTGGCACGCTTCCCGCGGATCCTGTATTTCTGCCCGGGCGCGGCTGAGGCCGGAAGTGCGGGCCCTCAGTTCCTGCGCCAGGCGGTGCGGCTGAACAGCACCAGGATGGGGAAAATTTCCAGGCGGCCGATGACCATGCACAGGGACATGGCCAGCTTGGACAGGGGGGAGAAGGCGGCGAAATTGCCGCTGGGCCCCACCGCCTCCAGGCCGGGGCCCACGTTGCTGACGCAGGTCAGGGCGCTGCTGAAGGACACGGCAAAGGAGAACCCGTCCCGGGCGATGACCAGGGCGGCCAGCAGGATGACCAGCAGGTAGCACCCCATAAAGGTAGTGATGGAGCGCAGGGTCTCCTCCTCCACCACCTTGCCGTCCAGGCGGACCACCTCCACCTGGCTGGGGTGGATGATGCGGTGAATCTCCCGGCGGATGGCCCGCAGCAGCACCAGCACCCGGGAGCACTTCATGCCGCCGCCGGTGGACCCGGCGCAGGCCCCGCAGAACATCAGCAGCACAATAATCATCTGGGAGGTCTTGGGCCAGAGGACAAAATCGGCGGTGGCGAAGCCGGTGGTGGAGACGATGCTGGCCACCTGGAACACCGCGTACCGCAGGCCCTCCCACACGCTTTCGTACAGGGGGGTGATGTCCAGGGTAATCAGGGCGGTGGACAGGGCCACCACGGCCAGGAAAAAGCGCAGCTCGTCGCTCTCCAGCACGTCCCGCAGGCGGCGGCTGAGCAGGAGAAAGTACATGGCGAAATTGACCGAGAACAGCAGGATGAACACGGTGATAACCAGGTCAATGGCGGCGCTGCCGTAGGCCCCCACGCTGGCGTTCCGGTTGGAGAAGCCCCCGGTGCCGGCGGAGGAGAAGGCGTGAATCAGGCTGTCGTACCAGGGCATTCCGGCCAGGCGCAGGCAGAGGGTCTCAATCAGGGTCAGGGCGCAGTAGATGCCGTACTGAATCTTGGAGGTCTGGGACTGCTTGGGCACCAGCTTGGAGAAGACGGGGCCGGGGCTCTCGGCCTGGGTCAGGTAGTGGGCCCGGATGCCCATGGAGGGCAGCAGGGCGGTGAGCAGCACCAGCACCCCCATGCCCCCCAGCCAGTGGGTGAAGGAGCGCCACAGCAGCACGCCCCGGGGCAGGGACTCAATCTCGGTGAGGATGGTGGCCCCGGTGGTGGTGAAGCCGGAGAAGGACTCGAACAGGCAGTCCACAAAGGAGGGGAAGCACCCGGAGAAGAAGAAGGGCATCGCCCCCATCGTGCCGGTGGTCAGCCAAATCAGGCCCACAGCGAAAAAGCCCTCCCGGGCGAAGAAGCTCTTCCGGGCGGGGACGGCGGACAGGATCAGCCCGGACAGGAGCATCAGCAGGGCGGCGGCCAGGAAGGGCACGGGGGACTCCCCGTACAGCAGGGCGGCGGCCAGCGGCAGAGCCATGGACGCCGCCTCCACAATCAGCACCCGGCCCACCAGGTTGAATACCAGCTTCAGGTTCATCTGCCGCCCCCCGGGACCGGCTCGTCCCTGTAGATGTCGTTCAGGTCCCGGACGCCGCTGTCCCGGGAGATGATGATGACGCTGTCCCCCTGCTCCAGGCAGGAGGAGCCCTCGGGGATGATAATCTGTCCGCCCCGGACGATAACGGCCAGCAGCACGCCCTTTTTCAGCCGCAGGTCCTTCAGGGGGACGCCCAGGCTGCGGGTGGAGGGGCTGACGGTGAACTCCATGGCCTCCGCCGCCCCGTCGGCGATGCGGTACAGGGCGTTCATCACGCTGCCCTGGGAGTTCTGCATCCCCCGCACCACCTGCAAAATCTGCTCGGCGGTAATCAGCTTGGGGGAGATGACGCTGTCCAGCCCCACCGCCCGGGCGATGCCGGCGTAATTCTGCCGGTTGGATTTGGCGATGACCTTTTTGACCCCCTGCTGCATGGCGTACAGGGACATAATCAGGTTCTCCTCGTCCCGGTCGGTCAGGGCCACAAAGGCGTCGGAGGCGGGCAGGCGCTCGGTCTGGAGCAGCTCCTGGTCGGTGCCGTCTCCGCAGATGACCATGGTTTTTTCCAGCTGCTCGCAGATAAGGCGGCAGCGCTGGGCGCTGCGCTCCACCACCTTGACCTCCATTTTCATGTCCTCCAGCAGGCCGGCCAGGTACAGGGAGACCTTTCCGCCCCCCACGATGAACACATGCTTGATTTTAGGGGTGTACCGGCCCAGCAGGCGGAAAAACCGGTCCAGGCTGACCGGCCGGCCGATGATGTACAGCTTGTCCCCCGCCTGGGGCACGAAGGAGCCGTTGGGGATGATGACCTCCCCTGCCCGGTCCACGGCGCAGAACAGCAGGGACAGCCGCTTTACCTGGGCCGACTGGGCGTGGAGCGGCCTGCCCACCACAAAGTCCCCCTCCTGAAGGCGGAAGCCCATCAGCTCCACCCGCCCCCGGCAGAAGGTGTCGATATTGGCGGCGGAGGGGAAGCGCAGCAGGCGGGAGATTTCCACCGCAGTGGCGTTTTCCGGGTTGATGACCATGTCGATGGACAGGTTCTCCCGCAGCTCCCGGATGCTGGCGTTGTACTCCGGGTTGCGGATGCGGGCGATGGTGTACCGGGCCCCCAGATTCTTGGCGGTCAGGCAGCAGACCATATTCACCTCGTCGGAGCTGGTGGCGGCCACCAGCAGGTCGGCATCCCCCGCGCCGGCCTCCAGCAGGGCGGAGGAGGATACCCCGTTTCCACGGACGGCCATCACGTCCAGGGCGTCGGCCGCCCGGCGCAGAGCGTCCTCCAGGGTGTCCATAATGGTCACGTCGTGGTTTTCCTTCACCAGCTGCTCGGCCAGGGTGTAGCCCACCTTGCCGGTGCCGATAATTACAATTTTCATGGGAAAATCATCCTTTTAATCATACCGTCCATTGGCTGTGGACCAGCCCCACCAGCAGCCAGTGGTCCTGCTCGGGCAGGAACACCAGCTTCAGGGCGCTCCAGTCCTGGCCCTGATTGGCCGCCCCGCTGCCGGGACAGGTGAAGTCCACAAACCGGCATCCGGGATAGGCCTCGGCCACGTTTTCCAGGGCGTTTCCGCTGATGTTCACCTGGTCCACGCCGATGCGGGAGGCCTGGGTGTAGTCGGAAACGGCCAGATGGGCCGAGAAAAACTCCTCCGGCGTCATCTGAATCAGTTCGCCGGTGCCGGGCACCAGCCCCCAGGTGTACCGGTTCCCGTCCTGGCCGAAGGCCGCCACCTGGGCCGCGGTGAAGGTCAGGTCGTCCACCGGGTTGACCGTGGAGTAGGGGGTCAGGGTCAGCCCGCGGTCCGGGTGGACGTAGGCGGACAGGCCGGCGTAGTTCCGCTGCTGAATCAGCCGCACCACGGCGCAGGCGGCGTTCAGCAGGGGGAAGTTCTCTTTGGGGTTCAGGGCGGGCTTTTCCTCGGACTGCTCCGTATCGGCGGAGGAACTGCTTTCCCCCGGCGACGGGGGCGGCTCGGGAAGAAACACGGCAGAGGCGCGTGTGCCGTCCGGCTCCTCCACCCCCCAGGGCAGACGGCTTTGAGGAAACACGCTGCCCAGCAGGAATCCCAGAATCAGGGTCAGCAGACCCATGACGGCAACGGTGCGCTTTCGCATAAGGGCCTCCTTAGGCTCGGAAGGCCTGCGCGGAACCGGCGTCTCAGCCCGCCCGCGCGGCGCTCCCGGATGGGTGCGGATGAAAGGGTCGTGATGCGATATGATAAGTTATTATACTGTACGGCCGGGAGAATTGCAAGAGGAGACAATAAGAAGCTGTTCCGGCCGGGCCTGCGGCGCGCCAAAATTTGGTGACAATTGAGATTGCGCCGCCCGGCTCATGTGTTGTATAATAAATTGAAATGTTACGCGCAGGGCTCGCTTAGCCTGCGGCAAGGGAGGAGTTTATCATGGACGACCGATTCTCATGGCAGGAGGAATACAATCTTGGCGTGGAGATTATCGATCAGGAACATCAGCGGCTGTTCAAAATCATCAACAAGCTCTTTCGTTTCCGGGAGGAGGAAAAAGACAGTCAGTGGACCTGCCAGGAGGGAATCAAATACTTTAAGGGACACGCCACGAAGCATTTCGCGGATGAGGAGGCCTATATGGCGTCCATCGGCTACGCGGGGCTGGCGGAGCACCAGGCGATCCACCGGGGATTTCGCGAGAACACCCTCCCCGCCCTGGAGGAGGAGCTGGAGCGGACCGACTACGCGCCCGACGCGGTGGAGCACTTTCTGGGCGTCTGCGCCGGGTGGCTGGTGGGCCACACGCTGATGGAGGACCAGGCTATCGTCGGGAAGGGCTCGGGAAAGTGGGAGCATCTCCTCCCGAGGGAGCAGCTCAGCGCCATCAAGCAGGTCGTCGCCCAGCTGGTCTTTGAGATGTTCCAGCTGGAGTCCCAGCTAATCAGCGACGCCTACAACGGGGAAAAATTCGGGAAGGGCGTTTACTACCGTCTGGTCTACGGCTCAAAGGGGGAGGAAAAAAGGCAGGAAATTCTCCTTGTCTTTGAGGAGAAGCTGCTGGTCAATACCGTGGGGAAGATCATGGGCCTGCAGTCCGGCAAGCTGGACAATATGCTGGTCCACGCCGCCAGATATACCGCGCGGCAGTTCGTGTACCGCATCATGGAAGAGCTGCCGGCCATCAGCGCTCAGGAGCTGACCGAGGAAAACCTGCTCTCCTATGAACAGTTCCATAAAATATTCCGGCGGGAAACGCCTCAGACCAGCCTGCTGTTCAATACCGGCGGAGCGGGATACTTCGCCTTCTGCGTGATCGCGCCCCATCTGCTCCAAAACGGCGTCGGCTCGATCATTGAGCCCGACAACGCCCTGGATGAGGTGGAAAAGTACCTGAGCAAGCGGGCGCGGCAGGATACGGCCGACCAGAAGCGGAAAATCCTGGTCGTGGACGACTCCATGACCATCCGGCACAGCATGAAGCAGCTCCTCAGCGAGGATTACGAGGTCGCCCTGGCCGAGTCTGGCGTGGCCGCCATCCGGACCATCACCCTGAACCGCCCCGACCTGGTCCTGCTGGACTA
The DNA here is from genome assembly GCA_022795855.1 of Lawsonibacter sp. GTDB lineage: Bacteria > Bacillota > Clostridia > Oscillospirales > Oscillospiraceae > Lawsonibacter. The sequence goes on from JAAWHL010000036.1 coordinate 7,894, forward strand.
TGAAATGCCGGTGTGCGACGGGAGCCAGACCTTGGCCATGCTCCGCCTGGAAAAGGAATTCGCCGATATCCCTGTCGTCTTCCTGACCGGCCAGGGCGACCCGGAGGTGGTCAAAAAGCTGCTTGCGCTGAAACCGGCGGGGTATTTGCTCAAGTACCTGAAGCCGGCGGAAATCAAACAGAAAATTGACGCGTTTTTTGACCAGGAAACCCATTAAGGCCGAGACGCAGGCCGGAGGCGGGAGCGTCCGGATTGCAGCGCCTGTGCGGCAGGGGCGGCCCCTGGGCCGCCCCGCCATGTGAGTTCCCAAATTGATTTCCCCGCCCCTGTGCCGCGCCGCAGTTGACAACCCGGGGGCGTCCGTGCTAAGATAAAAAAGCGGCGGGATGTCCCCGCCGCTTGCATAAGCGGATATGGCGGAATTGGCAGACGCGCAGGATTTAGGTTCCTGTGAAGACATTCGTGTGGGTTCGACCCCCACTATCCGCACCAGTTCAGAAATTCCCACCGGCACACGGCTCCCGGATCTTCCGAAAGCCGTGTGCCGGTGGGATTTTTCCCTTCGGCCGCCGGGCGCCCCCGGGTTCGCGGCTGAGTTTGGAGGCGCCCCGGCGGCATCTTGCTTGTCAGCGCAGGATGTCTTATGCCGGGGAAGAGATGCAGAGGGTCAATCAGAAGCCAGAGTAAACCCGTCCACCAACTGCTTCAGGCTGTTTGCTTCGGCGGACAGCTCCTCGCTGGCGGCGGCACTCTCCTGGGCGGTGGCGCTGTTGGTCTGCACCACGGAGGAGATCTGGTCGATGCCCTCAGTAACCTGGGCCAGGGCGGAGGTCTGGTTCGCCACGGCCTCCACCACCACATTCATTTGGACCGATACGTTACCCGCCAGTTCGTTGGTCCGCTCCAAAGATTCGGTGACCCGGTTCACCACCTGGCTGCCCTCCGTGACGGATGCGATGGAGCCCTCAATCAGCTCCTTGGTGGCCTTGGCGGCCTCGTCGGACTTGGCGGCCAGGTTGCGGACCTCGTCGGCCACCACGGCAAAGCCCTTCCCGGCGGAGCCCGCGCGGGCGGCCTCCACAGCCGCGTTCAGCGCCAGGATATTGGTCTGGAACGCGATATTCTCAATGGCCGCAATAATTTTGGAAATCTCTTCCGAGGAGCTGGATATGCGCTCCATGGCGGCGTTCAGTTCCTTGACGTGCTCCACGCTGGTACCGAGCTGAGCGCCGGCCAGGCCCACGAACCGGCCCGCCTCCTCTGCGGCTGCGGAGGTTTTTTGGGCGCTGGCGGAGATATCGTTGATGGTGGCTGCCAGCTGCTCGACCGAGCTGGCCTGCTCCATGGAGCCCTGGCTCAGCGTCTGGGCGCCGGTGGACACCTGGCCGCTGGCCGAGGAGACCTGGCCGGCGGCAGAATTGATCTGCCGCATGGTGCCGCTCAGCTCCAGCTTCAGGGTGCGCATGGACAGAAGGATGCTCTGGAACCCGCCTACATAGGCCTCCCGGTGGGCAGATTGGATGTCAAAATTCTTGTTGGCCATTTCCTTCAGCAGATAGCCGATGTCAGCAATGATGGTGTTCAGGCCCGTCACCATGGCCGCAGTGGAGCGGGTCAGCTCCGCTGTCTCGTCCTGGCCGGTGGCCAGGGGGACGGGCGACTTCAGGTCGCCCTCTACCAGCAGCTTCATCCGCGCGGCGCAGGCCCGCATGGGCACGCTGATGTTGCTGGACAGCTTCAGGGCCACCACAATGGACGCTATGATGGAAACCGCAATCACCAGAACGCTGATGAGGATGCCGAAGTATGTATCCGCCAGGTAGTTGGATTTGGGCGCGGCGACAGCCAGACTCCAGCCGTCAGTGCCGCCCACGGGGGCGTAGGCCAGGAAACGGGGGCCGTCGTCGGCGCGGATGGACCCAAAGCCGGTTTTGCCCTGGCGCATGGCCGCATGGAGAACAGCCCGGCTTTTCAGGGAGGAGTCGCTCTGAGCCTCCTGCTCGATATTCTGGGTGGTGATGGTCTCCAGCGTGATATCGGCGATGGTGTCTCCGGATTTATTGATCATATAGGCCCGGCAGTTCTCCCCGACCTGGATGGAGGAGACAATATCATTCAGGAAAGTTTCCGGGGGCACAAAATAGACCACGCCCACGATATCGCTCCCATGGTTCCCGTTCGCATAAAGGGGTGCGGCCACCATGATGGACAGCTCGCCGGTAACCTTACTGACCAGCGGCTCGGAGACGTAAACGTTACCCTGCATAGCCTGCCTTACATATTCCCGGTCCGAATAGTCCTTGCCGTCGAGAACGCTGATGCCGTCGGCGCCGATGATGTTGCCGCGCTGAAAGCCGTGCATGGCCACGCGCTCGTCAATAATGGCGCGCTTTTCCGCCTGCGACGCATCATCGTCAGACAGCTGTGGAATGCAGCCGGTGTCCATGGCTACGTTCTTGTACGCGGTCAGCTCCTGCTCAATGCGCTGGGCCGCCAGCACTGCCGTTTCACGCATCATCTGTTCTACAGTGGTGACCGTGCTCCGATAGCTCAGGGCGCTGCTGGCCACCCCCACCGCAACCAAAGCGGTTAAGACGGTTGTCATCAAACATACTGTGATTTTTTTCCGAATGCTTTTCATCTCTTTCCACCTCAATATGATTGTGTCAAGTCCGCGTTTCTCTTTATCCGGGAGATCATATCTATTATAGGGTCTGGAAAGCCGGACTGTCAATAGGTTTCCGCAGAAGCCAGCCCGACTGCAACAGGACCCGCTCCCCTTCCGGCGCGAGCCGCAGCGGAAAGCGAGGAAGTTCCTATCGGGCCCAGTTTTCGGCAAAGACAGAAACAGACCATTGGCGGGAATTTTGGGGCGGGGCGACAGGGAGCGGAGCGGATGGCGTCTTTGCAAAAAAGCGCCGGAGCAAAGCGGACTTTGCTCCGGCGTGGTCCGAGTGGTGGGGTTCAAACCCACGAGCCTCGCGGTCCCAAACCGCGCGTTCTATCAGCTGAACTACACCCGGATGCCCGATATTCCCCATGATAACACGCCAACAATGAAAAAGCAAGTTTTTTTGGCAGGCGCGAATATTGCTTGGCTTTATAACCCGTCAGCTGCGTCCAGGAAGGGCGGACGCACCCCGTAAAAATCCGCTCTTGCGGATTTTTACGGGGTGTGCTATGCTGTTCCCAGCAAATCCGGGAAGGGAGGAACCGCCATGGAATTGCGGAGCGCCGCCGGGCAAGCCTACTCCGATGGGATCGGTTACTGTGCGCTGCGTCTGGCCATGAGCCGCACAATTGCCGAAGAGGCCGCCCTGAAGCAGGAGTATCTGGAACAAGGCCTGCGGGTAGTGGTCACAGAGGTAGGGGGCAGCACCAAGCGGGATTTTCAGGACAAGGTGGGCCGCGCAGTGCTGGGCGCAGCGATGAACGGGGGGCTGATTGAAAAACTCCCCTATGAAATCCACGCGCTGCTCCACGCTGCCGACGAGGCCAAGCGGGGCGCAATTATCAACTTGTCCTCCGAGGCCAATCTGGCGGTAAAGCTGGCCATTGTCCGCAAGCAGCACTGGATTGCCGTGGCCATTTTCGGAGAATCCGCCATCCATCCTATGACCAGCCATGAGCGCTGCGGTCTGGGTGTCATGCACATTTAGGGCTCTGTCCCGGTCAAGCGGGGAGGCTGGGCCTCTCCGCTTTTTGTGCAGGTGTTACAATGAAGCGTACATTTACGGTGAAAAGCCTGCCCAAGGGCAGGCTTTTTCGACCGGCTGAAACGGGGCCCGCTTCTCTCTTTGGAGAGAAGCGGGCCCCGTTTTTTTACTTTCCGTAGTAGGCCTTCAGGTACATATCCTTGATTTCGCTCATCAGGGGGTAGCGGGGGTTGGCGCCGGTGCACTGGTCGTCAAAGGCCTGCTCCACCATCTGGTCCAGGGTGGCCAGGAAGTCCTTCTCCTCCACGCCGTAGTCGCGGATGGTGGCCTTGATGCCTACGCGGGCCTTCAGCTCGTCGATGGCGGCGCACAGGTTCTCCAGCTTCTCCTCGTCGTTCTTGCCCTTGATGCCCAGGGCGTCGGCAACCTGAGCGTAGCGCGCCAGGGTGTGGGGGTGGTCATACTGGGGGAAGGTGCCCATCTTAGCGGGAACCTCGGCGGCGTTGAAGCGCAGCACGTGGCAGATCATCAGGGCGTTGGCCACGCCGTGGGGCAGGTGGTGGAAGGCGCCCAGCTTGTGGGCCATGGAGTGGCACACGCCCAGGAAGGCGTTGGCGAAGGCCATGCCGGCCATGGTGGCGGCGTTAGCCATCTTCTCCCGGGCCACGGGGTCGTTGGGGCCGTTGTCATAGGCCCGGGGCAGGTACTCGAAGACCATCTGGAGGGAGCGCAGGGCGATGCCGTCGGTGTAGTCGGTGGCCATCATGGAGGCGTAGGCCTCCAGGGCGTGGGTGACAGCGTCGATGCCGGAGGCGGAGGTCAGGCCCTTGGGGGCGTTCATCATCATGTCCGCGTCCACAATGGCCATGTTGGGCATCAGCTCGTAGTCGGCCAGGGGGTACTTCACGCCGCTGCGCTCGTCGGTGATGACGGCGAAGGGGGTGACCTCCGAGCCGGTGCCGGCGGAGGTGGGCACGGCGGCGAAGAGGGCCTTCTCGCCCATCTTGGGGAAGGTATACACCCGCTTGCGGATGTCCACAAAGCGCATGGCCATATCCATGAAGTCGGCCTCGGGGTGCTCGTACATGACCCACATGATTTTACCGGCGTCCATGGCGGAGCCGCCGCCGATGGCGATGATGCAGTCGGGGCCGAAGGCGCGCATCCGCTCCGCGCCCGCCTTGGCGCAGGCCAGGGTGGGGTCGGGGGCCACGTCGTAGAATACGTCGTAGGCGATGCCCATCTCATCCAGCTTGTCGGTGACGGGCTTGGCGTAGCCGTTGGCGTAGAGGAACTGGTCGGTGACAATAAAGGCCTTCTTCTTGCCGTAAACCTCCTTCAGCTCCCGCAGGGCTACGGGCAGGCAGCCCTTCTTGAAATATACCTTCTGGGGTGCGCGGAACCAGAGCATGTTCTCTCTCCTCTCAGCCACGGTTTTGATGTTCAAAAGGTGCTTGACGCCCACGTTCTCGCTGACCGAGTTGCCGCCCCAGGACCCGCAGCCCAGGGTCAGGGAAGGGGCCAGCTTGAAGTTGTACAGGTCGCCGATGCCGCCCTGGGAGGAGGGGGTGTTGACCAGGATGCGGCAGGTCTTCATCCGGTGGGCGAAGGCCTCCAGCTTCCCCTTCTGGGTGACGGGGTTGAGGTAGACGGAGGCGGTGTGGCCGTAGCCGCCGTCGGATACGAGCTTATCGGCCTTGTCCAGGGCCTCGTCAAAGCTCTTGACATGGTACATGGCCAGCACGGGGGAGAGCTTCTCGTGGGCGAACTCCTCGGACAGGTCCACGCTGTCCACCTCGCCGATGAGGATTTTGGCGTTCTCGGGGGCGTTCACGCCGGCCATTTTGGCGATTTTCCCGGCGGGCTGGCCCACAATGGCGGCGTTGAGGGATCCGTCAATCAGGATGGTTTTGCGCACCTTGTCGGTCTCCTCGCCCTTGAGGATGTAGCAGCCCCGGTCGGCGAACTCCTTTTTCACCTGATTGTACACCTTGTCCAGGACGATGACGCTCTGCTCGGAGGCGCACACCACGCCGTTGTCGAAGGTCTTGGAGTGGATGATGGAGTTGACGGCCAGCTGAACGTCGGCGCTGTCGTCAATGACGGCGGGGACGTTGCCCGCACCCACGCCGATGGCGGGCTTGCCGGAGGAGTAGGCGGCCTTCACCATGCCGGGGCCGCCGGTGGCCAGAATCACGTCCACGTTGGCCATCAGCAGGCTGGTCAGCTCCAGGCTGGGTTGCTCAATCCAGCCCACGATGTCCTGGGGCGCGCCGGCGGCCACCGCGGCGTCCAGCAGCAGCTTGGCCGCCGCCACGGTGCAGCCCTTGGCGCGGGGGTGGGGGCTGATGATGATGCCGTTGCGGGTCTTCAGGGCCAGCAGAACCTTGTAGATAACGGTGGAGGTGGGGTTGGTGGTGGGAATGACCGCGCCCACTACACCCACAGGCTCCAGCAGCTTCTTCACGCCGTAGGCGGGGTCCTCCTCCACGACGCCGCAGGTTTTGGTGTCCTTATAGGCGTTGTAGATATACTCGGCGGCAAAGTGGTTCTTGATGACCTTATCCTCCACAATGCCCATGCCGGTCTCCTCCACGGCCATCTTGGACAAGGGAATGCGGGCCTGGTTGGCCGCCACGGCGGCTGCCTTGAAGATGGTGTCCACCTGCTCCTGAGTATAGGCGGCAAAAATCCGCTGGGCCGCGCGTACCCGTTTCAGCATGGCGTTGAAGCCGTCGGTTCCGTTTTCCGCCGGGGTCACATTTTCTTTTGCCATAGTTTGATGAACTCCTTCCGCTTGAATGGGAAAAATCCCGATTCTTTTTCTCTCCGGGGCCCGGGCCAGCCGGGTTTTGCCCAAGGCCCCCAAATCGTTAAATATTTAACGATTTATTGTCAATATTTTAACAAACTTTTCATTGGTTGTAAATGGTCAACTTCACGGTTTTTTCCCGGCAGGAAAAGAAAATTTATGCCACTTTGCCAGTGTTCCCCAGAATGGCCAAAACATGCGGCCCGCCGCCCCTTTTACAGGGCGGCCCCGGCGGGGAATTCCCCGCCGGGGCGCTGGGATGCCGCGCACTATTTTGTTTTGCCGATGATGACCCGCACGCCGCCGCCCTGGCTGGGGGCCTTGTCGTACCAGGCGGTCAGGGTGTGGGCCCCGTCGTTGAGGCGGTCCAGGTTGGACAGGTAGTACCGGCCGTCCCGGTACTCATAGACCAGGGTGCTGTCCAGCACGGCGAAGCTCTGGCTGCCCGCGATGACCACATTTTCGCTGATCCGGTCCACCGCGGTGGACTTCAGCTGGGTAAACACGTCCGGGTCGCTGGGGTCGCCCTTGATCACACAGGGGCCCGCGTCCACCGGGTACTTGGTGGTGCCGGACAGGACCACGGTCTGGCCGGACAGGTCCATGGTGTAGTTGACCATGACGTTCATATAGGAGGACAGATCCTGGACGCTGGTGACAATGCCGTAGCGGTGCATGTCGCCGGTGGCGTCGTTGAGGATCAGCTGCTGGATCTCCCCCTGGGGGTTCAGGGAGTAGTAGTGGACCATCTCCTTGGTGAGGTGAACGCCGGCCAGGCGGCTGGGGAACACCCGCACGCCCACGTCCTCATAGGTGTCCAGAATTTCCACATCCCGGGCCAGGGGGTAATTGCCCAACATGGCGCCGTCAGCGGACACCCGGCCGGAGAGGGAGTTCTTCTGCACCCGCTTCAGGGCGGCTTTGCCGTCGGCGTCGGCGGTCATCTGAACCACGTCGCCCACGGAGTACACCCGGGCGCCTGTCTCATAGCGGTAGGTCTGGCCGTCGATCCCCTGAAGCGTGACGGTGTCGGCGGTGTAGGGCCGGCCATTGGCGTCGGTGTACTGGTCCCGGGAGACGGCGGTGACGATGCCGATTTTGTTGCCCTCCCCGGGGTTGGGGGCCAGCACGGCGGCCGCGCCGCCGGTGCGGCCCAGGACCAGGGTGACGGTGTCCCCCTGGCGGAAGCCGCCCAGGTCGGACAGGGCATAGGCGGCGGCATCGGTCTCAATGGGGTAGCTGTGCCCCGCCACCACCACCGCCGTGGGATTGGAGGGGGAGGGCGAGACCGACTGAACGGTGCCGGTGATGCGGTCCCGGTAGACCCAGAGGCGGCGCATCCCCTCGTTCCAGTAAATCAGGTCGCCGTCCCGGATGGAGTCCAGAGAGGAGGGGGTATTGGCCCGGTAGACGCTGACCCCCGCCAGGTCAAAGGGGATCTGACTGCGCCAGGCATTCCCGTCGGCCAGAATGGGGCCCTCCATCACCTGGCCCAGCAGGGCCACCCGGTCCACCTCGCCGGCGGCGTTCAGGCTGTAGCCCAGCGTGTTCAGGTAGGGCTGGCCGGCTTTGTTCTTCACCGACAGCAGGTTGTAAAACAGATACATACAGTCCCGGCGGGTCATGACGCTGGAGGCGGTCCGCCCGGCCAGATTGGTGTCCAGCCCCAGGCTGCGGTACATGGCCATCTGGGCGGTGGGGAAGGCCCCGGAGAAGTCGCTGCCGGAGTAGCCCAGCAGCTTCAGGGCCACGGTGACCCCCTCGGCCAGGGTGATGGTGTTGTCGGGGCGGAAGGTTCCGTCCAGATAGCCGGAAATCAGGCCGGAGCGCACGCCGGCCTCCACATAGCCGGCCGCCCAGTGCCTTCTGGGCACGTCGGGGTAGGGGGAGGTGGCGGCCTCGCCCACCTGATCCCCCTGGGGGCTGGCCTTGACGGCCATGGTGATGAATTCCGCCCGGGTCACGTTCCGGCCCAGGTTCAGGCTGCCGCTGCTGTCGCCTACCATGATGTTCAGTGCGCCCACCACCTGGGCGGCCTCCTCCTCGGACACCGCCTTCACGGCGGAGGCGGGCAGGCACAGCCCGACGGCCAGTGCGGCGGCCAGCGCCGCAGCCATAAAGCGAGTTCGTCTCATATCACTGCATCCCTTCCTTTTTCGTGTCGGTTGTAATGCTCATCCATACGCCAAAAATTCTTAGCTGTCTCAGTCGTACCGGAGCGCGTCGATGGGGTTGAGCTTAGCGGCCTTGTTGGCGGGCAGGTAGCCGAAGAGGACCCCCACCCCCACGGACACGCCGAAGGCCACCGAGATGGCCGTCAGGGAGGGCACCGCGGCAAAGCCCTCCGCCCCGTCCATGCCGCCGATCAGCGCTCCGGCGGCGTTGGCCATCAGCAGGCCGAAGAGGATCCCGATGACCCCGCCGATGGCGGAGGTGGTGCCCGCCTCAATGATAAACTGGCTGCGGATGTCCTTCCGCTTGGCCCCCAGGGATTTTCGGATGCCAATCTCCCGGGTGCGCTCGGACACGGACACCAGCATGATGTTCATAATGCCGATGCCGCCCACCAGCAGGGAGATGGCGGCAATGGCTACCAGAACCACCATCATGGTGCTCATCATGGAATTCATCATATCCAGCATCTCCGCCGAGGTCATGACCATGTAGTAGTCGTCGCTGCCGTAGACCTTGTTGAGCATCTTCTCAATGATGCCCCGGGAGATGGAGGCGGTGTCCTTGCTGGCCCCGGTGAGCATATAGGCGGCCACCTGGCTGCCCGCCAGGCGCATGGCGTTGGTGTAGGGGATGATGATCTGGTCGTCGTCGGTGCCCTTGCGGGATTCGGCCGACTCGCTGAGCACCCCTACGATGGTATAGGTGTACCCGCCGATGCCCAGGGCCTGGCCCAGGGCCTGGCCGTCAAAGTACTCCTTGTCCAAGTAGGACCCGATCACGCACACCATCTGCTGGCGCAGCACGTCCACATACTGGAGAAACCGCCCCTGGGAGAGGGTCATGCCCCGGATGGAGGTGTAATCCTCGCTGGCGCCCAGGATGGTTTTCGGGGTGAAGGCCTCCCGGGCGGAGCGCACCGAGACCCCCTGGACCTGGACATAGGGGCTGACCGCCTTCAGATAGTCCGGGTTGCTCTCCACCAGCCGGAACATGTCGTCGGGGGAGACGCTGCGGGAGGAGCCGTAGTCCCACACGGATACCTGAATCAGGTTGGCGCCCAGGGATTCAAACTGGTCGTTCATCAGCTTCTGCATCCCGTCGCCCAGGGAGATGATGACAATCACCGCCGCCACGCCGATGATAATGCCCAGCATGGTCAAAAGGGCTCTCACCTTGCTGGTGGCCAGGGACTTGACGGCCAGAAGGAAGGACTGCTTGATTTCCATCAGTGCATCACCTCCTCGTCCTCATCCCCGGACAGGGTGGGCTGGACCACGGCCTGGGGGTCGTGGGCGTCGCCGTCATAGATAATCCGGCCGTCCTGGAGGCGGATAATTCGGTCGGCCTTCACGGCGATGGAGTTGTCGTGGGTGATGAGCACCACCGTGTCCCCCTCCCGGTTCAGCTTTTTCAGAAAGCCCAGCACCTCCCGGCCGGTGCGGGAGTCCAGGGCGCCGGTGGGCTCGTCGGCCAGAATCACCGACGGATCGCCTGCCAGGGCCCGGGCGATGGACACCCGCTGCTGCTGGCCGCCGGACAGCTGGCTGGGCAGGTTTTTGCACTTGTCCTCCAGCCCCACCCGGCCCAGCGCGGCACGGGCCCGCTCCCTGCGCTCCCGCTCGGGCACCCCGGCGTACAGCAGGGGCAGCTCCACGTTTTCCAGCACGTTCAGCTTGGGGATCAGGTTGTACTGCTGGAAGATAAACCCCAGCATCTTGTTGCGTATCTCGGCCTGCTGGTCGTCGTCCATAGTGGATACGTCCACGCCGCCCAGAAAATACTGCCCCTGGGTGGGCACGTCCAGGCAGCCGATGATGTTCATGGCGGTGGACTTGCCCGAGCCGGACTGGCCCACGATGGCCACAAACTCCCCCTTGTCGATGGAGAGGCTCACCCCGTCCAGGGCGTGGACGGCGGTGTCTCCCATCTGGTATATCTTGTATACCCGCTTAAACTCAATCAGATGTACCATACGCGGCCACCGTTATCCCATCATCATGGCGAAGGGATTGCTGACCTCGTTGAGCCAGTAGACCTTCTCGCCCGCTTCCAGGCCGTCCAGAATCTCAATGTAGCTCTCGTCGTTGCGGCCCAGGGTGACCTCCCGCCGCTCCAGCGCGGTGGGGTCGGTGAGATTGCCGTCCTTGTCCACGGCCTTGGCCCCGGCTACCAGGACATAGGGCCGCTCGCTGCCCCGGTTCACCGCCTCCACAGGGACGGAGAGCACCTCCCCCACCCGCTCCACAATCACGTCGGCGGAGACGTTCATGCCGGGCTTCAGCTCCCCGGGGTCCAGGATGTTCACCGTGATGGGGTAGGTGGTGCGGCCGCTGACGGTGGTGCCGTTGATGCTCACCTTGTCCACCACGCCGGAGAAGGAGGCCCCCTCCACCGCGTCGGAGGTGATGGTCACCTCCTGGCCCACCTGGATTTTGTTGATGTCCAGCTCGTCAATGCGCATCTCGAAGGTCAGGGTGGACATGTCGTAGATGACCGCCAGATTGCCCCCGGCGGCGGTGAGGGACGCGTTTTCGATGGTGTCCCCCGCCTTGAAGTTCTTCTCAATCACCGTGCCGGAGATGGGGGCGGTAATCTGGTAGTTGTCCATGGCGTCCTGGGCCCGCTGGAGGGAGAGCTGGGCGTTTTCCAGGGCGATGGCCGCGTTTTCCAGGGTGCTGCCGGCGGAGGTCCCGCCCAGGGTGGCCAGGACGGTGCCGTAGCTGACCCGGGACCCCACCGACACGTGGAGGGCGGCCACCTCGCCGCCGGCCATGGAGACAATGGTCTGCTGCAGGTTGGGCTCGAAGACGCCGCCGGCGGCGCAGTCGATGTCGCCCACGGTGACGGTGGCGCTGGTGGAGGCGGTCAGCGCGCCGGGGTTGGACACCCGCAGCTTTACCTGCCGCAGCAGGGCGCCGCCGGGGCCCACCTCGTCCGCGCCGGAGACCGACTCGATGGTGCCCGTCAGGGTCTCCAGCGTGCCGTCCACCGTCACCAGGGCCTGCTGGCCTATGTACAGGTTTTTGGCATCGGCGCTGTGGAAGGCGGCGGTCAGGGTCATGGTGGAGGTGTCCCCGATGTCCGCAATGGGGCTTCCCGCAGAAATCATGTCCCCCTGCTTCACATACAGCCTCTGCACCACGCCGGAGCCGGACGCGCTGGGGTTGATGCTGTCCGAGGCGTTCTGATAGGACAGCTGGGCCTGGCGCACCGCCAGCTCGGCCTGGGCCACGGCGGTCTGGGCGTCGTTGGCCTCAATCTGGTAGAGGAGCGCGCCCTTTTCCACCTGCTCCCCCTCCTCAAAGGGGGCGGAGAGCACCTCGCCGGTGACCAGGGCGGTCACCTTGTAGGAGTCGATGGGGGTGACGGTGCCGGTGCTGCTGACCGACACGGTCATGTCCCGCACCTGGGCCTCCTGGTTCAGGTAGGCCATGGACATCATGGCCTGGCCCGCCCCCAGCATGGGGCGGATTACCACGAAGAACAGCACCGCCAGTACGGCCAGAAGAATTATCAGCCGCTTGAGCCATTTCCGTTTCTTTTTCGGGGCCTGAAAGACCGGCCCCTCCTGGGGTGCCTGAGGGGATTGCGGTTGGGTCATCTGTGCAGTTTCCATGGTCTATACTCCTTTTGCGATTTCTTGCCGGGCCGACATTCCCCGGCTGAGGATATCCAGCTTGGCGAGGTAGTGCTCCCGCACCTGCTCCGGGTCCCGGCAGGCGGCGGCGCACAGAGAGGCCAGGGTGACGCCGAGAAGGATCTCCAGCATCTCCTCCAAATCCTCCTTCCGCCGCAGGGACAGCCGGGAGCGGTCGATCCGGGCCAGAACCGGCTCCATCAGTTCCGGAGGACTGATGGACCGCAGCAGGGGTCCCTGCTGCGACCCGGCGTTGAGCCGCAGAACCGCGGCCAGCTCCTGCACCCTGGGCTCCTCCCAGCGGCTGGCCACGTGGTCGAACAGCGCCCGGAAGGCGGCGAACAGGTCGCCCCCCTCCCGCTCCAGGTTGTCCTCCAACACCCTCGCCGCCAGCCGCAGGTCCTGCTCCAGCAGATAGCGGAACAGATCCTCCTTGTCCCGAAAGTACATGTAAAAGCTGCCCCGGGGGATGCCCGCCCGGCGGATGATGCGGTTGATGGAGGCGGCGTCGTAGGCTGCCTGGGTGAATTCCGCCCGGGCGGCCAGCAGCAGCTTTTCCTGCTTTGCCTGGGGCAGATGGAAAAAGGTGGCGCTGGGCAAAGGGACCCCCCCTCTAAAATGTGACAGGTTGTCACATAGTATAGCCGGGGCCGTCCGCCCTGTCAAGCGGGGGAAACCGGAGTTAAAAAAACGTTTACATTTCTATCCCGCAAGGCTATCCTCTAGGATACAAAAGGTATGTTAGGATTTTTCAAAAGGTGCATTAAAATCACATTAAGTTTTCCGCCGCTCCGCCGCCCTCCCCTGGATTCAGCGCCACTGTACACCCTCCAGCAGGGGGAATGTCAAGAGGGGACTGCCTAAAATGCGCAAAAAAAGCGGCCGCAGAAGTTAGGGCCTGTTTGAAAATTGCCAATACGCCCAACCGGCAGGTCTTTTGCCGCCATACTTCCCCGATTTTTCTGGAAAGACATCCAGGATTCCTGCGAAAAATCGGCCTCGTCCGGCAGCAAAACCCTCCGCGTTTGGTCCTATTTCCATTTTTCAAACAAGGCCTAACCCAATGCGGCGGCCGGCTGGGGCGCTGGAAAAAGCAGCGCACTTTATGGGCCGGCAGGCTCTGCCTGCCAAAAAACAGCTTTGCTGATTGGACTGCGCCGTTTGTCGGAAATGAGGGCAGGCGTACCGGACCGCTGCCAAGGGTCCGGTACGCCTGCCCGCGCTCCACGCTTCCCGGCCCGCAGAAGAGCCCGGGGCCTGCGCAAAAAGGGTCAGTCTGCTGTATGCTCACATATTCCTGTCCAGTACGCCCGAGAGGTCCTGGAAGGGGTCCACGCCGGGAGCGATGCCCACCCGGCGCTCAAGCTCCTGCCCGTCCTTGAAAAAAATAATGGTGGGAATGCTCATCACGCCGTGGCGGATGGCCAGCTCCTGCTCCTGGTCCACGTCCACCTTGCCCACCACGGCCCTTCCCTCATATTCCTGAGCCAGCTTGTCAATCACCGGACCCAGCATCTGACAGGGGCCGCACCAGGCGGCCCAGAAGTCCACCGCAACCAGCGCCCCGGAGGAGACCGCCTTGTCAAAGCCTTCCTGACTGAAATGCACCAGCGCCATATTGAATCTCTTCCTTTCTACTGCTTTTTCTTTTGTTCTACATAGTCGGCCGCCGAGAGCCCGGCAATGTGCCCCTCCCCTACCGCCTTGGCCACCTGAAGCGGCGCGCCGGTACAGTCCCCCGCGGCGAACACGCCGGGCACGCTGGTGGCCATGGAGCGGTCCACCCGGAGAAACCCTTCCCGCATCTCCAGCTGGGGCAGCAGGTCGGCGGGGGCCACCGCCTGACGCAGGATGAACACCCCCTGGCAGGGGATATCCGTCCCGTCCGCGCTCAGGGACGTGACCGTATCCCCGCCCCGAATCTCCGGCCGCCGCGCCCGGACCTGGGGAATCTCCGGGTCCAGGCCCTCCGCCGGAGCGGGAGAGATGTAGACCACCTGACAGCCCAGGCTCTTCAGGTAGTTGGCCTCCCGGGGCGCGTCCTTGCTCAGGCCCACGACCGCCGTCCGCCTGCCCCGGTAGAGCATCCCGTCGCAGGTGGCGCAGTAGCTGACGCCCCGGCCCAGATACTCCTCCTCGCCGGGCAGCCTGGCCTGGCGGACCGCGCCCTGGGCCAGCACCAGGGCGGTCCCCTGGTGGGTCTCGCTGCCTGCGGTGACGGCGAACCCGTCCCAGGCCATCAGGGAGATGACCCGCCCGGTGAGCACCTGCGCCCCCATCTCCCGGACGTGGGCATGAAAACGCTCCAGCAGCTCCCGCCCCGTCAGACCGGGCAGGCCCAGATAGTTGTCCACCCGCTCCGCTCTGGCCAGAGGGCTGTCCCTCCAGTCGTTTCCCACCACCAGCACGTCCTTGTTCCGGCCCCGAAGGGCCGCCGCTGCGGCCAGCCCCGCCGGACCGCCGCCCAGTACAATTACATCCGCGCGCATAGAACCTCCCCCGCACATAGTTTGCGTTCCAGTTCCATTATAACCATTTTTCCCGTTTTGACAAGAGCCGGACAACGTTTTTCTTGCCCGGTCGGAAATGATGTGGTATAGTCAAACAAATTGAAAAAGGAGGCCTGCTGTCCATGAATGCGGACGTTCTGCTCTTTTTTGACCGCCACCGGGAGGCGCTCCCCATCTACCGGGCCTTCGAGGGCCGGGTGCTGGGGGAGATTGAGGAGGCACGGCTGAAGGTGCAGAAGACCCAGATTACATTTCTCAACCGGCGCGTCTTTGCCGCCGTCTCCTTCCTGCCGGTGCGCAGGGCCGGGGACCGGCCCGAAACCTGGCTGACCGTCACCTTCGGCCTGTCCCGCCGGGTCCGGTCCTCCCGCATCGACGCGGCCGTGGAGCCCTACCCCAACCGGTGGACCCACCACGTGCTCATCGCCGGGCCGGAGGAGATTGACAGCGAGCTGATGGACTGGGTAAAGGAGGCGGCCCGGTTCTCCGCCGGAAAGCGGTAGCGCAGGAGGCAGGGGCGGCGCTACAGCACCGCCTCCGCCCTCCGGGGGAAGGTCCAGGCTCCCTCCTGAAGCTGGGTGCGCTCCAGCACCTCCATGGACATGATGGAGATTTCAAACGCGGTCCGCTCCTGGTTCTCCTCCCCAATCCGCTTGGTGTACACCCGGCTCTGAAGACGCCCCTCGGCGGCCAGCGCACTGCCTACGTCCAGCCCGCCGCACCGGCGGGCCAGCGTCCCCCAGGCAATGCAGGGCAGATAGTCCGTCCGGCCGTAGCGCCGGTTCACCGCCAGCATCATGTCGCAGATGTCCCGCCCCAGAGGCGTGCGGCGGTAAACCGGCGGCTTGCACAGCGTTCCGGCCAGCTCCAGCGTGTTCTCGTCCTCGGCCTGCTCCCGGCGCAGCTCCCGGACAAAGACCGTGATGACAAGGCGGCTGCCCAGGCCGCTCTTGTTGTTGAAGGAGCGCACCTCCCCCCACAGGCTCACCTCATCCCCCGCCGCAAGAGGACTGCGCAGCAGCAGGCTCTCCGGGATTACCGCGTTAAGCCGGTCCTCAGCCCCGGACAGACGGCACACCGTCAGCGGAAACAGATAGTAAGTCTCCCCGTGGTTCACGTGAGAGACGCCGGGCGCCTCAGCCACCCGGCCGTGCAGCGTAATTCGATTCTCATTCCAGCTTGTCTGCATGGTAAACACACCCCTATTGTTTGCTGGTCCCACTATATGCGCAGGGCCGTCTGGGTATGCCGCAAATTGGGCCGCGGAAATATCTCATTTGAAAATTTGGAGGCAAGTTGTGCCGCGCAGGTGCTGATGGAGCCTGCCCAGGGGCAGGCATTCAGGGTCTTGAACTGTTTTTATAGATCATGTACAAAAAAGAAATTTAGATTTTTTGCATTTAACTCCTAATATTTCCCATATTTTGCTTGCGGTTTGCGCCGCGGTGTGGTATACTAATAATCTATGCAGATTATCCTCGGGAAGGAGGCGCCTCATGGCCGGAAAAGAGCCCGTCAAAATCGCAGCAAAAAACAGCAAGGCTTACCACGACTATTTTATTGAAGAGAAGTTCGAGGCCGGCATTGCCCTCGCAGGCACCGAGGTTAAATCCATCCGCCTGGGGAACGTGAACCTGAAGGACTCCTTCTGTATCATCAAGGACGGGCAGCTGTCCGTCCTTGGAATGCACATCAGCCCCTATGAAAAGGGGAACATCTTCAACAAGGACCCCCGCCGCCCCCGCCGCCTTCTGATGCACAAGCGGGAAATCCTGCGGCTGTTCGCCAAAATCAAGCAGGACGGCTATGCTTTGATTCCCCTGGCCGTCTATTTCAAAAACGCACGGGTGAAGCTGGAACTCGGCCTGGCTAAGGGCAAAAAGCTCTACGACAAGCGCCAGTCCGCCGCCCAGCGGGACGCCAAGCGGGAGATTGACCGGGCCATGAAGGACCGGGCACGCTAGTCGATTCCGGCAGTCTCACAAAAAATGAGGAGCTGATTGTTATGAGCAATCCCATTGTCACGATTGAAATGGAGGACGGCGGTGTCATGAAAGCGGAGCTCTATCCGGACATTGCCCCCAATTCGGTCAACAATTTCATCAGTTTGGTGCAGAAGGGCTTTTACGACGGCCTGATTTTCCACCGGGTTATCCCCGGCTTCATGATTCAGGGCGGCTGCCCCCAGGGCACCGGAACCGGCGGACCGGGTTACTCCATTCGGGGTGAATTCAGTCAGAACGGGTTTGACAATACCCTGGAGCATGACCGGGGTGTGCTGTCCATGGCAAGGGCCGCAGACCCGGATTCCGCCGGAAGTCAGTTCTTTATCATGGTAGAAAAGGCGCCCCATTTGGACGGCGGCTATGCCGCTTTCGGTAAAATTACCGAGGGCATGGAGACGGCGGATCGGATCGTCTGCGCCAAGCGGGATTGGAACGATCGCCCCCGTGAGCCCCAGCGCATGAAGAAGGTCACTGTGGATACTCAGGGCACAGATTACCCGGATCCGGAGAAGATTTAACCCGATTTCACGCGGACAGAGCACTCCTCTCGATCCGCTGAAATGATAAGTGCAGCGTTGGAAAACCCAGCGTAAGCAGAGTTTCCGCAAAAGGAGGACCAATGGGGCAAAGAAAGTTTTCCGCTTATGCGGGAAACGAAGGTGAGCAGACTTTGCTCCGGCGCAATACGGGGGCGTACCGGTTTCGACGGGGACGCGGAAGCAGGAATAGCGGGCGGTGGTGCTCGACCACCTTAAAACGGGCATTCTTTATAAATTAAAGAACAACGATAACTACGCTTACGCTGCCTGATTAAAGGCGGCCGTCTGACCCGAAAGGACCACGAGTCGGGATCAGGCGTCGTTTTAGTGGTGCACGTGCGTATGGTAAGCTTTGCCCATACCATGAACAATGAAGCTTACCCAATCTCCAGGCGTGACGGCTTGCCTGGACCGAGGGGAACGGGGCGGTAACGCCGCCCAAAATAACCGCCTGCGCCCGGAGAAGTTCCTGTGAAAGTGTTTTCGGACGGGAGTTCAACTCTCCCCGCCTCCACCAAAAGTGCGCCAGACGAACCCAGGAGCCGGTCATCTATGTGGCCGGGAGCCTGTTCGTGCTGGTGTGTCCGCTGGCTATTGCCTCGGACAAA